>CBDUSI010000125.1:0-12536 GCA_965370045.1 uncultured bacterium | reverse complement strand
GCCAGGAGTTCCTGAAGAATCTGAATGCCCTGGGCAAGGAGCGGGGCCAATTCCGTTTGCCGACGGAGGCGGAGTGGGAGTGGGCCTGTCGGGCGGGGACTAGGACGCGGTTTTGCTTTGGGGACGATGAAGGCGCCCTGGGCGATTACGCTTCGTACGTTGGCAGCTTAGGGCCCACACACCCTCCGGTGGGGACCAAGAAGCCCAACGCCTGGGGGCTCTACGACTTCCACGGGAACGTGTGGGAGTGGTGTGGGGACTGGCACGGTGAATACAGCCATGGCCGGATGCCCAAGGCTGACCCGACGGGGCCGGCGACCGGCGCCTACCATGTGTTGCGTGGCGGTTCCTGGGAGGATTCTGCCCTGCGCTGCCGGTCGTCGCGCCGCTACGTCGGCAGCCCCGGCTTCCGCATTTTCAACTTCGGCTTTCGGGTGGTGTTGTCTTCGTCCAGGACTCCGTAGTCTTACCGTTTGCCGCTTGTCTGTCTTACCATTTGCGGGGGAGTTTGAGGGGCCATGCCGGAAGCCGCCGATCAGCCAGCAGCGCCCAAGCGCGTCCGGAGCCTGACCCGCTTCTATGTGGCCATATGTGCGGCCATCGTCCTGGGGCTTCTTGGCGGCTGGTTCTGGCAGACGTGGACGACCTGGTGGTTCGATGCCGGCGAGGCCCGGAGCCGGCAGGCGGAGGCGGCTGCGCAGCTCGGCGTTCCGGTCGAGAAGGTCGTGGACCTCGGCGACGGTATCAAGCTGGAGCTGGTGCTCGTCCCCGGGGGCCGGTTCCTGATGGGCAGTCCGGCGGAGGAGAAGGGCCGGAGCGAAGACGAGGCCCAGCACTGGGTGCGGATAACCAAGCCCTTCTATATCGGCAAGTACGAGGTGACCCAGGAAGTCTGGGAGAAGGTGACGGGCACGAACCCCAGCGCATTCAAGGGTGCGAAGAACCCGGTGGAGTGCGTGAGGTGGGACGACTGCCAGGAGTTCCTGAAGAATCTGAATGCCCTGGGCAAGGAGCGGGGCCAATTCCGTTTGCCGACGGAGGCGGAGTGGGAGTGGGCCTGTCGGGCGGGGACTAGGACGCGGTTTTGCTTTGGGGACGATGAAGGCGCCCTGGGCGATTACGCTTCGTACGTTGGCAGCTTAGGGCCCACACACCCTCCGGTGGGGACCAAGAAGCCCAACGCCTGGGGGCTCTACGACTTCCACGGGAACGTGTGGGAGTGGTGTGGGGACTGGCACGGTGAATACAGCCATGGCCGGATGCCCAAGGCTGACCCGACGGGGCCGGCGACCGGCGCCTACCATGTGTTGCGTGGCGGTTCCTGGGAGGATTCTGCCCTGCGCTGCCGGTCGTCGCGCCGCTACGTCGGCAGCCCCGGCTTCCGCATTTTCAACTTCGGCTTTCGGGTGGTGTTGTCTTCGTCCAGGACTCCGTAGTCTTACCGTTTGCCGCTTGTCTGTCTTACCATTTGCGGGGGAGTTTGAGGGGCCATGCCGGAAGCCGCCGATCAGCCAGCAGCGCCCAAGCGGGTTCGGAGCCTGACTCGTTTCTACGTGGGCTTGGGCGTTGTTGTCGCCCTGGGGGTTTTCGGCGGCTGGTTCTGGAAGACGTGGACGGTCTGGTGGTTCGATGCTGCCGAAGCCCGGAGCCGGCAGACGGCGGCGGCTACGCGGCTCGGCCTGCCGGTCGAGAAGGCCGTGGATCTCGGCGACGGTATCAAGCTGGAGCTGGTGCTCGTCCCCGGGGGCCGGTTCCTGATGGGCAGTCCGGCGGAGGAGAAGGGCCGGAGCGAAGACGAGGCCCAGCACTGGGTGCGGATAACCAAGCCCTTCTATATCGGCAAGTACGAGGTGACCCAGGAAGTCTGGGAGAAGGTGACGGGCACGAACCCCAGCGCATTCAAGGGTGCGAAGAACCCGGTGGAGTGCGTGAGGTGGGACGACTGCCAGGAGTTCCTGAAGAATCTGAATGCCCTGGGCAAGGAGCGGGGCCAATTCCGCTTGCCGACGGAGGCGGAGTGGGAGTGGGCCTGTCGGGCGGGGACGCGGACGAGGTTCTACTCTGGAGGTGATGAAGGCGCCCTGGGCGATTACGCTTGGAGCGATGCCAACTCCGGGAGCACAACCCATCCGGTGGGCACGAGGAAGCCCAATGCCTGGGGCTTGTATGACCTGCGCGGCAACGTGTGGGAGTGGTGCGGGGACTGGTACGGGAAATATGTCCACGGCCGGATGCCCAAGGCTGACCCGACGGGGCCGGTGACCGGCACCAGCCGTGTGTGGCGCGGCGGCTCCTGGCGCCGCGGTGCCGGGTACGGCCGGTCGTCGTGCCGCGACGGCAGCCACCCCGCCGTCGGCATCCACGACATGGGCTTTCGGGTGGTGGTGTCTTCGTCCAGGGCGCCGTAGTTTTGCCGTTTGCCAATGTCTGTGATACGGGTTCTGAACGTGCTTCCTAGTGCCCGCTGAACATCGCGAAGACGGTGCGAACCAGTATCACCAGATCGAGCAGGAAGGAGTGATTGTAGATGTAGTAGAGGTCGTAGTCCGTATTCTCATGGATGGGCAGGTTGCGGTCGGCGCTCACCTGCCAGAGGCCGGTCATGCCCGGCAGCACGTTGAATCTCTCCCCCTGGACGGCGTTGTATTTCTCGACTATGTAGGGCATCTCCGGCCGGGGGCCGACCAGGCTCATCTCTCCCTTGAACACGTTCCAGAGCTGGGGCAGCTCGTCCAGGCTGCTCTTGCGGAGCAGGCGGCCCAGCGCGAATATCCGGGGGTCGCGGCCCGATTCGGGCTTCTGGGCGTAGGCCGGCGAGCTGACGTGCATGGACCGGAACTTGTGCATACGGAAAGTGCGTCCCCGTTGCCCGACGCGCTCTTGGTGGAAGAAGACGGGACCCTTGGAGTAGATCCTGAGCAGCAGCGCGACCAGGCCGAAAAGCCAGGAAAACGCGACCAGCAGCAGGCCGGAGATGATCACATCGAAGATGCGCTTGCCAAGACGATTGACCATTCCGTAGGACGGCGCCCGCTCGCTCACCAGGGGCATGTCGCCCACGAAGGTTATGCTGAAGCGCCTGAATGGCCCGGAGGTGAAGAGCGGGACGTAGTGGCAGCCGATGCCCGCCTTCTTGCACTGCTCCTGCACTTCCCCAAGACGCTCGCTGCTCATGCGCGGCATGGCCAGGAAGATCAGCTTGATTTCCTTCTCCTTGAGGACCTCGACCAGGCGCTCGCCGGTGCCCGCGACCATCAGGCCCTTCTTGCGGCCCGGTCCGAAGAAGACCACACGATCGTCGTCGGCCGAATCGTCATCGATGAAGCAGACCGGGCGCAGGCCGAACTGGGGATTCCTGAGCAGGCGGTCGGCGAGCTGCCGCCCGGTGTCTCCCGCCCCATAGATAGCCACGATCTGGCTGCCCACTCCCACCGAGACCAGCCAGGAGCTCAGGCCCCGCACCATGCGCCGGCCGAGGATCACCAGGGGAACCATCAGGAACAGGGCCAGCACCAGGGCTATGCGCGGAATCGGGCGGTCGCGGATGACGAATGACAGGGCCAGGGCGGTGACCGCGCTGAAGACCAGGCCCTTGAGGAGCAGCACGTCCTCCTCGACGTTGAGCACGCTGACCCCGCGGCGATAGAGCCCCAGCGCGCCGAAGACCAGCACGAGAAGCAGGCCCATGGCCAGACCCAGCATCTGCAAATCAGTGGGGTCGTAAGTCGTGCGCAGGCGGATGCCCTGGAACAGGGGGGTGAGATACAGCCAGCCGGCCAAGAGGTAGGCCAGGACCACTCCCAGGAAGTCGCAGACGATGAAGCCGGCGCTGACCAGCTGGGCCCGCCAGGGAATCCCTCCGAATGGCCCGAAGCCCCCGCCGACGGGTGGCCAGATGCCGCTGTCGGAAGATGACGTGTCCGGCAACGCCCCGTTCTCCTGTCAGGCGTCCCTGGCGGCCGCTGCCTTGCGGGCCAGCGCCAGGTCGGCTTCCACCATGATGCGGACCAGCTCCGCGAGGTCGGTCTTCGCCTCCCAGCCGAGGACTCTCTTGGCCTTGGAGGCGTCGCCCTTGAGCAGAGGCACCTCCGCGGGGCGCAGGTAGCGGGGGTCGAACTCGACGTGCTTCTCGGGGTCGAGCTCCGCCTGCTTGAAGGCCGCCTCCAGGAACTCGCGCACCGTGTGGGTCCGGCCGGTGGCGATCACGAAGTCGTCGGGCTCGCTTTGCTGAAGCATCAGCCACATGGCCTCAACGTACTCCGGGGCGTAGCCCCAGTCGCGGGAGGCGTCCAGGTTGCCGAGGAAGAGCTTGTCCTGGAGGCCCAGCTTGATGCGCGCCGCCGCCCGGGTGATCTTTCGCGTGACAAAGGTTTCGCCGCGGCGGGGGGATTCATGATTGAACAGGATGCCGTTGGCGGCGAAGAGCCCGTAGGCCTTGCGATAAAGAGCCGTGTTCCAGTAGGCGGCGAGCTTGGCCACGGCGTAGGGGCTGGCGGGCCGGAATCGGGTCTCTTCGTTCTGGGGCGCCTCGGGGTTGTCGCCGAACATCTCGCTGCTGGAGGCCTGGTAGAACCTGACCTCCCGGCCGGTGTCACGCACCGCCTCCAGCAGGCGCAGCGTGCCGGTGGCGACCACGTCGGCGGTGTACTCCGACTGGTCGAAGGAGACGCGCACGTGGCTCTGGGCGCCCAGGTTGTAGACCTCGTCGGGCTCGGCCAGGGTCAGGACGTGCCGCAGGCAGGAGCTGTCGCTCAGGTCTCCGTAGTGCAGGAAGAGCCGCCGGCCGGCCTCGTGGGGATCCTGGTAGATGTCATCCAGGCGGCCGGTGTTGAACGTGCTGCTTCGCCGCACGATCCCGTGGACCTCGTAGCCCTTGGCGAGCAGCAGCTCGGCGAGGTAAGAGCCGTCCTGGCCGGTGATGCCGGTTACGAGCGCGCGACGCTTCCCTGCCACGTCCTTCACCTCCAGCGGTGTCCCGGCGCTACATTCTAGGGCCCGGCGCGCCGGGAGTCAACGGCGGGCTAGGTATTCCGCATAATGAAAAACAGCAGCAATATCCAGGATGCCACCAACAACAAGATGGATGGGAAGGGAACGACCTTGTACAACCAGTGGACTACCCGGCGTTCATGCTTCTTGTACGTCGTTGCCACATCATGCGGGCGGACCAACTTGTAGTACTCCTCGGCGTCTGGACGGCTGCCGAATACCTCTCGCTCCATGAAGTACTGGGCGGTGAGGCGCCAGCCAATCGAGGAGATGAGGGCCAGGCCCGCGGCAATGACAGCCACGCAGGCGCTCCACGTGCTGACATACTTGTCCAGCTCGCCCAGTTTGATGGAGTTGAAGAAGACCAGTACGGTGGCCCCGGACAAGCTTATTATCAGGTGGACGAGCGTAAGGTACTTTCCCCACAAGAACGTCAGCTTCTCGCTGTAGAACTTGACGCGCTCCTCCTGGTCCTTGAAGACAAGCTCTCCCGATTCTGTTTCGTCGTCAACGATCTTGTTCTCGTCGCTCATACCCCGGCGCTCCTTTCCTTTCATCACAAGTATACCGGCGCTCGGCACCGCCGTCAATAGTCGATGAGTTGGCGGCTCTCCCTCAACTTGACTTTCCTGCCGGGACCGGTACACAGGGGATGACGGAAATCATCGGGAGGCGGAGGACTATGGCCGGATACGCCCTGGGGCTGGACTTCGGGACGAACAGCGTCCGCGCGCTGGTCGCCGACGTGACCGACGGCCGGGAACTGGGCGCCTTTGTTCACGACTACACCCGCGGTGAGGCCGGCATCCTGCTCTCCTCCCGCGACCCCAACCTCGCCCGCCAGCACCCCGCCGAGTACCTCGAGGGCGCCGAGGCCGCCATCAAGGGCGCCCTGGCCGCCGCGTCCGAGGCCGAGAAGGATTTCAACTCCGACAAAGTAATCGGCATCGGGGTCGGCGCCACCGGCAGCACGCCGCTGCCCGTGGACGCCGAGGGGGCGCCGCTGGCCATGCAGCCCGATTTCGCCGAGGAGCTCGCGGCCATGGCCTGGCTCTGGAAGGACCATACCGCCCACGCCGAAGCCGGGGAGATCACTGATCTGGCCCGCGAGATGCGCCCCGAGTACCTGGCCAAGTGCGGCGGGGTCTACTCGTCGGAGTGGTTCTTCAGCAAGATACTCCACTGCCTGCGGACCTCGTATCACGTCTTTGACGCCGCGCAGTCCTGGGTGGAGTGCGCCGACTGGCTGCCCGCGGTGCTCTGCGGCTCCGAGAAGCCCGAGTCCACTGTGCGCTGCGTCTGCGCCGCCGGGCACAAGGCCATGTACCACCCCGACTGGGGCGGCCTGCCCGACGAGGAGTTCCTGCGCGAGCTCGACCCCCAGCTCGGCAAGCTGCGCGCGCGCCTCTACGAGAGAGTCGAAACGGCCGGGACTCTCTCCGGAAAGCTGTCGGAGGTCTGGGGCCACAGGCTGGGCCTGCCGGCGGGGATTCCCGTCTCGGTCGGGGCAATTGACGGCCACCTCGGCGCGGTGGGCGCGGGCATCCGGCCGGGCACGCTGGTCAAGATCCTGGGCACCAGCGGCTGCGACATGATGGTCGTGCCCCTGGAGGAGCAACTCGCCGACATCCCCGGGCTCTGCGGCATCGTCCCCGGTTCTATCCTTCCGGACCACTACGGCCTGGAGGCCGGCCAGGCCGCGGTGGGCGACCTCTACAACTGGTTCGTGAACTCCTTTCAGCCCGGCGGGCCGCAGGCCGGCTCGCACGGGAGCCTCACCGCCGCCGCCGGGAAGCTGCGCCCCGGGGAGTCGGGCCTGCTGGCCCTGGACTGGAACAACGGCAACCGCACGGTGCTGGTCGATCAGCGCCTGACCGGACTGCTCGTCGGCCAGACCCTGCACACCACTCCGGCCGAGACCTACCGGGCGCTGATCGAGGCCACCGCCTTCGGGGCGCTGACCATCATGAAGCGCTTCGAGGAGTACGGCGTCCGGGTCGAGGAAGTAGTAACCATCGGGGGCATCGCCGAGAAGAACCCGCTGGTTCTGCAAATCTACGCCGACGTCACCGGCCGGCCCATGAAGGTGGGCGGGAGCTCGCAGAGCTGCGCGCTGGGCGCGGCCATCTGCGGGGCGGTGGCCGCCGGCCCGAACGGCGGCGGTTATGACAGTTTCCCGGCCGCGCAGGAGCGGATGACCGGTCTCAGGGACGTCGTATACGAGCCGCGGCCCGAAGCCCACGCGGTCTACGGGCGGCTGTACGCGCTCTACGCGAAGCTGCACGACGCCTTCGGCGTGGCGGAGTGGAACGGGAACCTTCACGACGTGATGAAGGAGCTCATCGCCATCCGCAGCGCGGCGCGCGGCGCGTGGTAGCAGGCGAAGAAGGAGAAGAGTCGTGGCCGGACTGACTAACACCCCCGAGGTCAAACTGGCAGTCGTGGGCGTCTCGCGGGACTGCTTCCCGCTGGAGCTCACCGAGCGGCGCTTGGGCAGCCTGATGGCCGCGCTGGAGAATGTCGGCGTTGCCGCCTACCGGTGCTCGAAAGTCGTCGAGTCGGAGGCCGATAGTCTCCAGGCGCTGGATGAGCTCTCCGCGAAGGGCTGCAACGCCGCGGTTGTCTACCTCGGCAACTTCGGCCCGGAGGGTCCGGCGACGCTGTTCGCGCAGCGCTTCGGTGGGCCGGTCATGTTCTCGGCCGCCGCGGAAGAGAGCCGGGAGGGGCTGGCTTCCGAGCGCGGCGACGCGCTGTGCGGGCTGCTTAACGCCTCGTACAGTCTGGGGCTGCGCAAGGTCCGCGCCTACATCCCCGCGCGGCCGGTGGGTCTCGCGGACGAGCTGGCCCCGCGGATTGCCGACTTTGTAGACATCGCCCGGGTGGTCATCGGCGTCCGCGATCTCAAGATATTCGCCTTCGGGCCCCGGCCGCATGATTTTCTGGCCTGCAACGCGCCCATCGCGCCGCTCTTCGAGCTGGGCGTTGAGGTCATGGAGAACTCCGAGCTTGATCTATTGCGCATTTTCAGGGACGCCGCCTCCGAAAAGGAGCGGATCGCCGAGGTCGCCGCGGACATGAAGAAGGAACTGGGGGAGGGCTGCACCTACCCGGATCTCTTGCCCAAGCTGGCCCAGTTCGAGGTGGCCCTGCTGAAGTTCATGGCGGATAACCTGGGCGTGGCCCGGTACGCGGCCTTCGCGAACAAGTGCTGGCCGGCCTTCGAGTTCGAGTTCGGCTTCGTGCCCTGCTACGTCAACAGCCGCCTGGCCGCGCGGGGGATTCCCGCCGCCTGCGAGGTGGACATCTACGGCGCGCTCAGCGAGTACCTGGCGCAGCTGGCTTCGGTGCGCCCGGCTACGCTGCTGGACATCAACAACTCCGTCCCCGACGAGATGGTGCCGGCGGGCGCGCGGGGCGAAGACCTCTTCATGGGCTTCCACTGCGGAAACACGGCGTCGTCGTGCCTGGTGGACCCCAAGCTGAGCTACCAGGTGCTCATGAACCGGCTGATGGAGGATGGCCGGGAGCCGGACATCACCCGGGGGACGCTGGAGGGCCGGCTGAAGGCCGGGCCGGTGACCATCTTCCGGTTGCAGGGCGCGCCGGAGGGCGGGCTAAGGAGCTACGTCGCCGAGGGCCAGATCCTGGATATCGACCCGGCCTCCTTCGGGAGCATCGGGGCCATCGCCGTGCCCGGCTTCGCGCGCTTCTACCGTAACGTGCTCGTCGGGGGGCGCTTCCCGCATCATGCGGCGGTGGCGTTCAAAGCGGCCGGCAAGGCGCTCTTTGAGGCAGTGAAGCTGCTGGGCGTCGAGGAGATCGGCACCCCGCTGCCCGCGGGCGTGCCCTATCCGGGCGAGAATCCGTTTGAGGATTGAAGCTTGAGCGGACTACTGGGCTTGCTTGGGTAGCAGAGGCAGATACAATTGCCGCCCCCCGGAAGCCGCCGGGGCAGCATGAGTCCGAGAAGGAAGCCCGCATGCCCAAGCCCAAGCGAATCGATCTTGGCCTGAAGCTCCTGCAGCAGGCCTTCAACCTGAAAGCGCTGCACTTCGGGCTCTTCACCGAGGAGATGCCCCGCACTCCGGACGGCGTCCACCTGGCCCAGGAGGAGTACACCCGGACCATCTGCAGCCTGATTCCCGAGGGGGTCAAGTCGGTGCTGGACGTGGGCAGCGGGCTGGGTGGGACGTCCAAGCGGCTGGCCGAGGCCGGACTCTCGGTCGAGGGCTTGAGCCCCGACCCCTATCACGGCGAGCAGTTCGGAATTACATGTGGCCCCGAGGTTCCCTTTAACCTGACCGGCTTCGAGGACTTCAGCCCGGGGAAGACCTACGACTGCCTGCTCTTCGGCGAGAGCCCGCAGTACATCGCCAAGGACGCGTTCTTCCCCAAGTGCCTGGAGCTGACCGAGCCCGGGGGACACCTGGTGGTCGCCGAGCTCTTTCAGGTGGTCGAGGGCGGGGTCTACGACAAGTGCTTCTTCGAGGATGACTTCGTGGCCCGCGCGGAGCGCGCTGGCTTCCAGGTGGCCCAGCGCCTGGACATCACCGAGAATGTGCTGCCCAGCCTGGAGGTGGGCCGGCTCTTTCTCAAATACGGCCAGAGGCTGTTCGAGTTCGGCACGGACTCGGCGCGCCGCCGCCGGCCCTTCCTGTGGTGGCTGCTGCGCATACCCTGGGGCCGGAAGATCGATCACGTCGGCAAGCTGCTGCAAGAGAAGCTGCCCTACTGGCTGGACGAGGACCGTTTCCGGGCGACCACCCGCTACGTCATGTATCGTCTGAGCCGTTAGCAGGCTGTTGAAAAATGGAGCGCCGTGACGACAGGCGCTCCCGAGCGATGCGAGGCCCGAGGGTGAGCGCGATGCCTCTGGCATCGTGCGAATCCCGAGAACGAAGCAGCGCGACGGGACCGCCTGCCGCCCTTCGGGTTGGGCCATAACGGCCCATCTCCTTCGTCGAGAACCCGAAGACGATGCTTGGGCATCGACTTCGGAACCCCTCCTCGAATCTGAACCATTCTGGCTCCAATCACGGCTGCTCCATTTTTCAACGGCCTGCTAAGCGTCGTCCTCCAGCAGGTGTCCCATCTTGTCGCGCTTGGTGGAGAGGTACCGGCGGTTCTCGGCGCCGGGCGGGATCACGATGGACATCCGCTCGACGATCTCGAGCCCGTAGCCGGCCAGACCCACGACCTTGCGGGGGTTGTTGGTCAGGAGCTTCAGCTTGCGCACGCCCAGGTCGGCCAGGATCTGCGCGCCGATGCCGTAGTCGCGCAGGTCGCAGGGCAGGCCCAGGTCCTCGTTGGCCTGGACCGTGTCCCGGCCGCAGTCCTGCAGGGCGTAGGCCTGAACCTTCTTCTCCAGGCCGATGCCCCGACCCTCCTGGCGCATGTAGAGCACGACGCCGCGCTCCTCGCCGGCGATCATCTCCATGGCCTGGTGAAGCTGCTGGCCGCAGTCGCAGCGCAGCGAGCCGAAGACGTCCCCGGTCAGGCACTCGGAGTGCACCCGGACCAGCACGGGCTCAGCGCACTCCGCGCGCCCGGGCTCCAGGTCGCCCTTGACCAGGGCGATGTGGCTCTCGCCGGTGAGCCCCGACTTGTAGTTGTGGATGCGGAACTCGCCCCAGGTGGTGGGCATCTTGGCGGAGCTGACCGCCGCGACCAGCTTTTCGGTTTTGCGGCGGTGCTCGATGACCTGGGCCACCGAGGATACCTTGAGGCCGTGCGCTTCGGCTATCTCCCGGAGGTGGGGCAGGCGGGCCATGCTCCCGTCGGGGTTCATCACCTCGCAGATCACCCCCGCGGGGGCCAGCCCGGCCAGCCGGCAGAGGTCGACGATGCCCTCGGTCTGCCCGGCGCGCACCAGTGTGCCGCCCGGCCGGGACCGAAGCGGAAAAACGTGCCCGGGGCGCACCAGGTCGGAAGGCGCCGCGTCGGGGCGCACCGCGGTCAGGATGGTGTGCGCGCGGTCGGCGGCGCTGATCCCGGTGCTCACCCCGCTCCCGGCCTCGACGCTCACGGTGAAGGCGGTGCCGAAGCGGCTGGTGTTGTCGGCGGCCATGGGCGGCAGGGCCAGCTGGTCGCACTTCTCGGAGGTGAGCGCCAGGCAGACCAGCCCCCGGCCGTGGGTGATCATGAAGTTGATCGCCTCGGGGGTGACTCTTTCGGCGGCCATGGCCAGGTCGCCCTCGTTCTCGCGGTACTCGTCGTCGACCAGGATGATCATCCGGCCGGCGCGGAGCTCCTCGAGGGTCTCTTCGATGCTGGCGAAAGCCTGGGACATGTAATGCCTCCCCTCCTGGATCAATTGTAAGCTCCGCAAGGGCCGGATTCAAGGCGGGCCGCGCCCTTGACCCATCGCGCGCGGGGAACTACCATGCTCTGCGAGCGCGACAAGGCACTGGAGAGCCAGCCGGGAATGCCTCACGATCATGGGCACGGACACAGTGGCGACAGCGACCGCCTGGTCGACGGCGATCCGGAGCGCGTTCGCCAGGTCAAGCGGGTCACCTGGGCGGCGCTGGCCGCCAACGTGGCCATCTCCGCGGGCAAGCTGGCCGCGGGGATTCTGGGGCACAGCCAGGCGATTGTCGCCGACTCGGTGCACAGCATGTCCGACTCGGTCACCGACGTGGCCGTGCTCATCGGCGTGCGTTACTGGTCGGCGCCGGCCGACGCGAAACACCCCCACGGCCACCGGCGCATCGAGACGCTGATGACCGCGGCGATCGGCCTGGTGCTCTTCGGGGTGGCCGGGGGAATCGTCTTCCACGCGATACTGTCCCTGCGCCAGGATCACCCCGAACCTCCCGGCTGGATAGCCCTGATCGCGGCGCTGGTGTCCATTGTCGGCAAGGAGGGCTTGTATCAGTGGACCGCCGCGGTGGGCCGGCGGATAAGGAGCCCCGCGGTGGTGGCCAACGCCTGGCACCATCGATCCGACGGGCTGAGCTCGATCCCCGCGGCGGTGGCGGTGCTGGCCACCAAGCTGCTGGGGCCGGAGTGGGCCTTCATCGACCACCTGGGCGCGGTGATCGTGGCGCTGTTCATCCTGCGGGCCGGCTGGCGGATAGTCAAGCCCGCGCTGGGCGAGCTGGTCGACGTCGGCGCCCCCCGGGAGGAGCAGGAGCGCATTCTGGCGCTCGCCCGCGGGACCCAGGGCGTCCGCGCCGTCCACAACCTGCGCACCCGCTACTCAGGCTCCGGCCTGGAGGTCGATCTGCACGTCAATGTCGACCCGGTGCTCAGCGTCCGCGAGGGGCACGACATCTCCGAGGAGGTCAAGCACCGGCTGATGGCCGACGGGCCCGGAGTGCTCGACGTGGTCGTGCACCTGGAGCCCATGACCGACAACCCCGATGGCCGCGCCGCGGCCGAAGAGGACGGTGCCGGTGAGTAAACGCCCGCACATCGTGATCTTCAACCCCGACCAGTTCCGCACCGACGGGCTGGCCCACGCGGGGAACCCCTGCGCGCTGACCCCCAACCTAGCAGTCCGTTGAAAAATGGGGCGTCGTGACGGCAGGCGCTCCCGAGCGATG
>CBDUSI010000124.1:0-12977 GCA_965370045.1 uncultured bacterium | reverse complement strand
GTCCCTTGGTCAGCACAGCCAGCCCGCACGAGACGTAGGCCGCCAGCAGCACCAGCCGCCGCCGGCCCTTGGGCTTGATGTCGAGAGCGACGCGCAGCAGCGCAATCGCAGCAACGACGAAGAAGGTCAGGGGCATGTCGCTGAGCACCGTCCGCCCTATCTTGGGGAAGAACCAGGAGGTGGCCAGCACCATGCCGGCAAGCAGCCCCGCCCTCCGGCCGTAGAGCCGCGCGCCCAGGGCGGCGGCCACCAGCACGGTGCCCAACCCGGCGAGCACCGGGCCCAGCCGGCAGGCGAGTCCGCCGGCGCCGAAGATCATCGAGAAGAACGCGCAGGACCAGTAGATGAGGATGGGCTTTTCGAGGCGGACCTCGCCGTTGTAGCGCGGGACGGTCCAGTCGCGGCTGTGCAGCATCTCGCGTGCGGCGGCGGCGTAGCGCGGCTCGTCCGGCCCGGTGATCTTCTGCCCGCCGTAGTTGAGCCCAGTCGCCAGGAGGAAGGCCAGTGCGGGCAGGGCCAGGACCAGCGCGAGCGGCAGCGGCCGCCGCTCCGGCGGCGAGGGGATATCGTTTGCCGGGGTGGTCATCGAGGGCGCTCGGCTCCGCCGGGCGCTACTTTCCCGGGGTCTCCGGGGAGCCGGGCTTCTTGACGGCCCTGAACTCGCTGAACTGGGAGAGGTCGATCTTCACGGGCCCGCCGACCTTCTTCCCTTCGGCGTCCAACTCCTGGACCTCGGCGAGGGTGCCCTCGATGCTCAGTATCCGCACGCGCACCGGGGCGCCGCCGGTCTTGGGGACCAGCTCGCCCACCCGGCCCGGCTCGGGCCTGGCCGGCGGCGGGGGCTTCACTCCGTTGGGAGGCGGCTCCCCGTCTTCTCCATTCTTCCGGCAGCTCCCCGCGCTCAGAAAGATCACCGCGATGAGCACACCCAGCACCGCGGCCCCGCCGAGGATCAGCGCCAGGCGCTTCCTGGAGGGCTCCTGGCGGGCCGACTTCTGCTTGATGGTCGGGACGGTGGGCGCGCCCGGCGAGGACAGGCCGCCGGTCATGGGGGTCATGATGGTTCGCGCGGTGGCCGGCAGGCCGGCGGCGGCCAGCTCGGCGAGTTCCGAGGTGTGGCCCACGCGGACCAGGTCCGCGGCCATCAGCGCCGCCGAGCCGTAGCGCTCGTCGGGGGTCTTGGCCAGGGCCCGGGCGACGATGGCGTCGAGCGCGGGCGGGAGCTCCGGGCGGCCCGCGGAGAGTGCCGGCGGTTCCGCATCCACCTGCTGGCGGAGGATGGCGATGGCCGACTTGCCGGTGAAGGGCACCCGCCCGATGAGCATCTCGTGGGCCATGATGCCCAAGGAGTAGATGTCGCTGCGGGCGTCGACCTCCCCTCCCTCGGCCTGCTCCGGGCTCATGTACTCGGGCGTGCCCAGCACGGTGCCCGCGCTGGTCAGGGCCGGCTCGTCTTCTCTGGTCGAGTGCTCCTTGGCCAGGCCGAAGTCCATGAGCACCGCGCGGCCGGAGCCGTTCTCGATGATCACGTTGCTGCTCTTGACGTCGCGGTGGGTGAGTCCCGCGGAGTGGATCTTCTGGAGGGCGGAGAGCGTTTGGCCTCCGACGCGCAGGAACTCCTCGATGGTCAGCGGGCCGCCGGTCCTTATGCGCGCGAACAGGCTCTGGCCCTCGATGAACTCCATCGCGAAGTAGTAGAGCCCCTGCTTCTGGCCGACGTGGTAGATATGGATGAGATTCGGGTGACTCAGCCGGGCCGCCGCGCGGGCCTCGCGCACGAAGCGCTTGACGTAGGTCTGATCGGCGGCCAGCGCGGTGGGCAGCACTTTCACCGCGACGCTGCGCTGCAGGGAGATGTCCCGGGCCTTGTAGACCGCGCCCATGCCGCCCTGGCCCAGCTTGGAGATGAGCTGGTAGGTGCCCAGGCGCTGGCCGGTCAGGGTTCCGGATCTGTCGTCAGCCATGACTTAGAGTTTAACCGCTGAGGGCTCGGAATGTCAATCGAGAGAGGTGGATGGCAGTGAGGTGTGACCTCAAGGGCCGATTTTACAGGCCATCTATGGCGATTGAGGCTTGGGACCGGGCGCCTGTTTCCGTCGCCTTTTCAATCGTTTCTCCGCCATCCAGCGAATCCAGGGGTCCTTGTCCTTCGCCAGCGCCTCCAGCCGCTCGTCGCTGAACGGGCACTTGAGCTTCTCGAGCGCCGCTTCAACCGCGAATGCGGCCATATCGCCCTTGTCGTCGCGCGCCTTCAGGAGCGGTTCGAACGCGCGGGAGTCGCCGATCTTGCCGAGTGCCTTCGCAGCTTCCCGGCGGACGGTATGATCGACATCTTTGAGGGCGGCGACGAGAGGCTCGACGGCTTGCACTGCGCGAAGCTGCCCCAAAGACCGCGCTGCCGTCTGACGCACCCACTTGTGCTCGTCACGAAGGCAGGCAATCAGCGGGTCAATCGCAGAAGCGTCCTTGAAGCCCCCCAACGCTTTCGCAGCCGCGCTTCGCACCGACTTGCTGCGGTCCTTCAGTCGGCCCATCACCAGGCCCAGCCCGCGCTGGCCGCCGACGTGGGCTATCGCCTCGACTGCGGCTACGCGCACGTCTTCGCTCTCCTCCTCAAGCAGGGGGGCAACCAGGGCAAGCCTTTCCGGGTCCTTTATCTTGCCCAGCGCCCAAGCGGCCCAGCCGCGGACCCCGGAGCAGTCATCCCGGAATGCGGCAACCAGCGGCTTCATTGCCGAGGGATCGCCGATCAGGCCGAGTGCGACCGCGGCAGCGACCCGAACGTCTCTTTCGGGATCGCCCAGTCTTCTTATGACCGGCTTGACCGCTCTAGGGTCCTTCAGCTTGCCGAGGGCGCGCGTCGCTTCTTCTCGGACCTCTGGGGCATCGTCGTCGGCAGCCTTCACCAGCGGCCCCAGCGCACGCTTGTCAGCTATGTCACCCAGAGCTGCGGCCGCTGGCGCACGGACATGGGCCTGCTGGTGAGTGAGCCGGCTGACCACCGCCTGGAACGCTCCGGGCGTGTGAAGCTTGCCCAGCGCCCACGTGGTCATGTCGCGCACGGCCTCGCTGTCGTCCTCCAGCGCCGCCGCCAGGGCCTCGGCTGATTCCGGGTCGGCCAGTTCCCGCAACGCCCGGGCGGCGCGATACCTGGTCTCGGCGTTCCTGTGACGAAGAGCGGACATCAGAGGCTTGACCCCCTGCTTGCCGTAGCCGGTCATTGCCCACATGGCCGCTTCTCTCACGTCCTCTTCGGGGTCGCCCATCGCCGCTACCAGAGGTCCTATGGCTTCGGGAGCCTTGAGCTTACGCAATGCCCATACGGCGTTGGTCCGGGATTCCTTGCCGCCTCGGGCCAGGACGGCCAGCATGCTCTCAACCTGGGGGGACTTGCGCTCAAGCAGCGCGCGCGCGGCCTCCTCGCGCACGTACATGTCGCTGTGGCCCATGGCTTGGGCCAACACGTCGTCGCTGCCCGGCGCCTCCATTTCCGCAAGAGCCCTGATTGCGGAATAGGCCAACTCCGTATTCTTGTCCTCCAGCATACGGGCAAGCTCCGGAAAAGCGGACGATCCGCACTCCCTCAGGAGCGTCACGGCAATGTAGGCCATCTTGGAATCGTGATCGGGGCGCCGGAGATAGTCCGCGACCCTGCGGGCGGCTTCGCTCGGCCCTCCGAGCTTCTCTATCTCGGCCTGAATCGCCTGTGGACTCCCGGTCCTCTCTATCCGAAAGAGAGCTGCTTCTGTCCGCGCCTCGTAGCGCCAGCGCCCGAAGACAGTGCCGATACCCGCAGCCGCAATGAGGAATACTGCTATCCCGAGACCGCATAGGAGGGGCGCGGCATGCCGCCTCTTGCGCGCCTTGGCGTCCATCCTAGCCCTTCAGCACCGCCAGCGGGCGGAAGCGGGCGACGACCTTGGCGAGGCCCGCGCCGGCGACGACTTCAATGACCGCGTCGATGTCCTTGTACGCCTGGGGCGCTTCCTCCAGCGCGCCCTTGAGGCTGGCGGCCACGAGTTCGATCCCCTGCATGGCCCTCTCCAGATCGTGCCTGGAGATTGCCCCGGCCTTCCCCCTTCGACCCGCGGCCGCCGTGCGACTCATCACCCGCCCGGCGCCGTGGTTGACCGAGAACAGGCTCTCCGCGCCGCTCGCTATCCCCGCCAAGAGGTAACTGGCCGTCCCCATTGAGCCGGGAATCAGCACCGGCTGGCCGGTCGCGGCGAACGGGCCGGTCATCCTCTCCGGCGGAAAGGCACGCGTCGCGCCCTTGCGGTGCACCCAGAGCTTGCGGCCCTCGTGCTCTTCGAGCTTGGCCATATTGTGAGGAACGTCGTAGACCGAGGGCATGGCCAACTCGCCGAAGAAGTGCCGGAAGTTGCGGCGGACCAACGCGGCCATCACCTGCCTGTTCACAAACGCGAAGTTGGCCGCGGCGTTCATGGCCCCCACATAGGCGCGCCCGGCGCGGCTGTCGAGTTCCAGGCAGGCCAGGCCCTCCTCGCGGCGGCCTTTTTTGCCCTTCGTGCCGCCCTTGCGCGCGCCGCGCATGTACTCGTCGCCCACCTGGTGGCCGAAGCCCCGCGAGCCGGAGTGGATCATGACCACCAGCTGCCCCTCGCGGACGCCCCAGGCGGCGGCGGTTTCGGGATCATCCACCCTTTCAACGCGCTGCATTTCTATGAAGTGGTTGCCCCCGCCCAGCGTGCCGAGCTGCTTGATGCCCCGCTCGAAGGCGCGCCTGGAGACCCCGGAAAGCCCTCCGTCCATCGACCCGCCGTCCTCACACCAGATTGCGTCGGCCCTTTCCTCATCCGGCCGGCGACACTCCGTCCAGCGGTCGGAGCCGGAGGTAACATCTGGCAGCCCGGCCAGGCCGCGCGAGAGCACCGCTTCGAAGTCTTTCTTCGACAGGCGCACGTTGCTGTGGCCTTCGCCGAGGGGCACGTCGCGGGCGATGCTGCGGGCCAGGTCCTTGAGCTTGGGCGCGGCCTCGGCGGCGTCCAGCGGCGTGGTCAGCAACCTCATGCCACAATTGACGTCGTAGCCCACCGCGGCGGGGACGATGACGTCCGTCACCCCCATCACGCAACCGATGGGCACGCCGAAGCCCACGTGGATGTCCGGGGTGGCCAGCGCCTTCTTCACGCTGGGGACCGAAGCCGCCGCGGCCAGCTGCCTGATCGCGTCGAGTTCAATGCGCAGCTTTTCGGAGGCGTAAACGACGGCCGGCACCTCCATGTTGCCGCCCCTGGCCAGACGCAGGCGCCAGCGGTCCAGGCGCTGGAGGTCGGTGTTCATCGTTCTCTTCTCGGGGGCTGCTTGAAGAGCGGCCTTCAGGCCACGATAACCCCGCCGCCGGGCGTGCCAGCCAGGAAGCGCTGCCAGCTTTCCTTGCGCGCGTGGGGCCGGCGGGTGCCCAGGCCGGCCACCCAGCGCGGGCGGCGCGGAGTGCGGGTGAGGGTCATCCCCGTGGCCTCCAGAGTGCGGTCGCTCTTGCGGTCGTTGCAGCTGGTGCAGGCCGCGACCACGTTCTCCCAGACGGTCCGGCCGCCGCGGCTGCGGGGGATGACGTGGTCGATGGTCAGCCGGGAGACGTCGAACTTGCGGCCGCAGTACTGGCAGGTGAACTCGTCGCGCTCCATGACGTTGCGCCGGCTGAGCTTGATGCCCCGCGAGCGGCGCCCGTCGTAGCCGGTGAGCACCACGATTTCCGGCACGCGGAAGAGGAAGTTCACCGCGTGGATGCAGTCGCCGTTGCCGCCCTCGGAGAAATCCATCCAGGCCTCGAAGTCGTGGGTGGAGAAGTCCTCGGGGTCGACCGCGTGCGCGTGGCCCAGGGCCATCAGGCATACCGCGCGGCGCACACTGGCCACGTGCACCGCCAGCCATGAGCGGTTGAGAATCAGCACGCCATCGTCCAGGCGGCTCTTGTGTCCCTGCGAAATCATCTGCACATCACCTCGCTCACAATTATAACCCGCCGCGGGGCAGTGGTCAAGGCGGGCCGCGCGTATCCCCTTTACGGTCCCCTGGTTGCCGGATATAATGCGGCCCGAAAAGACGGAAGCAGGAGCGGGGCCGGGCAGGTCACCGTTCCCCTTATGCTCAGGAGGTGCGCCGGTGAAATCGAAGCTGTTCCTTTCAGTCTGTCTCGCGCTGCTCGTCGCCGGATGCGGGGAGGACCCCAAGCCGCCGGCCAAGCCGCCGAAGAAGCCCCCGCCCGGCGGCACGGCCGTCAAGAAGCCGCTCAAGTCTGGCCCGGCGGCTCGTCCCAAGACCACCCCCGCCGACTTCGCCGCGGCCGTCAAGGGCAACAACCGCTTCGCGCTGGACCTTTACTCCCGGCTGGCCGCCGAGAAAAAGGGCAAGAACTTCTTCTGCTCGCCGTTCAGCGTCTCCAGCGCGCTGGCCATGACCGCAGCCGGTGCGCGGGGGAAGACCGCCGCGCAGATGAAGAAGGCGCTGCGCTTCACCCTCAAAGACGAGAATCTCCACCCCGCCATCGGCGCGTTGGTCTACGACCTCAACGCGGCGGGAGAGAAGGACAAGTTCCAGCTCTCGGTGGCCAACGCGCTGTGGGGCGGGAAGGGTCACAGGTTCCTGCCCGCGTTTGTGTCGCTCAACAAGCAATGCTACGGCGCGGGGCTGAATACGGTGGACTTCAAGAAGGACACCGAGGGCGCCCGCAAGACTATCAACTCCTGGGTGGAGAAACAGACCGGGGACAGGATCAAGGAACTGCTCGCGCGCGGCATTCTCGACAAGAGCACGCGACTGGTCCTGACCAACGCCGTCTACTTCAAGGGCGACTGGATCAGCAAGTTCGAGAAGAAGGAAACCAAGGACGCGCCTTTTCACCTCACGGCCAGGAAGAGCGTCAAGGTGCCCACCATGTTCCAGGACGGGGTCTTCGGCTACCGGAAGGAAAAGGGATTCAAGCTTCTGGAGTTGCCCTATGTGGGCCGCCAGCTTTCGATGATCGTTCTCCTGCCCGAGGAGGTCGACGGCCTGGCGGCACTGGAGAAGGCGCTGACCGCGAAGAAGCTGGACGACTGGATTGACCATGTTTATCCTCGCAGGGTCAAGATATACCTGCCGCGCTTCAGGATGACTTCCGCGTTCAGCCTGGCGAAGCCCCTGGCCGCGCTGGGCATGATTGACGCCTTCACCATGAAGGCGGACTTCTCGGGGATGGACGGGCTTGCGCCCGACAACCCCGATTCGCTGTTCATCTCCGCGGTGGTCCACAAGGCCTTCGTGGAGGTCAATGAGGAGGGCAGCGAGGCCGCCGCGGCTACTGCGGTGGTGATGCGTCCCAAGAACGGCAGCAGCCATGGCCCCCCGCCACCGGAGGTCTTCCGCGCTGACCATCCCTTCCTCTTCCTGATCCGCGACCGGAAGTCGGGGAGCATCCTGTTCATCGGCCGGGCGGCGAATCCCAAGCCCTGAGCGGGCTTTCTGCTTTTGACGGGAGGCGCCCGCCCGGCTATTCCAGGTTGCGCGGAAAGAACCTTTTCGGGAATACCCGGGGCACGGCGGCCATTGTTTCCTTGGAAGGGAATTGAGCGGGGACCAGCCGCCGGAGGGAGGAAGACCGATGGCTGACGAGGAGTGTCCCAGCTGCGGCAAAGAGGTCGACGAGAAGGGGCACCTCTGCTCGCCGGGCCCCGCCGCGACCCGGGCCTACGAGTGCACCCACTGCGGGCGCACCGACGCCGACCCCCGGCACGTCTGCTTTCCCAAGCTGGCCGAGATGAAGTTCAGTTGCGGAAGCTGCGGCCGGGTGGCCATCGAGGAGAACGTGCTCTGCAAGCCCCGGCCCATCGAGGGCCAAAAGGAGTAGCTGGAAGGCAAATGGTCAGGGACCGCCGGGGTCGATGTGGGGGCGCCCGGCAGTCCGAGTTGGAGCCCCCAGCGAACGGAGGAATTGAAATGCCGGAAGTAGATCTCTGGGCCCAGATAAACAAGGCCGGCGATCCGCCGAACGATCTCGACAAGAAACACACCGCGACGCTGACCCTGCCGGGAGCCGTGAAGGCCGGCGAGCCTTTCAAGATCACGGTCGAGGTCGGCAAGGCGCTGGCACATCCCAACGAGCCCAAGCACTTCATCCGCTGGGTGGACCTCTACCAGGATTACGTCCACCTGGCGCGCTTCGACTTCGAGCCCGGCCGGGCCGCCCCGGTCGTTGAGGCAACGCTGATTCTCAAGAAGTCGGGAACGCTGCAGGCCTTCGTCAACTGCAACCTGCACGGCATCTGGGAGAGCGCGGCCGCGGTAAACGTGGAGTGAGCCCCGCCTCCAGGAGGACGAGAACCATGCGCCGCAAAGCTGTCGTCCTGCCGGTACTGCTCGCGCTGCTGGTCAGCGCCGGCTCGCGCGCCGTCGCGGGGGAGGCCGGCACGGCGGACGCCAAGCTGCTGACTTCTTCGGTGGCACCTGGCGGACGGGCGGTCGTCAAGGTTACTCTAACGCCGGCGAAGGGCGTCAAGCTCTACCGGCACAAAGTCAAGCTGATGCTGACCGGCGCCTGGACGCGGGCCCGTCTCGGGAAGTTCAGCCTGCCGGCCGGCGAGAAGAAGTTCGACAAGTTCGAGGAGAAGGTCGTCGCATACTATACGAAGCCGGTAAGCTTCGATGTCCCCGTGCTGGTCCCCGAGGATCAGCCCACGGAGCTTAAGTTCACGCTGGAGGTCGGCTTTCAGGGCTGCACGAAGAACGCCTGCTTCCCGCCGGAGTCGCAGAGGTTCGAGCTCGCCGTCCCGGTGAGCGGCAAGGCCGTCAAGCCCCCTGGTACGGAGACCTCCCCGCCGGTTGCAGTGGAGACCTCCGCGCCGCAGACCATCTCGCCGCCCGCCGAAGAGAGCAGCTACAGGCGCCTCCTGGCCCGCGGGGGGGTCTTCGCGATCCTGGGCGCGTTCCTGGCCGGGCTGCTGGTGGCCTTCACCCCCTGCGTCTACCCCATGATTCCGGTGACCGTGGCGCTGATCGGCGGGGCCGCGGGCGGCAAGGACGGGACCAAGAAGAAGTCCCTGCTGCTGCTCTACACGCTGGTCTACGTCCTGGGGATTTCGATTACCTACGCGACACTCGGAATCATCGCCACCTCCACCAACCGGGCCATCGGCAGCCTGGCCAACAACCCCTGGCTGCTGGGCGTGGTCGGGCTGGTGATGGCCGCGCTGGCCCTGAGCATGTTCGGGGCCTACGAGTTGGCCCTGCCGGCCTCGCTGACCAGCAAGCTGGGCAGGCTCCAGGGCGCCGGCAGCCTGCCCATGCTGCTGGTCTCCGGACTGGTCATGGGCCTGGTGGTTTCGCCGTGCGTTTCGGCGCCGCTCCTGGCCGTGCTCGCCGTGGTGGGCAAGACCGGCAACGTGGTCCTCGGCGGACTCAGCCTGTTCGCCTTCGCCTGGGGCATGAGCGCGCTGCTGATCATTGCGGGTCTCTTCCCGGGGATCGTGGCCCGGCCCGGCCCCTGGATGGTCTACGTCAAGGTGGCCTTCGGCGTGATCATGACCGCCCTGGGCCTCTACTTCGTGAAGGACCTCATCCCCCTGGGGTTCTACGGCTGGATCGGGCTGGTCGTCGCCCTGGGGCTGGGACTGGTCCTGGTGCTGGCCTCCCGCAAGCTGCCCGAGGGTACGCACAAGCGCGGGCTGGTGGCCGGCGTCGGGGGCATCAGCCTGGTGCTGGCCGCCTACCTGGGCATGGGCTACTCGGTGCGCACCGGGGCGCTGGCCGGCGCGGTGGACTTCGTCCTGCCCGTCAAGGTGACCGCCGAGGCGCCCGGCGGGGACCACCGCGAGGTCCAGTGGCAGCCCTACAGCGTCGAGGCCTTTGATGCGGCCCGGGCCGAGGGCCAGCCGATAGTGATCGACTTCTACGCGACCTGGTGCGCCTACTGCAAGGTGCTGGACAAGACGCTCTTCAGGAACGGGAAGGTCGTCGACGGCATGGAGCGCTTCGTGCGCCTGCGCGTGGACGGCTCGGACACCACCGACAAGCTGGCCCAGGCCGCCAAGGAGCGTTTCAAGGGCGACTACCCGACGATCATCATCCTCGACTCGCAAGGGAAAGAGATCGCCCGCTTCTTGGGCGAGGCGGCGCCCGGGCCCTTCCTTGAAAAGCTCAGCGAGGCGCGCTAGACTCCCGGCGGTCTGGAATCGGAAGGAGCCCGATTGGCCAGGAGCAAGCTGCCGCCGGCGACCGTATGGGGGAAACGCGCCTGGAAGCGCTTCTCTTCGGCGATGAAGGGACGCCGCCGGGCACTGATCCTCACCCACGACTACCCCGACCCCGACGCCCTGGCCGCCGGCTGGACCCTGGCCCGGCTGTTCGACGAGAAGCTGGGCCTGACCGCCCGGCTGGCCTACGCCGGCAGCATAGACCGCCCCGAGAATCGCGCCATGGTCGAACTCCTGCGTGTGCCCGCCCGGGAGCTTTCCTCCCTGGACTTCGCCAAGCGGCCCGCCGTGGTACTGGTGGACTCCTCGCCGGGCAGCGGCAACAATCCGCTGGGGGCGGACGAGCAGGTTACCGCGGTGCTCGACAACCACTACGGGGCCTCCACCGCCGGGCTGGGCTCGCGCCTGCGCCGGGCCTGCGGGGCGACCTCCACCATGGCCGCCGAGCTGCTCCTGGCCGTCCGCCACAAGCCCTCGTCCCGGCTGGCCACCGCCCTTTTCTACGGGATAAAGACCGACACCCAGGCCCTGGGCCGCGAGGCGTCCCGCGCCGACGAGGAGGCCTACCGCTGGCTCTTCCCCCTGGTGGACCACCGCCTGCTGGCGCGCATCGAGCGCCCCCGCCTGCCGCACTACACCTACCGGATGCTGGAGGACGCCCTGGACGGCGCGCGCTCTTACGGCCGGACGGTGGTCAGCGCCATGGGTAAGCTCGCCGGGCGGGAGGGCCCGGCGGTCGCCGTGGACCTGCTGGTCCGCCTGGAGGGCACAGAGTTCGCCCTGGCCCACGGGTACTGGGACCGGCGGCAGGTATTCTCGGTGCGTTCGCTGCGCTGGGGGCGCGAGGCCTGGCGGCTGGCCCAGGCGGCCGCCGGCGGAGAGGGCCCGGCCGGCGGGCACGGCATGAGCGCGGGAGGGGCACTGCCGGTCGCGAGCCTGAGCGCCGGGCTGCGCGCCGGCCGCCGGCTGGAGCGACGCTTTCTCCGCGCGGTGCGTTCCGGGAAGAAACGCGGACGCAATCTGGTATAATAACTGGACAGCCCGCGAGCGAGGAGAATGACATGGCCAAGCGCAAGTCGACCGCCCGGAAGAAGCCGGCCCGCAAGGGCCTGTCGGTGAAGATGGTTCTCCGCAAGGCCGCGGCCAAGGAGCGCGGGGCCTACAAGCTGTACTCCAGCTTCGCCAAGAAAACCGAGGACGCCACCGCCCGGGCACTGCTCAAGGACCTGGCCGCCGAGGAGAAACGCCACATCAAGCTGGTCTCCGACGTGGCCAAGGGCAAGAAGTTCATCCACGAGAAGATCACCGGCATCGCCGCCGACCTGCACATCGCCGAGTACCTCAAGTCAACGGTGCTGAGCGCCCGGGCCTCCTTCCAGGAGGTGCTGATCTACGCCATGAAGCGGGAGCTTCAGGCAATCGAGGCGTACACGGCGATGGCTCGCGCGGTCAAGAACCCCCGCATCAAGAAGCTCTGCCGTTTCCTGGCCGTCCAGGAGAAGGCCCACAAGCTGCGCCTGGAGCGCTTCTACGACGACGTGATTTACCGGGAGAACTGACCGGAGAGAAAGGAGCCACTCATGGTTGAAGAGATTGAACTGACCGACGACAACTTCGAGTCCGAGATACTCAAGCACGACGGCGTGGCCGTGGTCGATTTCTACGGGGAGTGGTGCGGGCCCTGCAAGGCCTTCGCGCCGACTTTAGCCGAGTTCGCCAGCGAGGCCCCCGAGGGCGTCAAGGTGGGCAAGGCCGACGTGGACAAGTGCCCCCAGTCCGCGGCGGCCAACGGGGTGATGAGCGTGCCCACCGTGGCCTTCTTCAAGGGCGGCGAGATGGTCGACAAGCTGGTCGGCCAGCAGTCCAAGGCCACGCTGGTCGAGAAGGTCCAGGCCCTTTCCGGGTAGAGGGAAGCCGAGCATGATTGCAGCGACCCGGGGAGCCTTCAGCGACCTCGAAGCCCTCAAGATGTCCGTGGGCATGGAGCAGGAGGGTCTGGCCTTCTACTCCGCCGCGGCCGAGTCGGTGAGCGACGAGGAGATGGCAGCCACCTTCCGGACCCTGGCCGCCGATGAGAAGGAGCACCTGGCCACCTTCGAGGACATGGCCGGAGAGCTGGCCCGCGCCAAGACCGAGGAATACTGGGACGACCCCGACGTGGACGCCTACGTCCGGGCGGTGGTCTCGCAGAAGGTGTTCCCCAAGCCGGAGGGCGCGGTCGGCGCAGTGGCCGGCATGGCCTCGGTGGCCGACGCGCTGCGCTTCGCGCTGGGCGCCGAGAAGGACACGGTGCTCTTCTACTCGCTGTGCGCCGAGTCGGCCAGGGGCAACGAGGTGCGCAAGGCCTTCTACGAGCTGGTCGCTGAGGAGCGCAAGCACGTGGCGCTGATCGGCAGGATGCTCAGAGAGGCCGGCGGCTAGGCAGCAGGCTTACGCAAGCCATTGACGTGCCGCGGCTTGTGCGCACCCGGCGCCCCGCCGGGCTGCCATCATCTATTTATTCTCTCCGGGACATGACCGGGGCGGCCCTTACCGGTTACATAACCCTCATGCTCGCGGACGGTTGACACTTCTCGCCGGAGGAATGACAGCTACCTCGAAGGGGGTACCGGGAATGATCGGAAAGCGTCTCCCACTCCTCGCCGCCGCCCTGCTGCTTCCCTGCCTGTCGCTGGCCGGCGAGCCCGCTCCCAGGAAGGAGCCCAAGCCCAAAGCCAAGCCCGAGCCCAAGCTGCGCGGCACCGGCTCGTCCGCGCGCCTGGAGGTCACCCCCAAGGCGGCCCGCGC
>CBDUSI010000123.1:0-13176 GCA_965370045.1 uncultured bacterium | reverse complement strand
TGCTGGCATACTTCCTTTATCGGCAATTCGTTACACATACTTAAATTGCTCTAAGCGGTTGCCTTACGACAGGACAGACTTGCACATTGCCATGGCGCAGCTCGTGCTTTAACCCGAGGTCAGCCTTTGCTGAAGTGGACAGCGGGTAGGATACACTGGTCATGGCCCAGGTTAGAGGTACAATGCCGTCTGAAGCTGCGCGGAAGTCCCCGGAGGCTGAGAGGCTAACAAGCGAAATGAACAAGCGGGAGTCAGATCCAGGGACCGCAGCTATCCTGAACAGCATATCTGACGGTGTCTTCACCGTCGATTCCGATTGGCACATAACTTCTTTCAACCGCGCGGCGGAGAAGATCACCGGCGTTTCCCAAGCCGAGGCGCTGGGCAAGCCCTGCTGTGAGGTCTTCCGGGCCAGCATCTGTGAGCGGGACTGCGCGCTGCGCCATACCATGGAGACAGGCAAGCCCCTGGTTGGTCGGCCCATAACCATATTGTCCGCCGACGGACGAGAAGTTCCTATCAGCGTGAGCACAGCTTTGCTGCGAGGCGCTGGCGGCCACGTCATTGGCGGGGCTGAAACTTTCCGGGATCTGTCAGCGCTGGAAGAGCTGCGGAAAGAGTTACTCGGCAATCTGGGGCCTGAGAACATAGCAGCCCACAGTCACCGCATGCAGGAGGTGTTGAAGGTCTTGCCGCGCATCGCCGAGAGCGGGGCAACCTGCCTGGTCGTGGGTGAGAGCGGCACCGGGAAGGAACTGGTGGCCCGTGCGCTGCACAAGCTGAGCCCACGTCGGGAAAAGCCCTTTGTGGCCGTCAACTGTGGGGCGTTGCCCGACACGCTGCTGGAAAGCGAATTGTTCGGCTACATGGCCGGTGCATTCACCGACGCACGCAAGGACAAGCCCGGCCGCTTCGCTGCAGCCGAGGGTGGCACCCTGTTCCTGGACGAGATCGGTGACGTGTCGCCGGCAATGCAGGTTCGCCTGCTGAGAGTGCTCCAGGAGCGCGAATACCAGCCGCTTGGTTCTACCGAAACCCTGAAGGCTGACGTGCGACTGATCACTGCCACCAATCGCAATATGGAGGAGTTAGTCGCCGCAGAACGATTCAGACAGGACCTCTACTATCGGATCAACGTGGTCCGCGTCGAGGTACCTCCTTTGCGCGAGAGACCCGAAGATATCCCGGTGCTCGCCGAGTACTTTGTGCACCACCTCAACCTCCTGCACCAGCGAGAGGTCGCCGGGGTGGACCGCGCGGTGCTCAAGCTGCTCATGCGGCATGATTGGCCTGGTAACGTGCGCGAGTTGGAGAACGCCATCGAGCATGCTTTCGTGTTGTGTCCAGAAGGCCTGATCAGTCCTGAATACCTGCCACCACAGTTGCTGGCCTTGAACGGGACCAGACGACAGCCTATGGGCACCACCCTGGCTGAGATCGAGACCTGGGCTGTCCGCATGGCGCTGGAACGCAACAAAGGTAACCGTCGCGAGACCGCCAACGAACTGGGCATAGACCCCAGCACGCTATGGCGGAAGCTCAAGAAGCTCGGCCTGGAGTCAGAAGAAGGCAAGTAGATTCGCTTGCACTATGTAGCTCCCGCTCACCCCTGGCATTGCAGATTACGATAGACCCCTTTCGGATTCCGCCAGCCTGTTTCCGCACATGCCCTTAATCACGTAGCTTTCGTTGACACACTCATTTCGTCCCCTTGGCACACTCCGTGCTTATGGGCATACAGGAGGGCCCATGTGATGAAACTGGCAATTCCTATCTTCAACGGGCGAGTCGCTCCAGTATTCGACTGGTCGAGTCAAATTGTGATGGCTGAAGTCACCAATGGTGAGTTCCCCAGCCAAAGCGAAGCGGACATCGCCGAGGTCCCCGTTCAAAGCCGTGCCGCTTTTCTCGCCGACGCTGAGGTCAACGTACTGATCTGCGGGGGTATCAGCGGTCCCATGGCCGCCATGCTGGAGGACCGCGGAATCCGCATCCTGCCAGGTATCGCTGGCAACGTTGAAGAGGTCTTGAAAGCATTCATGGCCGGGCAGATAGAGCAGCCGCAATGGGCCATGCCTGGTTGGTGCGGCCATGCGGGGCGCGGCTCAGGTGGCGGACGCCGGGGACGCGGGCACTGTGGACGAGACGGCGGGTGGAAGGGCAGTCGCAGTCAAGGCGCTGGGCTTGAAGGAGGAATTCAATGAAGGTGGCAATTACGGCCCAAGGAGAGACCTTGGGGAGCCTGATCGACCCTCACTTCGGGCGAGCACGCTATTTCCTGCTGGTGGACGCCGAGTCCGGTGACTTCGAGGTCATCGACAACGAGCAAAACCTCAACGCCGCGCAAGGAGCCGGCATCCAGGCCGCGCGCAACGTTGCCGAGAAAGGGGCCGAAGTGCTCATCACCGGGCACTGCGGGCCTAACGCATTCCGGGCCCTGACGGCTGCGGGGATCAAGGTGTTAGCCGGAGCCGATGGTACGGTCGCTGCGGTGATGGAGAAGTTCAAGAAGGGCGAACTGGCGGAGGCCCAAGGCGCGGACGTCGAAGGCCACTGGGCCTAGCGCCGCCACCAAGAGAGGAGATGCAACATGCCACGAGGAGATCAAACTGGACCGATGGGCGCGGGCCCGATGACGGGCCGGGCGGCCGGATACTGCGCTGGTTTCCCCGTGCCTGGATTCATGAACCGCCAGGTTAGCGGCTGGGGCCGAGGGGGCGGACGCGGCTTCGGTCGTGGCCGGGGCATGGGCTGGGGCCGCGGCTTCGGATACGCCCCGCCGTCTGTTCCGTTCACCCCCGCGGCCTCAGATGCACCCGCGAGCGAACTCAACGCTCTGCGGAGCCAGGCCGATGGCCTCAAGCAGACTCTGGAGGACATCGACGCTCGGATCGCAGCCATCGAGAAGGAACGACAGTAGGTAGCCCTTGGCGGACAAGCACTCGCTGGGTGTGATAGCTTGATCCTCGCGATAGCCAGCGGCAAGGGCGGCACCGGAAAGACCACGGTGGCGGTCAACCTGGCCGTCGTCACCGGTGAGAGCGGCCAGGTCGTGCAGCTTCTGGACTGCGACGTCGAGGAGCCCAACGCGCATATCTTTCTCAAACCGACAATCACCGAAACGACGCCGGTCACTGTCCCGGTGCCGGAGGTCGATGAGTCGAAGTGCACGGCCTGCGGCGAGTGCGGGAAGATATGTCAGTACAGCGCGATAGTCACACTTGGCAACAAGCCCCTGGTCTTCCCCGAGCTCTGCCATGGTTGCGGCGGCTGCGTGCTGGTCTGTCCCGCCGGGGCGATTTCGGAGCGGCCACGCGAAGTCGGGACTGTGGAGAGCGGCCGCGCCGGAGATGTGGCGTTCGTCGGTGGACGCCTGCGCGTGGGTGAGGCCATGAGCCCACCCGTGATTCGAGCGGTGAAGGAACATGCCGGCGACGACGGCTTGACCATCATCGACGCGCCGCCGGGTAATTCCTGTCCGATGATCGCCGCCGTACGAGGCAGCGACTACGTCGTACTGGTCACCGAGCCAACTCCCTTCGGGATGCACGATCTCGCTCTGGCCGTCGAGACGGTCCGCAAGCTGGGCCTTCCCTTCGGCGTTGTAGTCAACCGCAGCGACATTGGGGACGGGCGGGCAACGGCCTACTGCTGGGAGCAGGGCATCAACGTCCTTCTGGAGATCCCAGAGGACCGGCGGTTGGCCGAGGCTTACTCTCGCGGGGACATCGCCGTGCGGGCGCTAGAGGAATATTCCACGCGATTCGCCAGCCTACGGCAACTCGTCAGCCTGCACGACGTGCTCCAGGAGAGCCAATAGCGATGAGAGAGCTGGTGATCATCAGCGGCAAGGGCGGCACCGGGAAGACCAGTGTTGTCGCCAGCTTTGCCGCGCTGGCCGGAAGAGCGGTGTTCGCCGACTGCGACGTCGACGCCGCCGACCTCCACCTGATCCTCGATCCGAGCGTCCTGAAGGCCGAGGAGTTCCGCTCCGGGCGGACCGCTGAAATCCGACAGGCCGACTGCGTCGGCTGCGAGACCTGCCTGGCCCGCTGCCGGTTTGAGGCGGTCATCAGAGAGAGCGGCGAGGATGGCAAGAATATCTTCACTATTGATCCATTCGCGTGTGAGGGCTGTGGAGTCTGCGTGCACTTCTGTCCTGTCCAGGCCATCGAATTCCCGCAGCCTCTGGCCGGGCACTGCTACCAGTCGGAGACCCGGTTCGGGCCGATGGTCCACGCCAAGTTAGGGATTGCCGAAGAGAACTCAGGCAAGCTGGTCAGCCTGGTCCGCAGACGGGCCCGGGAAATCGCCGAAGCCCGAGGGCTGGACACTATCATCATCGACGGATCACCGGGGATCGGCTGTCCGGTCATAGCCTCAATGACCGGTGCGTCGCTGGTCCTGGCTGTTACTGAGCCGACGCTGAGCGGTCGGCATGATCTGGGCCGCGTCCTTGATCTGGCCGAGCATTTCAACATCCCCGTGATCGCGACCGTCAACAAGGCGGACATCAACTCCCAAATGGCCGCGGACATCGAGGGCTCCTGCCGCGCGCGCGGCGTACAGGTCACCGACCGAATTCCCTACGACACATCGGTGACCCGCGCTCAGGTGTCCGCGCTGAGCGTAGTGGAGATGGCCGACAGTGGACCGGCCAGCGACGCCATCGGCGCAGTGTGGAAAAGGGTACAAGCTGAGCTGGAAGGAGAATGAACCGTCATGACTGAGAAATCGGCGAGCTGCTCTGCCTGCGAGTCGTCGGACTGTTCAGCCAGGGAACGGCGCCCGGAGGAATCGCAGGAAGAATTCCTGGACCGCCGCAAGCTGGCCGAGCGCCTCTGCCGTATCAAGCACAAAGTGATGGTGCTCTCCGGCAAGGGGGGCGTGGGCAAGAGCCCGGTGGCCGCGAACCTGGCCGCCGCTCTGGCCGCGGACGGACGCCGCGTCGGTTTGCTGGACGTTGACTTTCACGGGCCGAGCATCCCTCGTCTGCTGGGCATCGCGGGACAGCGCCCCCGTGAGTCCACGGACGGCAGCATTCCGCCATTCATGACCGCCGACGGCCTCAGGGTAATGAGCATCGGACTACTGCTGCAGGAATCCCAGGGCGCTGTCATATGGCGCGGGCCACTGAAGATGGGCGTGATCAAACAACTTCTGCGCGACGTGGATTGGGGCGAACTGGACTGCCTGGTGGTCGACTCTCCGCCGGGAACCGGCGATGAGCCGCTGTCCGTGGCACAGTTGATCGAAGGCGCCGACGGGGCCGTGTTGGTCACTACTCCTCAGGCCCTGAGCGCCGACGATGTTCGCCGGTCAGCGTCTTTCTGCACGCAGGTCAACTTGCCGATCCTGGGAATACTTGAGAACATGAGCGGTTTCATCTGCCCGCACTGCGGAAAGGAAACCGCGCTCTTCAAGGCGGGCGGCGGAGAGGCGCTGGCGGCCGAGACAGGCGTGCCCTTTCTGGGCCGCATACCCATCGACCCGCAGGTGGTGGCTGCTTCAGATGAGGGATGCCCCTTTGTCACAGCCCATCCGGAATCGGCGGTCGCCCGGGCCTTTTCCTCTGCAATAGCACCCGTAAGCGAGCTGATCGCCGGCCAAGCCGGCTCGAAAGGAGCATGAATCATGCGCATCGCAATTCCGGTTGTTGAGGGAAAACTGAGCATGCACTTCGGCCATTGCCAGGAGTTCTCCCTGTTCGACGTCGACCCGGAAAGCAAGACGATAAGCGACCGCAAAAGCCTCGTGCCGCCGGCACACGCGCCCGGCGTGTTGCCCAAGTGGCTGGCCGAGCAGGGCGCTACCGTGATCATCGCAGGGGGCATGGGCGGTCGGGCCCAGGGGCTCTTCACCGAGTCCGGCATCGAGGTGGTGGTCGGGGCGCCGTCCGTGCCGCCGGAGGAGATCGTGCAAGCCTACCTGGACGGCACGCTGCAACCCGGCGAGAATGTGTGTGACCACTAGGATTGGTCGCATGACCTACACCGACAAGGTCCTGGATCATTTCAGCAATCCGCGGAACGTCGGGCCAATTCCTGCTGCTGACGGGGTCGGAATCGCCGGAGAACCGGCGTGCGGCGACGTGTTCAAGGCTTGGATTCGGGTGCGGGGTGGGCGCATCGAGAAAGCGGCATTCCAGGTCATGGGTTGTGCCGCAGCTATTGCCACCGGCAGCATGATGACCGTACTTGCCGAGGGCAAGACTCCCCAAGAAGCTCTGAACTTGACCGGCGGCGAGATTGTCGCTACGCTCGACGGACTGCCGGAGCCCAAGCTGCATTGCTCCAACTCTGCGGCGGAAGCCTTACACGCCGCTGTGGATGATTATCTATACCAGGCGGCGGACGCAGGGGGGATACAGGTGAGCGCTGTTCTCGACAAGGTCCGTCAGAAACTCAAGCACCTTTGCCTGGAGCGAAGACTGCTGGCACATCCGATTAGTGTCACAGCCCGGACGTTGACCCCCGAGCAGCTTCTCGGCGATCCTGACCACGATGATTACCCAGTGATGAAAGGCCGAGAACGAGCGATCGAGGCCGAGTTCCTGGGGGCCAAAGGGCATGCTTTCACCGACAGGCCGGGCGCTTTCTCCGGAACGTTGGCCGACATGCTGGATGCTCCGCTGGAAAACAGCTACCGCAGGGCCGTGCTTGTGGCTGCGGCTAATGCGGTAGCTCGACACATGGGCTTGGCCCAGCGCACTGTCCACTGTAAGGATCTCGATCTAACCGAGTGCGCGAAAGAGGTCGCTAGCTTCATGGACCGCCAATTCCACAACCCCAGCAAGGTGTTTCTTGTTGGCCTACAACCCCGGCTCCTTGAGGCGTTGGCCAAGCGGTTCGAGGTGCGAGTGACCGATCTGGATGCCGAGAACGTTGGCCAAGAGAAGGCCAGCCTCGTCGTGGAGCCAGCTGAAGCCGCCCTCCAGTGCATAGAATGGTGCGATGTGATCTTGGCCACAGGTTCCACACTGGCCAACGGCACCGCGGATGCGCTGATCGATTCAGGGAAACCGATCGCCTTCTACGGCGTGACCTGCGCCGCCGCGACGGCGCTACTTGGCGGCAAGCGATTCTGTCCCCTGGGACATTGATCGAAGATTCTCAAGTCGGATAGTCTGCGGGATGGGTCGGATTATAGCACACTGTCTCAGACACTTAGAGCTCGCGGGGTTCTTTTCCACCAGCGGGCCGGCCGCGCGGATCGCGTCGGCCAGTTGCTCGCGCTCACTGTGTTGCACTTCGCTCATTTCGAGCACTCCTTAGACCCCAACACCGGGGATGCGCCCGCCCCGCTTGACTGTACGGGTTCGACGTAGACCTGAACTTGGCCGCCAAAGCTGCGGGTTCGCAGCAGGCCGCGGTCGATCTTTCTCTGAACGGTGGACCGGCTCATGCCGGTGAACTTCGAATACCGGGCGCGCGTGAGCCAGCGCTCTTCGGAGTTAGGAAAGCTGCGCCTGTTCAGCTCCGCGCGGAGCGCGCGGCGGACGGCACGGTCAACAAGTGTCTCTAGTTGGAAGAGGCTACACCCGCAAGACAAGCGCCTCCGCCTAGCGACCCCTTGGCGAGCGCCCCGGAAAAGAGAAAGGGCCACGCCCCGGGCGCACTAACGCGACGCCCTTTTACGTGACCCCTCCATAGCACTATACACCACGGCGGGGTGGTAAAGTCAAGAGCCCAGGCCAAGAAAATCGAAACAATCTTTTCCGGCGCGGGGTTGACGACGCGAGCGCGCGGCCGGAGAATAGCCATTAAGGAGGTGAAACATGCCGGATCCGCTGGTCATTCCCATCGCCGCCGTCCACTGGACAGCCTACTTGACCGCTTTTGCAGCTGGCGGCGGCGTTGTTGCCGCCATCTTCATCTCCGCAGTGCAACTGTGGACGAACAACAGGAACGCCAGGCGACAGGAAGACGCCGCCGCCGCCGCGCTTGTCCTTCAGCGGATTCCGATGATGAAGGGGCTGCTCGGATTCGCGACGGAGAAGGTCAACCTCTACAGGGAAATGCTAAGAATCGCGAGAGAACGACACGCACAAGTCGGCGCAGTCAGGGACCTTAAGGCCGATCTAGCAACGCTCAAGATAGACCAAAGCGACCCCATATCAGACTCCAGAAACCTCTTCGACGACGTGCGGCGTTGTGGAAACGCTGTGGTCGAGGCCGCGAAGAGCCTGGAAGACTCCGTCATGATCCACGTAGACCAAGACGCGCTGATCGAAGAGGCGGAGGCCCAACTTCGAAAGGTGCGTGAGCTCAGAAACGAGCACCTCGATGACTTCAACACCTACTGCTTGGTGGCCAGGAAATACACTGCCCGTTTTGTCCGGGAATACTCAAAGGACGACCCGGAAGGCCCGAACCCCTAGACAGCGATCTGGTAGATCAGCGCTTTTGGGTCCGAAAATGCCTCGCGCAGAAAAGACCGGGGGCGTGCGAGCGCGCGCGGCGGCCGATGGGGGGACTGCCCCCTCCTGGCCCTCGCGCGGGGCGCGTCGGTCTCTTGAGCCGATGCGCAGCGCACCGCGAGCGCCCGCAACTGCGCGGCTTGCGGCCCTGGCCAGCGGCGCGGTTGACGGATTCTCGCCCGTTTCTCAGGACGCGAGACCCCAAGCCGGGCCATCCCCACCGCAAAGCCTCCCTCTCCTGGCCCTCGCCCCACGCACAACACCGACCCGCCCCGGGCGCCCTGTCCGATGTTCCCGCGTCCGTTTGAGATACGCCAGCAACGCGCAGAACTTGAAAACCGATGTGCTCTTCGGAGTACCGTGGGTTCGAATCCCACCCCCTCCGCCATTGTGCCGGCGGTCGTTTTGCGGTTGACATATCGACAGGGACGGGTCTAACTTACAGAAAATCAGTCAATTCCGGAGCCGGTGGCCGCGGAGCCAGCCATGAAGTGTATCAGCGTGAAGGAGGCCGAGCCCGGAATGGTCCTGGCCCGGCCCATAAACGACCGACAGGGCCGGACTATCGTCAACCAGGGGGCCGGCCTTACCGCCCTCTACATCTCTCGCCTGGGCAAGTGGGGTGTCGAGGAGCTATATATCGAGGAGCCGCAGGCCGAGGAGCCGGCGCCGGCCTCGCAGGCACCACCGGCCGCCAAGAAGAAGACACCTGTTCCCGTGGAACCCACCGCGTCGCCGGCGGAGTCTTCGCGAGAGTCGCAGCAGAAAGGCTCCCGGCTGCCCCCGGGGGTCTACAGCGGGCCGGACCTGGACGAGCGCGTGCTGCAGACGTTCTCGCTGACGATGGACGATCCCTTGATGGCCACGCTGTGCACCGTGGTCCGGAAACACCTGGCTGAGGCCGGTGGTGGCGGGAAGTAGAGGGCGCTATGGTTCTCGACTCCGACCTGCTCCGCAAGCGCGTCGAACGCTTGGACGGCCTGCCCACGCTGCCTTCGGTGGCCAATAACCTGATAAGCCTGACCCAGAGCCCGAAGACCAGCGCCACTCAGGTCGGCGAGTTGATCAGCAAGGACCAGGCGCTCACCAGTCGGGTGCTCAAGCTGGTGAATAGCGCGTATTACGGGTTCCCCAAGCAGATTACCACCGTGAATCATGCGGTGGTGATCCTGGGCTTCAGTCGGGTCAAGAACATCGTCCTGGCAGCCAGCGTCTTCGAGATAAAGAGCGAGAGCCAGCCGCAGAGCTTCGACGCCCCGGCCTTCTGGCGGCATTCGCTGGGAACCGCGGTTTCCGCGAGGGCCCTGACCCGGGAGTGTCGCCGCGGCGATGCCGAGGAGAGCTTCGTCTGCGGGCTGCTTCACGACATCGGCAAGCTGGTTCTGGCCCAGGTTTCTCCGGCGGACTACGACAGCTGCATAAAGCTGGCCGCCGAGAAGGGCTGCATCATTCGCGAGGCGGAGTTGGAGGTATTCGGCCTGGACCATGCCGAGGTCGGATCCTGGCTGGCCGAGCGCTGGAAGCTGCCGCCCGCGGTCCAGGTGGCCATCCGCCGGCATCACAACCCCACCTCCACGCGCAAGGACCGCGATGCGGCCTATATTATCCACCTGGGTGATATCCTGGCCCGCGCACTGCAGATTGGCTCCGGGGGCGACCGCTCTATCCCGCGCCTCGACCCGACCGTGGCCCAGGAACTGGGGATTTCGGTGGGGGCGCTCGACTCTCTGGTAGGCAGTATCCTGGGGGACCTCCGCAAAGCGCAGGACTTCTTCGACATGATTAGGGGTTGAAGCCACCGTGCCCGGCAGTCCCCGCATTCCCAGAGAATCAGGCAGGCTGCGCGGTGTGGCCGGCGACCTGAATGAGCTCCGCGCCTATATCCAGAAGACCAGCCGGCTGATGACCTGCCAGTCCGTCGGGGAAGTGCTCGATGCCTCCGACGACCTGCTCCTGGAGGCCGTCGATTTCGTATTCTATCGCTTCTACCTGGACTCTTCGCTGGACGTCGCGCATAGCCTCCCTGGCGGGGAGGAGAGCGGGATGCGCCTGGTGCGCGGAGCCTGCCCCGAGGACCTAGCCGTCGATTGGGACCTGATTTCCTGGTCTCTTGAGAGCCGCGAGGTGGCGCTGTTTCCGGCGGGCGAGGCGGCGATTGCGCGCAGCCTGCTGGTCGTGCCCCTGGTGGGGCACGCCATGAAGCTCGGCGCGGTGCTCCTCTGGGTGGAGTTCGACGAGGCCGGTTTCACCGGGCAGGCCGCGGATTTGCTGGGGGCCTACGGGCGAGGGCTTTCCGCCGCCTTGGAGAGCCTGGAACTCACCACCCAGCGCCTGCGGGCCCAGGCCTTCGTCCAGCACGTTCTGGAGAGCGTCCCGGTGGGGATCTTCAGCCTGGATTGCCACGGGGCGTTGAGCTTCATAAACGGCACCGCCGAGTTCATGCTCGGCCGGCCTCGGGATGAGGTCCTGAATCTCGACTACTTCCAGGCCTTCCGACGTGAAGTGAGCGATCAGGTCCGCCAGGTGATCGGTCGGCTGGATCGCCATGAAGACCCCGGCGAGGAAGAGCTGGAGTTCGGCGGTTCCGGAGAGACTCACTTCGTCCTGGGGATGAGCGGTACGCGCCTGGTCCTGCCCGACAGCGGGGAGCACGCCGGCTACGTCTTCGTGGTCCGCGACCTGGAGGCCACCAGGGAGGTCAGCCGCCTGCGCGAGCTTGATGCCATGAAGGACGACCTCATCAGCCTGGTGAGCCACGAGCTGCGCACTCCGCTGGCCTCAATAATGGCCTACGCCGAGGCCCTGCTCATGGAGGACATGGTCGATACCGAGGAGGAGCGCCGCGAGTATCTGGAGGTCATCCGCGGCGAGGGCGAGCGCCTGGGTCGCCTGATCAACGACGTTCTTGACCTCACCAAGATGCAGGCCGGCAAGCTGGAGTATCACTTCGAGGAGCACGATCTCGCGGAGGTCGTCAAGCACGCGATCAACGTGGAGTCCGCGCTGGCCGACAAGAAGGGCGTGACCATCAAGCAGGAGTTCGGTGAGGATGTGCCGCCCATCCGCGTTGACCGCGACAGGATCATCCAGGTGGCCTGCAACCTGCTGTCCAACGCCATCAAGTACACGCCCGAGGGCGGTTCGATCACCGTCTTTTCCGAGACGATTCAGCCCGAGGGATCAGGAACCGCCTGCGTCGAGGTGCGCGTGGTCGACACCGGGCAGGGCATCCCCGCCGGGCAGATTCACAAGGTCTGGAGCCGCTTCGAGCAGGTGGAAAGCACCCGCCACCATACGGGTGGCACCGGCCTGGGAATGCCCATATGTCGGCAGATCATCGAGGAAGGCCACGGCGGCCAGATATGGCTGACCAGCGAGGTCGGTGTGGGCACCACGGTTTACTTCCGTCTGCCCTTGTAAGCGCGACTCATACCTGATATTTTCTATCCCATGGGCTGGTGGGAGTACTTCAAAGAGGCCCTCAAGGGCCTGGCCGCGCACAAGGTGCGGGCCTTCCTCTCGGCGCTGGGCATCCTCTTCGGTGTGGGCTCAGTGGTCGCGGTGGTCTCGGTGTCGGCGGGCGGCCGGGAGCAAATCCTGAGGCAGCTGCGGGCCATGGGCGCCAGCAACGTGATGGTTCGCTCGCTGCGCTCCACCGGCGACCTTGGGAAGTGGAAGCGCGCCCGGGCGCGCCCCGGGGCGGGCCGCCCGAGTCGCGAGGCGGGCTACTTCGCGGCGGGCCCTCGCCAGGTGGGGAGCTACAGCCCGCGAAAGAAGCTGTCCGCCCGGGCCAAGTACGGCGACCGGCAGGTGGGCGGCGAGGTCGTCGCGGTCCGTCCCGAGTTCCTGGCGACCAGCGGGTTCCAGATCTCGGCCGGCCGCTTCCTGTCCCCGGAGGACGAGCGCTGCGCACGCCGGGTATGCGTGGTCGAGGAGGAAGTGGCCCGGGCGGTCTTCGGTCCCGGCGGCGCGCTCGGCCAGCGGGTGTGGATCGACGCCGAACCCTACGAGATAGTCGGCGTACTGGAGGCCAAACAGGTCAGCGAGCGCAAGTATGAAGTCACCGACATCGCCGCGCTTAACAAGCGACTGTACGTGCCGCTGACCACCGGGTTGTCGCGGACCACACGGGACCGTCTCTCCGGGGAGATCGACGAGGTCATCTTCCGGGCCAAGCCGGAGGTGGATCCCCGCAAGCTGTCCGCGGCGCTCGGCCGGTTCTACGAATCGGCCCACGGGATGGCCGGCGTCAAAGCCGAAGAGCGGGACTACGAGGTCACGGTAACGCTGGACCTGGTCCGCCAGGCCCAGGAGACCCAGCGCGTCTTCAGCATTGTCCTGGCGGCCGGGGCGGGAATATCGCTCCTGGTCGGGGGCATCGGGATCATGAACATCATGCTGGCCAACATCCAGGAGCGGCGCCGGGAAGTGGGCATCCGCAGGGCCATGGGCGCCACCCAGGCGGACATCCTCTGGCAGTTCCTGATGGAGGCCCTGTGCGTCTGCCTGGGCGGAGGGATCCTGGGGCTGGCGCTGGGGGTCGCCTTGAGCGCCGCGATCAACTACTGGGCGGAGTGGGTCACGGACTTTTCGCTATGGGGACTGGCGCTCAGCCTGGGAGTGGCGGTTTTCGACGGGGTGGCCTTCGGCACCTACCCGGCCTGGAAGGCGGCGCGCCTCGATCCCATCGAGGCCCTGCAGTATGAGTGACCCGGTCGCCAGGGTTTCCCCCCTGGCCGAAAGGGTGGGGGAGGGCG
>CBDUSI010000122.1:0-13275 GCA_965370045.1 uncultured bacterium | reverse complement strand
CGCCACTGCGGGGAGTTCCTGGAGGAAACCAAGCGCAGGCGGTCCGCGAAGGGTGATAAGGCCCTCACCGAGTATCGGAAAGGGATGAAGATACTGGCGGTCTTGCTCTTCGTCTTCGGCGGCCTGGCAATGCTGGGCGGCGTGTGCATGGTAGTCGGTCTGGGCCTGGCCGGCGGCAACATTAGGGGGCTTCCCCAGGAGCTTCTGGTCGTCGCGCTGATAGCTGTTCTGGGCGTGGGCGCGCTGTACCTGGTGCTCGGCTTCTTCGCGATCAAGCTGCACGGCTGGGTCAACTGGGCGGTGATGGTGCTGGCCGCGCTTCTCCTTATCAGCAATCTGGTCAGTCTGGGCGGTGCCAAGCCGGGATCGAGTGTTGTGGGCATCATCGTGATGATCGTCCTGCTGGTGCTTTCCATCAGCAACCTGTGCAAGCTCAGCGCGGTCAAGGCCGCGGGGCTCGACCTGCGACAGCCGGGGGGAAGTGGCAGGCCGCGGGCCCGAGGCCGGAGATAGGGAGCCGCTTTAAGGAAGGAAGTCGCATGCAGATACAATGCCCGCACTGTCAGAAGACGCTGGACGCCCCCAGCGAGAAAGCCGGGCAGGTGACCAATTGCCCGGCTTGCGGCGGGCAGATGCAGCTGCCGGCGGCCGGTGCGCCGGCCCCTGCGCCCTCCCAGCCCTCGCAGCAAGCGGGCTCCGCGCCACCCGGAGGGGGCGCCACCAAGGTCTGCCGCTTCTGCGGCGAGGATATCCTGGCGGTCGCCCAGAAGTGCAAGCACTGCGGGAGCTACCTCAGCGGCCCGCGGGCCGGGGGGCGCGGGCGAGCGGGGAGCGCTTCCTCGAGCAGCCAGGGGACCACCGCGCTGGTCCTGGGGATAGTCGGCATATTGACCGCCTGTTTCCCCATCGTGCCGCTGGTCCTGGGGGGGGTGGCGATACACTTCGCCAGGCGCGCCCGCGCGGAGGGGGACGAGAGCGGTACGGCCACCGCCGGCCTGGTGGTCGGCATCGTCGCCACGGTGTTCGGGGTGTTGAGCTGCCTGTACTGGGTGCTGGTTGCCGTTGTGGCCATCGCCCAGAACGTCTAGCAGGCCGTCGAGAAATGGAGCGGCCTGACGGCGGCCCGGGGGGGCCAGTGAGTTGAAGTTCTCCTGCGCGTGCGGCAAGCGCCTGGAGGCCCCGGAGAGCGCCGCGGGCACTCAGGGACGCTGCCCGGGCTGCGGCAACGTGCTGACCATCCCGCGGCCGGAGGATGCCGTCGTGGGTCCCGGTCCGGCCGCCGCGCCCGACGCGGAGGCCGACGCGGCCGTGGGCCAGACCTGCACCATCTGCCAGACGACCATCGCCGCCGGGGAGGCGGTGGTGTTTTGCCCGGACTGCCGGCTGCCTTATCACACCGACTGCTGGCGGGAGAACGGGGGCTGCGCGGCCTACGGCTGTCCCCAGGCGCCCAAGACGGTCAAGCCCGCCGAGCCCCAGGCCGACGAGGTCGCGCGGCGCGGCTGGGGCGACAACAAGAAGTGCCCCTACTGCGGCGAGACCATCCGCGCCGCGGCGCTGAAGTGCAAGTTCTGCCACGAGGTCTTCGAGAGCGCCGAGCCCATCACCCGGGCGGACCTGCGCAAGGTCGCAACCGCCAAGCAGCGCGCCGGCGCGGACCGCGGCAAGGCCATAGCCTACTTCGTGATCAGCGTGCTCAGCTGCCTCGCGCCGGTCATGGCGATAATCGGCGCCGTCTGGATCTTCGCCGGGCGCAAGAGGTTCGGTTCCATGGACATGACCAGCCGCGTGCTGGTCTACGCCGGATTCGCGGTAAGTTGCCTGGTTTCGTTTATAATAATACTGGGCATTGTGATGACCGCATTGGAGCCTGGGCCATGAGCGAGTCCGGATTGACCACCGCCACCGAGTTCCACGACGGGAGCGTGTGTCCCGCCTGCCAGCAACCGGTTCGCAGCGGCGAGCCCATTCACCTATGCAAGGAGTGCGGCGCGGCCAGTCACCAGGCCTGCTGGCGCCAGGAGGAGGGTTGCACCAGCTACTTCTGCCGCAAGGAGCGCCGCGCCGACATCTCCAGCCCGGCGGCCATCACCATCACCTTTGATGAGGCCGAGCGACTTCCCGAAGAGAAGCTCCTGCCGCCCACCACCGGTTACCCTGCCGGCCGCGAGGGGCGCTATCCCAAGCGCTTCAGCAAGATGGCGGTGCTCTCGCTGATCTTCGGTGTGCTGACCTCGCTGGCCCTGGCCGGGGCCCTCATGCTGGCGTTGAGATGGCTCAAGCATCCTGGCATGGGGGGATGGATTTCACTGCTGGCGGTCGCCCTGACGGGGCTCTGCTGGCTGGCCTGCGTGCTCCTGGCCGTCTTCGCCCTGGCGGCCATCGCCAACAGCTCCATGCTCAGGGGCAAGTGGCTGGCCGTTTCCGCGATACTGCTGGACATCGCCCTGGTCGTGGGCGTGCCCCTGGCGGCCTACAACGTCGACTTCACCCAGCCTCTGCCCACCAACGTGGAATTCATCCAGCCGCCGGAGGCCCTCGCGAGTATCAAGAACCCGGTGATCCGCAGGGCCATGCGCGCCAACGTGGTGGTGCGCACTGCCGGCCGGGGCTTCATGGGCGGCATGATCCTGGGCAGCGGGATTATCGTGGCCCTCAATGAGCAGCGCGCCCTGATACTCACCAACCGCCACGTAATCGATCCGAAGTATCGAGAGGGCAATGCCGAGGCCCCCAAGAAGACGCGCATCGACGTAATCTTCTGCGGCAGGGAGCGGGTCGAGGCCACCGTCGAGTGGTTCCACCCCGCGGGGCTGGACCTGGCCCTGCTGAAGTGCCACCCCACGGACCTGAAGCATCCCGCCGCTACGACGCTCAAGTTGTCCGCCGCCGCGACCATTGGAGAGAAGGTCTTCGCGGTGGGCAATCCCATGGACCTGGGCTGGACCTACACCGAGGGGGTCATCTCCAATATCCAGGAAAGGGTGATCGGCTCGCTGCGCACCAAGGTCTACCAGACCCAGACGCCCATCAACCAGGGCAACAGCGGCGGGGGGCTCTACAGCAAGGGCGACGGCAGCCTGCTGGGTATCAATACCTGGACGCAGGACAAGAGCGTCACCGAGGGCCTCAACTTCGCCATCGCCGTGGAGGCGGCCAAAGAGGTGCTCCTCCCCCTCGTCAAAGAGAAGGGCAAAGAGAAAGGCAAGGAGGAAAGCCGCAAGGACGGGAAGAACAAGGCGTCCGGGGAGCCGGCAGGATAATGAGTTCCCCGGTCCGGCTCCGTCGCCTGATGGCCGACTACAAACGGGTGGCCGAAGTTTTCAAGGACCACCCGCGCATCACCGTGAAGAAGGTGCACGGCAATCCGCCCGAGAAGTACGAGACGGAGTACAAGCTGCGCAGCCTGGTCTCGCGCGGCGGCAAGGTCGAGGGCAAGGACACCCACCTGGTGGAGATCCAGTTGCCGCTGGGTTATCCCCGGCAGGCGCCGGTGTGCAGGATGTTGACTCCCGTGTTTCACCCCAACGTCGCTCCCCACGCGGTGTGCATCGGCGACCACTGGGCGGCCGGCGAGTCGCTGGTCCACCTGATGGTCCGCATCGGGGAGATGCTGGCCTACCAGAGCTACAACATCAAGAGCCCGCTCAACGGCGAGGCCGCCCGCTGGGCCGACGAGCACAAGGAAGACCTGCCCACCGACACGGTGGACCTCTCGCCGGAGAAACGCCCCGAGGAGATCTCCGTGGACGGGGCGGCCGCGGCCGCGCCGCTGCCGGTGGCCAAGGCCGTGCCGGTGGCCACGGCCATTCCCGTGGCCCGGGCCAGTCAGGTGGCCAGGGCCGTCACCCCGTCGGCTGCGCCCGGCGGGCCGGCCGCCGCCAAGGGGCCGGTGCGCATGACCTGCAAGGCCTGCGGGCGCACCCGCGTCGTGGCGCAGGGGTCGGTCTTCAGCGGGCGCTGCGTCTACTGCGGCGGCGAGATGGTGGTAACCTGGAAAGGCCAGCCAGGCTAGCATAGAGGAGAGCGACAGCCATGCAGATACAATGCCCCAGCTGCTCGACGGTTGTGGACGTTCCCGACGACTCGGTCGGCCAGGTGGTGGCCTGCCCTGAGTGCGGCGGCCAGATGCAGGTGCCGGCGGCCGAGCCCGCTGCGGGGATGGCTCCGACCCTCTCGGCCGCGTCGTCGGCGGGCGAGCCCACCAAGCAGTGCCCCTACTGCGCGAGACCGTCCTGGCCGTGGCCCGCAGGTGCAAGCACTGCAAGGAGGAAATCGCCGAGGGCGGCGGCACGGAGTCCATCCGCAAGCGTCTGGCGGCCAAGGAAGAGAAACTCGCCAAGGGCCAGCCGGCGATCCCCGGATCGGTGGGAAAGAAGATTCGAACAGTCACCATCGTGGGGGCGGTGATAGCCGCGGTGGCCCTGCTGGCCAGCGCCGTGGCGGTCGCCGCGGGCGGCGAGGAAATGGCAGGGCTGGCCGTCATCGGGCTCACGGTCGCCTTTATCGCCGGCATCTGCGCTCTAATGGGTTTCGCCAACGACATGGGCACGCCCTCGGGTTCGCAACGGACCACTCCCGAGAAAGGGCTGAAGGCCTTCCTCAGGTCGATGTGCTTCAAGCGCTACAATTACGCCTACGCCTGCCTTCTGGATGGTGACAAGGACGACCTGGGGCGCGTTCGCCCGAAGCTCGAGAAGTTCGGCAAGAAGGGCCCTGACTGCAGCTTCGCCACCTACAATGGCTTCCGGGACTATTGGAGCGGGCTGCTGCGCCACAAGAGTTCCCAGCCGAGCGTCGGCCGCATCAGCCTGGTGGACAGCAAGGGGGAGTTCGCCACGGTTTCCGCGCAGGTCAAGCTCACCCGTTCGTCGACCACCGGCTCCCTGCTTCTGGGTATCATCGGCGCGCTGCTCATGGGAGACAAGGAGAAGGTCACCGTCACCAAGCTGCTCCGCAAGGTGGATGGCCAGTGGTACGTGGTCAACGGCGAGTTGGAGTCGGCCGAGGACGGTGCCCTCGACGTCGCCGCGGAGCTCGCCGGCAAGTAGGCGTCCGCTCCCGGCCGGCTACTTGTCTTCGGCCCGGTAGGCGGCGGCGATTTCCGCCAGGCGCTCGACGATGGGCAGGTGCTGGGTGCAGTGCTCCTGGCAGGTGCCGCACTGCGTGCAGACCTCACCCAGCTTCGCGGCGTCCTCTTCCAGCTCCCAGTGCCACTGCAGGAGGGCCTTCATGGCCTTCTCGTCTTCCAGCATCTTGGAGTTGTAGGCCGACATGTACTTGGGAACGGGTATCCCCTCGGGGCACTTGTCGCAGTAGCGGCACAGGGTGCAGAGCTGGTCGAACTCCTTCTCGACGTTATCCCGGGTTTGTTCCATCTGGGCGGCGGAGAGCGCCTTGAAGCCCTCGACGGCCGCGGCGGCCTCCCGCGCGTGTTGCGGGACGGCCATGCCCACCAGGGCCGTCGAGACTCCCGGGGTGCTCAGCACGAAGCGCAGCGCGCCGGCGACCAGCGAGGGATCGTCCTCGCGCTTTATGAAGCCGAAGCTGTCGGGGTGATCGGGGATCAGCCCCCCGCCCAGCGGGTTCATAATGGCCACGCCCAGGCCCCGCTCCCGCGCGGCATTGATGCCCGCAACGCGGTAGGGGGCGTTTATCGCGCTGTAGCCCACGGTGAGGCCGTCGAAGTGCCCCTCGTCCAGCACGTCGGCGATGTCCTCGCCGGACATGTGCGAGGAGATGCAGGCGTGGCGGATCAGGCCTTCCTCCTTGGCCTTGAGGATCTCCTTCACCGCGCCACCGGCCTTGCGCTCGGCCCAGGTCGCCTTGTTGTTCACGCACCAGCAGTGGTAGAAGTCGATGGCGTCAACATTCAGCCGCTTGAGGCTCTGTTCCAGGTCCTTGCGAAGCTCGCCGGCGTCGGCGCGCCATGACTTGGTCGATACGTAGAACTTCCCGCCGCGGCGCTTCATCTCTTTGACGGCCTGGCCCACGCGGATCTCGCTGAGGTCCTTGTTGTAGCCCGGGGCGGTGTCGAAGTAGTTGACCCCGGCGTCGAAGGCGGCCAGCAGCAGCTCGATGCTGGCGTCCTCGTCGTCCACGTCCTTGAAGCGCATGCCCCCGAAGCCGATGGCCGAGACCTGTTCGCCGGTGGAGCCGTACTCGCGGTAGATCATTTCCGGGCGCTCCTTTTCAACGGCCTGTTGACAAGCGCCGCTGCACGGCCGCAAGTCAACACGTTGCAGTCTATGCCGGGGGATGGCGGGATGCAAGCGAACCCGGGAGGGAAGGGCTCAGTTCTTGTAGCTGGTCTCCCAGAGAGCGCCGCTCCAGAACTGGCGGCCCTCGAAGGACTGGTTGACTATGCGCTTCTCCACGTCGGAATCGGGCTTCTCCTGGTGCCAGAAGCAGCGCAATACCGGAAAGAGGCTCTTGGGATAGCCCTTGAGCTTGGAGGCTTCGTAGGCGGCCTCGTCAACGTGCAGGAAGGAGTCGCCGTAGTTCATCTGTTTCCATTTGACCTCGCCCCAAGAGACGTTGCCGTCCCCGTCGGTGTCAAAGTATTCGAGCGCTTTGGGGTAGGGCGGCTCGCCCACACTTTTCCAGTCCCAGGAGCAGTCCGCGCCGGAGAACTCGTACATGTAGGAGCAGGGCTGCTCCCCGGGCCGGGGGGCGTCGCCCGGCTTGCAGGGCTCGTCGGTTTCCGTGAACTGACTCGCGCTGTCGGCCGGCTTGCCGCCCTGGTGCCCGTTGGAGCTGTCCAAGGGGCACAGGAAGATGCGCTTGTCGTCCAGGTAGCCCTGGTCAGAGCGCGCCAGGTAGGTCAGCCGGTAGGGGAAGATGTCCCCGTCGGTGTAGGGGTTGTCATTGCGATAGAGCATCAGCGCGGTGTGAATCTGCTTGAGGCGACTGCTGCACTTGGTCCGGCGGGCCTTCCTGCGGATGAGCCACACCGCCGGCAGGAGCAGGCTGATGAGTATGCCGATTATGGCGATGACCGTCAGCATCTCGACCAGGGTGAAGCCCCGACGGGCCCCGCGGAGAGTGATGCGCATTACAGCAAGTCCCCTCTAAGACAGTCCCCCGGGATTACTTACACTCGCCGGCCGCCAGCGGTCACCTGGTCAGGCGCCGGAGCCGAGCAGCGCGTCGAAGTCCTTTTCGCTGAGCACTTTAACGCCGAGCCTCCGGGCCTTCTCCAGCTTGCTGCCGGCCGACTCTCCGGCCACCAGGTAGTCGGTCTTCTTGCTGACCGAACCGCCGGCCTTGCCGCCCAGCTTCTTGATCAGCGCCTTGAGCTCCTCGCGCTTGTACTGTTCCAACGTCCCCGTGATCACGAAAGTCTTGCCGGCGAAGTGCGGGTTGGCCGCTTCGGCAGCTTGAGCTTCCTTGGGGCTTACGCCATTGGCCAGCAGTTTGTTGATGAGTTTCCTGTTTTCAGGACTCTGGAAGAAGTTGAATATGGCTCCCGCGGTCTTGCGCTCCTCCTCCTTCTTGAAGACCGCGTTGAGCTGTTCCGGGCTCGCCTGGCGGAGCTTCTCGACCGTCTTGAATGCTTTGACCAGTTGCCGGGCTCGCTTCTCGCCGACGCCCGGTATCTCCATTGCCTTGATTCGTTCGACCTCGTCAACGCCGACGTTCTTCGGGAGTTCCTCCAGCGCCGACGACGGCGTTTCTCGCAGATAATCATAAATCTGCCGAGCTGTCCTGGATGTTTCCTTTTCCTTGAACAGGCTTTCGAACCGTTCTTGTGGGGCCTTGAGTATCTCCTTCAGGCTGATGAAATGCTGAGCCATCTTCTCGCAGGTGTCAGCGCCGGCCTGGGGAATGCCCAGCGCGGTCAGGAAGCGGGAGAGCTCGGGCCTCCTGGTCGCGTTGACGGCCGCGATCAGGTTCTCGGCGCTCTTCTGCCCCATGCGTTCGAGACCGGCCAGTGATTCCTCGTTGACTTTGCTCTGGTCGTAGATGTCGCTAACGTCCTCGATGAGCTTGGCGGTCAGCAGCTGGTCCACCAGCGCTGGGCCCAGGCCCTCGATGTCCATCTGCCCGCGCCCCGCGATGTGGATGATCGCCGCGCGGCGCCGCGCGGGGCAGCTCGCGTTGGTGCAGCGGACCGCCACCTCGCCTTCGGCGCGCTCCGCCGGAGATTCGCATACCGGACAGCGATCAGGAATCCCGAAACGCTTCTCCCCGCGGGGTTTGCCTTTCAGGACCTTCACGACTTGGGGGATGATCTCGCCGGCCTTTTCGATGACCACGGTGTCGCCGATGCGCAGATCCTGGCGGTCGATCTCGTCCTGGTTATGCAGCATCACGTTGCTGACCGTGGTGCCGGAGACCTGCACGGGTTCCACCTCGGCGACGGGGGAGAGCACCCCGGTCTTGCCGACCTGGACGCGGATGTTGCGTATGGTCGTCTCGGCCTGCTCCGGGGCGAACTTGTAGGCGATGCACCAGCGGGGGCTCTTGGCGGTGGCCCCCAGCGCGGTGCGCTGGCGGAGCGCGTCGACCTTGAGCACCAGGCCGTCGGTGTCGTAGTCCAGCGCCTTGCGGTCCCGGTCCCACTTCTGGGCGTAGGACAGTATCTCCTCGACGGACGCGCAGGTCTTCCAGGCCGGCTCCACCGGGAAGCCCCAGGCGGCGAGGTCCTTCATGACCGCCTCCTGGCTCTCGGGCGCATAATCCTCCGAGTAGCCCACGGCGTAGAGCCAGGCGCCCAGGCGGCGCTCCGCGACCAGCCGGGGGTCCAGCTGCTTGAGGCTGCCGGCGGCCGCGTTGCGGGGATTGGCGAAGAGGGCCTGGCCGGCCTCCTGTCTTTCCTCATTCAGGCGTTTGAACTCGCTGCGCGGCAGGTAGCACTCCCCGCGGACCTCCAGGAAGCGGGGCACGGGCGGAGGGTTCCTGGTTCCAGGCACGGGAATAGTGAGCGGGATGGCGCGCACGGTGCGCAGGTTGGCGGTTATGACCTCGCCGCGCCGCCCGTCGCCGCGGGACAGGCCGCGCACCAGCTTGCCCTTCTCGTACCACAGGCTGACCGCAGTGCCATCGATCTTGAGCTCGGCGACGTAGCGGTAGGCGTCTCCTTCCAACAGCTTGGCCACGCGCTTGTCGAACTCGCGCAGCTCCTCGGGGTTGTAGGTGTTGTCCATGCTCATCATCGGCAGGCGGTGCTCGAAAGTCTCGAACGCGCCGGAGAGTTCCGACCCCACACGCTGCGTGGGGCTGGCGGAGACGTCGAGTTTCGGGTGTTCGGCCTCGAAGGCCGCGATCTCGGCCAGCAGCCGGTCGAATTCCACGTCCGAGATTTCCGGGGCGTGCTTGACGTAATAGAGGTAGGTGTGGCGGTCGAGTTCCGCGCACAGCCGCGCGTGCTTTTTCTGGGGACTCTCGGGCATGGACCCAGCCTCCCGGACCGGAAGCTATGTTACCGGCCGGGGGTGAGCGGCGCAACCGTCGGCGGGTCGCGCGGGCTTGGGAGCTGGTCGTGAACGCGGGGTGCCGGTGCAAACAGCTAAGTGGCGTCCGCCCCGGGCCGCCCCGGGCTACATGATCTGTGAAATGGAAACGGAAGAGCCGAAACGCCGCGATCACTGGTGGGCTGCCAAGATGCTGGCCGCCAGCGCCGTCCTGGCCGGGCTTCTCGTCTTCCTCGCCTGGGCCGGGCTGGGGCTGCGGCTGCAATACGATGAGTTTCGGATGGAGATCGACCCGGACCTGGTCTGGCAAGAGTGGGACCTCGCCGCCGGCAGCCCCAACGATTACCGCGACCATTATACCGGGCCGTACTCCCAAGCCGATTTCCCCCCTCCGCAACCCGACGAGATGTGCGCCCCGTTGGCCGATTGGGACATCGATGGCGACAGCGACGATGGCGACGATGGCGACGATGGTCCGAGATACGGCGCGGCCCTGGCGCGGGTTTACCTGCGCCTGAAGCAGGCGCTGACGGACGATGACAGTGACGATCCCGGTGACGACGTCGGCCTGCGCATCCTGTACGACGACCGCGGTCTGCTGATGTTTCGCAGGAATCTCGACGAGAGACTTGGGGCTGGCGCGAGTGGCGAACAGTGATGAGTAGCGGCGGCGCCGGTCGGCAAAGCCGGTGGTGGCTCAAGATGCTGGCCGCCAGCGCCGTGTTGGCCGGGTTCATGCTGTCACTGGCCGGGGCTTCCTGGACATTGGCGGTTCGCCGCTACGAAAGGGGCGACTCACAGGTTATCGAATGGGAGGGCTCACAGTTTACGGACTGGGAGGGCTACGCTCCAGTGGACGAGAGCGAGTGGGACATCAACCAGTTGTCTCCCGGCGAACTGCCGGGCCTAGTGATGGAGGATCGCGCGATCACCGACTGGGATGGCTATGGGCTCGTAGACATTGACCGCGACGGGCCCGCCCCTGCCGCCGTGCCGGCCGGTGAACTCCGGCGCTTTCTTCGGGGCGTATGGCAGAAGGTGACCGGCGATGGCTGACTGCGGCCGCTTGCGAACATTTCCCAGCGTCGCTAACATTCCGGCATCTCTAAGCTCAGGAGGTGCCGCATGTTCGATTCGGTCAAGCCGCAGATAGCCGAGACCCTCGAAGAGATCCGCAAGGCGGGGACATTCAAGGCCGAGCGTTTCATCAGTTCCCCGCAGGGCGCCAGTATCAAAGTGGCCGAGCCGGCTCCCGAGCGCGAGGTCCTGAACTTCTGCGCCAACAACTACCTGGGGCTCGCCAACCATCCCAAGCTGGTCGCCGCTGCGAAGCGCGGGTTGGACGAGTTCGGCTTCGGACTGTCTTCGGTGAGGTTCATCTGCGGCACGCAGACCCTGCACAAGGAGCTTGAGGGGGCCATCGCGGACTTTCTTCAAACAGATGACGCGATCCTCTACTCTTCATGCTTTGACGCCAACGGCGGGCTGTTCGAAACGCTGCTGGACAAGGAATGCGCGATCATTTCCGATCAACTCAATCATGCCAGCATCATCGACGGCATACGACTCTGCAAGGCCCAGCGCTATCGTTTCGCGCACATGGACATGGCCGACCTGGAAGAGAAGCTCAAGGAGGCCGGCGGCGCCAAACGGCGGATGGTGGCCACCGACGGCGTTTTCAGCATGGACGGGGACATCGCGCCGCTGGACGAGATCTGCGACCTGGCTGAGAAGCACGACGCCATGGTCATGGTTGACGACTCCCACGCGACGGGTTTCGTGGGGGAGGGTGGTCGCGGAAGCATCGAGCACCGCGGGGTCCTGGGTCGCGTGGACGTGATCACCAGTACGCTGGGCAAGGCCCTGGGCGGGGCCTCGGGGGGCTTCACCGCCGCCCGGCAGGAGATAGTCGATCTCCTGCGTCAGCGGTCGCGGCCCTATCTCTTCAGCAACACCCTGGCCCCGGCAATCGCCGCGGCCACGATCAAGTGCATCGAGATGCTCTCGTCGTCGGGAGAACTGCGCGTCAGGCTCCGGGAGAACACCGAGTTCTTCCGCGCGGAGGCGACCGCGCTGGGCTTTAACGTTCGCCCCGGGACGCACCCGATAGTTCCGGTGATGCTGGGCGACGCGGCGCTGGCCACGCGCATGGCCGACGGCCTGCTTGAGGAGGGCATCTACGTGATCGGCTTCAGCTATCCCGTCGTCCCCCAGGGCGCGGCGCGCATTCGCGTGCAGCTCTCGGCCGCGCACTCTCGCGCGGAGCTTGAGCGCGCGGTGGCGGCCTTCGCAAAGGTCGGTCGCGCGACGGGCGTCATCAAGGGGTGAGGCGCGCGAGCGCGAGAGGCGCTATGCGCACCCCGCATACGGGAGGCGAGCGGCCCACGACGCGCGCGTTACTGTAAACGGAATGCGGCAAGAAGCCGCGCGGGAGCGTCGCGCGTAGCAAGAATCAGGCACATGTGTAAATCTGGCGGACGGAATTCTGGGATTATCGGACGCCGGGGTGCTTAAGCCCCGACACGTAAAAGGTTTGCGCCTGACTGCTAAATCTGATTTTCATCGCGAACTGCACTTGACTGAGCCGCCCGACCGTGTATATTACTGTCGTTGTGCGGGCTGCGATACGCCGCTCAATGGAGCCCGTGAGCGAGCCTTTCGGCTTTGTTTGCTGGAAGGCCGCGTTTTTTTTCGGGCGGGGCCGGCTGCTGGCTGAGGCCCCGGCAGGGGGGACTGCGCAACTCATCCTTCCGCCAATACGCTCCTTGATAAGTGAATAGGTAGTCGAGACGAGCCTTGCGGATACGGGTTTCGTAAGCGCCTGGGTCGGTCTTCGGACCGGCGGGGGTGGCTGCGGGACTGACCGTAAAGATGACCCGAGCGGCATAACTGCCGTTCGGTGAGAACTCAGACTCTTTTTAACTGAAGGGTTTGATCCTGGCTCAGAACGAACGTTGGCGGCGTAGTTAAGGCATGCAAGTCGCACGAGAACGGATTTCTTCGGATTTCCTAGTAAAGTGGCGTAAGGGTGAGGATCACCTGGACAACCTGCCCGCAGCAGGGGGACAACCCGTCGAAAGGCGGGCTAATACCGCGTAAGACCACAGAGGGACATCCCTCAGAGGTCAAAGGTGGGGATCCTTCGGGACCTGCCGGCTGCGGAGGGGTTCAGGCCCTATCAGCTTGTTGGTGAGGTAACGGCTCACCAAGGCCACGACGGGTAGCCGGCCTTAGAGGGTGACCGGCCACATCGGGACTGAGACACTGCCCGGACTCCTACGGGAGGCTGCAGTTTGGAATATTTCGCAATGGGCGCAAGCCTGACGAAGTGACGCCGCGTGGGGGATGAAGGCTTTCGGGTTGTAAACTCCTTTCGCTCGTTAGGAAATTGGCCGGGGTTAATACCCCCGGTCATTGACAAAGGCGAGTAAAGAAGCACCGGCTAACTCCGTGCCAGCAGCCGCGGTAATACGGAGGGTGCTAACGTTGTTCGGTGTTATTGGGCTTAAAGGGTGCGTAGGCGGCGGGGTAAGTCAGGTGTGAAATCCCTCGGCTCAACCGAGGAATTGTGCTTGATACTGCCCGGCTCGAGGACCAAAGGGGAGAGCGGAACTCCAGGTGTAGCGGTAAAATGCGTAGATATCTGGGGGAACGCCGAAGGCGAAGGCAGCTCTCTGGGTGGTTCCTGACGCTGAGTGCACGAAAGCTGGGGGAGCAAACAGGATTAGATACCCTGGTAGTCCCAGCCCTAAACGATGGGCACTACGTAGTGGCCGGTCCGATCCGGTCTCTGCCGAAGCGAAAGCATTAAGTGCCCCGCCTGGGGAGTACGGTCGCAAGGCTGAAACTCAAAGGAATT
>CBDUSI010000121.1:0-13412 GCA_965370045.1 uncultured bacterium | reverse complement strand
TTGGCTGGTTACAAAACTCCGGCTACGGAGTTACTCAATGCTAAAATGCTCTAGCTGCCCTTCGCGGCGGCGATCCCGATGGCCAGCCCGATGCCCGCCAGAACGGTCAGCAGCACCAGGCCGGAGATCACCATCCCGGCGATGGCCTTGCCCCGGCCGCACTTCCTGCCCCCCGAGCGCGCGATCTGCCTGAGGCCCACGAAGCCCAGGATCAGCGAGTACGTGTGGGCCAGCACCGGGACGGGCATCAGGCTGGTGAGCAGGCAGAAGACCGCGGGCATGCTGGGCTCCGGCCGCGCGGGGGGGATGATCCCCGGCCCGGCCTCCATGAACTCCGCCCAGCGCTTGATCCGTCCGGTCAGGAGCCCCATGAGCAGCACCACGGTCAGCGCCGGGAAGAAGAGCCCCGCCGCGACCAGCACGTTGAAGGACTGCTGCACGCCGCCTCTGGCGTGCATAATCGCCTCCGCGACGCTCAGGCCGATGACGCTGTAGAGCATGAGCAGCACGCCCGTCCAGGCGAAGGCCAGGCACAGCTTGCGGCCCCAGAGCCGCCCGCGGACCAGGCCCACGCCGCCGACGAACAGCAGCATGGAGTAGCCCAGCCAGATGACCGCCACCGTGGGGATGGCCACCAGAGCGATCTCCACGCCGCGCTTGTTCCAGATGGTGCCCATTGCAATCAGCGGCGCGATTACGTTTATCAGCGAACTCAGCAACCCGGAAATGATGCACAGGACGCCCAGCGTCTTCATGCCCCGGGGCTGTTCCGGCGGCCAGGGCGGCGGTGCGGCAGGCGCCGCCGGCGGCGCCGCGGACGGCATCTGGGGCAGCGTGGGCTGGGTGACGTCGGCCTCGACTTTGGCCTGCGCCAGCGTCGGCTGGGTGGCGTCGGCCTCCGCGGCCTTCTCCTCCCCCGCCTCTTCCTCGCTGTCCTCGGCCTTCTCCTCCGGCTCTGGCGAGGCGTCTACCGGGATGCCCATGGGGACCTCGGGCGGAGCGGCCGCCACCGGGACGCCCACGGCGATCGCCGTCGGCGCCATGGTGAGGGCCTCGCCGGGCTCTTCCTCTTGCTTATCCTCTTCCTTTTCCTCTTCCGCCCCGCCCTGCCCTTCCCCGGCCTCCTCGTCGCCGGGCTCCTCGTCGCCGGGCTCTTCCTCCTCCGCAGCTGCCTGGAGGGTCGCGATTTCCGGCTCGGGCGGCGCTTCCTCGGCGGGCGCGGATTCCTCTTCGCTCGTCTCCGCCCCTTCTTCCTCTTCCTCTACCTCTTCCTGCTGCTCCTCCGGCGGGGCGGGCGGCTCCTCGACCTTCTGCTCTTCGATGATCGGCTCGGCGGCGGCAGCCGCGGCACGCTCGTCCGGCGTCGGCACCTTCGCGCCGCATTCGATGCAGAACTTGGCGCGCTCCAGGTTTTCGGCCCCGCACTCGATGCAGTACATGCTCCGTCCTCCCTCGCCCGGCTGCGGTCTATAAGGCAGAATAGCGGCGCCGCCACGCGGGGTCAAGAGTCAGTCCCAAACACTTCTTCACCACAGAGGCACAGAGCCTTTTCACCACCAAGACACAAAGGCACCAAGTTGGTGCTTCCCTCGCGGAACTGCCCTCTCCCGGGAACTTAGCCTTCCGCCGCGTTCCCAAACGATGTCTCTTGACATCCTGTCAAGCCGTCGAGGTTCCGCCCTCCCTGGCGTGGTTCTGGCAAGTGACTTGCCTCTCGTCGGGCACCTGAAGGCGCCGCTCCGAGCGGCAACAGCTCTTCTTCGTGCCTTTGTGTCTTGGTGGTTAATCAGTTGGGACTTGCCCGGGAATTCGGGCCCCAGCCATCTGGAGGCTCGGGATCGCCGGTTTGCCAAGTGTCGGGCAAAGGCTTCGGCTTGATATCGCGCAATTCCTCGTCCCAGACCGCGTACCACCTGCCGGAGATCATCTCTTCGGGCGGCGGCCAGGGGATGTTGTCGCGGCCGGCGATGCGCTCCAGGTGCGTCGTAAGCCAGTGCCCGTACCACATGAACTCGACGCCGGGCTTCTCGCCCCGAACAAGCTCACGTATATACTCGTCGGCCTCCGCGCCGGTCTTCTCCCATGACTCGCTGGAGACTCCCGGCCGGTCGAAGGCCACTATCCGCTCGGCCGGCCCATCCCGGCCAATGCTCTTGCTGTTCTCGTGGATGGAAATCCTGTCAGGCGGAGGCGGCGCGTCCTCCTGCTGCCAAGGCAGGATCGCCTTCCAGTCGGGGCCCTTGGGTTTTCTCTCACGGGGGACGCGCGGATGCGTCACCCGCCACCACCACCTGAACTGCACCAGGAGACTCTGCGCGGCGCGGAGCTGCACCCAGGGCTTTTTGGCGTAAAGCAAATCTATCAGCCGGTCGTTGGCCAACTCCCTGATCTTCAACATTCCTTCTTCACCGCCAAGACACAAAGACGCCAGGTCAGTTTTCAGTTCTCGGTTTTCAGTGTTCTGGACTCCTGAACACTGGACACTGAACTCTGAACACTCACCTTCCTGGTGATCTTGGTGACTTGGTGGTTGACAATCCCCCGCCCAGCGGGAGTGGGTGAGAATCGCCTTGGCGGCGTCCTTGGCGACGAAGGGGTTCTCGTGGCGGGCCAGGTCGGTGAGCGCTTCCAGCGCCGAGAAGCTGGCCGCCTGGACGTAGAGCCCGGCCCACTCCGCGCGGCGCTCCCAGGCGAGGTCTTTCAACTCGCGGACTGGGCGGGAGAGAAGAACGGAAACCTCCTCCCAGGAGTCGCCTCCCGCGCGGTAGCGCGCGGCGCTTTCCAGAACGCCCATGGCCTCGTCGAGCATGTCAACTCCTCAGACCTACCAGTATTGTACACCGAAGTCGCCAGAGTGTCAAGCGGAATTCTGAGACTATCATGTCGCCGTCGGACTACAGATGCGTAACAGGCTCGTGTTCAGTGCTATACGCAGTCCGGTAAGACGTCGGAACATGATCGACAAGCCGTTGGAGATTGGAGAATGAGATGTAAGCCGACATCCTCCAGCTGGTCGAAGGCCACCCCGGGCTCAAGGCGCGCCTGCCGACTAGGCTCCGCAAGCAGGCGGAGTAGCCAGCCTCAGCCCTGGGCCCTCTGGTCAGAACAGCAGATGGCCGCTATGTCGTCCACGCTATCTCTGAAAAGCTTCTTGTGTCCGACAGGGATTCCTCTAAAGAACTTCTTGTATTTCAGCAACACCTCGCAGGAAGGATCAAAGACGTGAATCTCGGGAGGAGCGGTTCTTTTCGCGAAGGCGCTTCCGAACATGGCCTTCATGAATCCGTCGGTCTCTGGCATGCTGTAGCCGATGAAAACCACTTTCTTGGCGGTCCGTAGCGCCTCTATGGCCGCCTGCCAGGTTTCGCTGAGCCACGATGAGGGGGTGAGCTTTGAGTAGGTGGGTGGGACGAACTCGGGCACCCAGTTCTGTACTATGTTGAACTCGTAAATAGTGTCCAGCCCCAATATCTCAGGCTGACCGGCGATTCCCGATTTGTGTATCCCCTGCGTCTTTTTGCATATCTGCCGGCTTATGCCGAACGCCTTGCCCTTGATGAAGTAGTTGACGCTTCCATGCAACTTGCACACGAGGGGCCCTTGGCCGTCATCGCTGACCCCCACGAACGTGAGTCCTGGGGACACAGAGGCATTTCCGGTTTCCCCTTTTTCGGCGATGAGATCTCTAGCTTCAGATCGACTGAAGGGGTAACAGGATTTCGAACCGCCCTTATGCGAGAGGGATTCCCAGACAACGTCATAGTTGGTGGTAATGACCGTCAATCGGTTCATGGCAGGCTGCAACTTCTTCATAAGCCCGAGATATAGGTCTAGACCCGGGCACTTGTCTCTCTGGCTCATAGGAGGGCACTGTTGATAGATTTTCCAGAGCCATAATTTCACTTCGCGGTACAGATCGCCGAGAGCTTCATGTTCTTCCCTGTAGCCGATGTGCTCCAGCATCTCGGCCATTGAGAAGAGGTCTTCTATGTTCTCTGCGTCGAGTTGCAGGTGACTGCCAGCCTTTGCGCAGTGTTTGTGGAAGCACATGTATGCGTTCCCGGCCTTGCAAAGCATGGGGGCCGCTGCTCGATTCTGTCCTCTCTCGTGGGCCTCCAGTCGGTCGAGTTCTGTCCGTGAGGCACGGTAGAACTCCGACATGACGGGCAACTCCGCTTCGCGTGAAAACCCCGCGCCGAGAAAGAGAACGATGTCTCGTGTCATGTTCGTGCCTCCCGCCAGCATCCTGAGCCATGCTCTTTGGCTATCCCCGTTCCGGCCCTGTCCGGGCGTAATCCGTCGGCGCCACCGATGATGCCATGCAATGTCTAATCTTCTTCCTTCTTCCAAGTCCAGTCAAGGATTGTCCTGATGGGCTTCTTCCATTCGGCGCATTCCCGGGGACAGCGTACCTCAATAGCCCGGCCATTCTCCCCCAACCACCTGATTCCGTCCCCGCCCCTTGACCTCCGCGCGGCGGCGCGTTAGGTTATCGAACCGGACCGAATAGCAGCCGAGGAGGAAGCAGACATGTCCAAGCCCACCTTCGAATGGAAAGCCACCCGGGCCACCTTTCACGAGATGGAGAAGACGCTCAACGATCTGGCCGGCGGGGGCTGGGACTTGGTCAACATGTTCCCACCGCTGAGCAAGGACCAGGGCTTCACCCTGGTCCACAAGAGAGAACCCGCCCCCAAAGAGGGCACCAGCCGGGCCATGGGCTGGAGCGAGTAGCCGACCGAGCTGATTTAGGGAGATAGCCATGCCTGACGAGTTCATCGAGCCGACCGACCGGCAACCCTCGAAGGAGTCCTGCACCACGGCCATGCTGGTGCACCTGCTGGCCCTGCTCACCGGCTTCCTGGGTCCGCTGATCATCTACCTGCTCAAGAAGGACGAGGACGAGTTCGTGGCCTTTCACAGCCTGCAGACCATCTACTTCGAGCTGCTGGCCATGGTCTTCTGCCTGCTCACTTGCGGCGTCGGAGCCATCGTCATCATCGTCTACAACATCATCGCCATGGTCGAGGCCAACAAGGGCGAGTGGTACGAGTACCCCCTGGCCGGCAAGTGGGCCAGGCGGTAGGCAGCACGGGGCCTCAGGTAGACTCGCGCTCCTCGTCCGCCTTCTCGGCGCAGCCTTGGCAGGGTGGGGCGTCGGAGCCCGAGAAGGCGCAGCCGCAGCCGTCCTTGCCCTGAAACGCGCGGCGGATCCTGTAAACGGCGTAACCCAGGGCGACGGCCACGAGGGCGCCGACCAGGACGTATTCAGCGTAATCCATCACGTGTACAGCCCCCAACCCATAAGCTTGCCGACCTGAAAAATTATCGTCGCAATAGTGAAGGCCAACGTCGTGGTGTAGAGCGTCGCGAAGGCCGCCCACTTCCAGGTGCCGGTCTCCCTGCGAATCACCACCAGCGTGGCCACGCAGGGCGCGTAGATCATCACGAAGATCATCAGGGTGAAGGCCCGCAGGGGGTTCCAGGTCTTGGTTGTCCGGGCCTCCTCGCGCAGGCGCTCGGACAGTCTCTCGGGATTCTCGGGGTCGACGTCGCCCAGCGAGTAAGCCGTGCCCAGCGCCCCGACCACCACCTCCTTGGCCGCGAAGCCGCCGATCAGCGCGACGTTCTCCCGCCAGGTGAAACCCATCGTCGGCTTGGTGACCGCCTCCAGGGCGCCGCCGGCCCGCCCGGCGACGCTGCCGACCAGCGCCGTCTTCTTCTTCTCGCCGATGATCGCGTCGCGCTGCGCTTCGGCCGCGTCGGCGGCCAGCTCCGCGCTCTCCTTGGCGGCCAGGATCCGCTCGCGCTCCGCCCCGGCCGCGCTGGCGACCAGCTCCGCGTCCCTCTTCGCGGCCAGCGCCCGCTCGCGCTCGGCCTCACCCGCCGCCACCGCGGCCTTCTCGTCAAATTCCGCGACGGTCTTCTCGTCGAGGCGCGGGAAGTACATCAGCGCCCAGAGCACGATGTTCACGGCCAGCAGTATGGTCCCGGCCTTCTTGAGGTACATCCAGGTGCGCTCCCAGGTGTGGCGCAGCACGCCCCTGAGGGTGGGCCGGTGATAGGGGGGCAGTTCCATGACGAAGGGGGTCTGCTTGCCGCGGACCACGAACTTCCTCAACATCCAGGCCGCGCCCAGCGCGAAGCACCAGGAGAGCCCCCAGAGCAGGAAGAGCATCCGCGCCTTGTGCTCCGCGAAGAAGGCGGCCACCAGCATCAGGAACACCGGCAGCTTCGCGCCGCAGTTCATCAGCGGGGCGACCAGGATGGTGATCAACCGGTCTTTCTCCTCGCGCAAGGTCCGGGTGGCCATCACCCCGGGCACCGCGCAGCCGCCGCCGCCCAGGCCTCCGCTCACGATCATGGCCAGGATGCTCTTGCCCTGCAGGCCGAACGCCTTGAGAGGCCGGTCCATGATGAAGGCCACCCGCGCGATGTAGCCAGAGTCCTCCAGAATCGCCACGAAGAAGAACATCACGAAGATCAGCGGCACGAAGCCCACCACCCCGCCAACCCCGCCGATTACCCCGTCGGCCAGCAGCGAGTGGAGCATGGGCGCGCTCTCGGCCAGGGGCGCGAGCTGCGCGGCCAGCCACTCGAAGAAGGTCTCGGTCCAGCCCACCATGCTCTTCCCGAAGAGCCAGGGCCCGTCGGCGATCGTGAAGACGACCAGGAACAGGCCGTAGACCACCCCGGCGAGGATGGCCGGCCCCAGGTAGCGGTTGCAGACCACCGCGTCGATCTTGTCGGTGGCGTTCTGTCGCGCCTGGCCGGAGAGCTTCACGCAGTCCTTGATGGCCCCGGCGGCGAAACCGTAGCGCCGCTCGGCGATGATCGTGGCCGCGTCCTCGTCGAAGTGCGCCTCGATGCGCCGGGCGCTGTCGGCGACGGCCTTTTCGAGGACGTCGGACTCCGCGGAGAACTCGCGGACCCGGGCGAGGACGTCGGTGTCCTTCTCCAGCAGCTTGACCGCCAGCCAGCGCGGGTGGTAGCGCCCGGCGAGCTTCTGGTCCGCCGCGATCAGCCGCGCGAGTCCCGCGACCTCGCCCTCGACCATGTGCCCGTAGGTGACCCGCGCGGGCTCAGGATCCTCGACCCGGTCGGCAACTTCCGCGCAGGCGGCCATCAGCTCGTCCAGCCCCTGGCCGCGGCTGGCCACGGTGGGGACCACCGGCACGCCCAGCAGCTCGCCGAGGCGTTTCGCGTTTATTTCCACGCCGCGCGCGCGGGCCACGTCGACCATGTTCAGGGCGATGACCAGCGGGGCGCGCATCTCCAGGAGCTGGACGGTGAGGTACAGGTTGCGCTCCAGGTTGGAGGCGTCGACCACGTCGACCACCACCTCGGGGCGCTCCTCGATCACGAAATTCCGGGCGACCAGCTCCTCGCCGCTGTACGCGGTAAGCGAGTAGGTGCCGGGCAGGTCTACAATCTGGTACTTCCGGCCCCCGTGCTCGGCGGTGCCGGTCTTGATCTCCACGGTGACCCCGGGATAGTTGGCCACCGACTGCCCCATGCCGGTGAGGCTGTTGAGCAGGCTGGTCTTGCCGGTGTTGGGGTTGCCGGCCACGGCGATGCGCGGGGGAGGGCGCTCATCGGGCGCGGGCATCTCAGGCTTCCTCCACGAATATCTCGGCGGCCTCCTCGCCGCGCAGGGCCAGCAAGTAACCCTTCACCGAGATCTCTATGGGGTCGCCCAGCGGCGCGTGCCTTTCCACTTTGACCTTCGTGCCACGAGTAACGCCCATGTCCAGCAGGCGCTGGCGAATGGCCCCGCCGCCGCGGATCTTCACGATTACCGCTTCGCGGCCCGCCTCGATGTCCACCAGCGTCTTGGGGTCCATTACACGGATGCCTTTCTCACGGCGCCAGGAACAAGCAAGATGGAACCGCTGATAGACGCAGATGAACGCCGAGAATTACTTACCACCAAGACACCAAGAACACCAAACTTGGAACTCCTCCGCGGAAGAACTCTGCCGCGACAGCCTGCTCTCCCGCCGCGTTCTAGAAATGAAACTCCACCCTCTTTGTGCCTTGGTGTCTTGGTGGTTAGGAATCCGCGCCTATCTGCGTCCATTTGCGGTTAAGTCTCCGCGCGGCGGATCATCACCTTGCGGGCCATGCCCTGGCCGACGGCCACGCGCGAGCCGCGCACCAGGCAGAGCGCCGGCCCGCGGCTGGCCAGCACCTCCACCACCGTCCCCGGGGTGAGGCCCAGCTCGGCCAGGCGGCGCCGCGCGCCGCGCCCGCCGGCCAGCGACTCCACTTCCCCGCACTCGCCGGGGGCCAGGTCGGAGAGGGGCAGCACCGCCTCGCGCTCGGCCATGCAGCGCGCGCAAATGCCGAAGAGCTGCATGCGGTGGAACAGCGGCCGGAAACCGGCCAGCCGCGCGCGCTCCAGCTGCCGGGCCTCGATGCGCTCGTCCAGGAACTCCTCCAGCCGGCCGCACCTCACGCATATCAGGTGATCGTGGTGCTCGCCGATGTGCAGGTGCTCCCAGTACTCGCGGTCGCCGGCGCGCACCCGGCGGGCGATGCCCAGCTGCTCCAGGGTGCGCAGCACGCCGCGGACCTGGCCCGAGTCCAGCTCCGGGTGCCGGCGGGAGAGCTCTTCCACCAGCTCGGCGGCGGTAACGTGGCCCTCGGCGGCGATGAAGGCGTTGATGACCGCCTGCTCCTCGGGATCGACCTCCCGGCCGGTGGCGGCCAGCAGGCCATCGAGCTGCTCGCGGAGCTCGCGGTGCTTGCGGAGCCGGGGGCGGCCGGGCTTGCGCGGGGGGCTCATGATTTCCTCTTTCTCTTCCTCTTCTTCTTCCCGCCGTCGCGGCAGCCAGCGCACAGGCCACGGACGATGAAGCTGTGCGAACGCTCCTGGAAGCCGTGCCCGCGGCAGAGGCGCTGCTGCTCGCGCTCGATGGCCGGGCTGGCGACTTCGATCACCTTTCCGCAACCGACGCAGAGCAGGTGGGCGTGGTGCTCGTGGCCCACCAGGTGCTCGTAGTGCCAGTGGTCGAGCTTCTCGCGCACCCGGCGGATGATGCCGGCCTCTTCCAACAGTGGCAAGGTCCGGTAAAGAGTTGCGCGATGCGCGCCGCCGCCGGCCAGCTTGCGTTCGATGTGGGGCAGGCCGAAGTGCTTTTCGAGGCTCATCACCGCGCGGAGCGCCGCGCGCCTAGGGGCGGTGAACCGCAGGCCGCGCGCGGCCAGGAACTCCCGCAAGATGGTTTCGGCGGCGCGGTACTCGGCGGCCAACCGGGGCCCTCCCTCTTACTGCGACTCTGTCGCAATTATAGGAGGTCTCCCGAAGCTGTCAAGGGGCTTTCTTATTGAATGATCCCTATTCTTCTTTGGCGATGGGGGAGGTGGGGAATCTGGCGAAGGGGCGGCGGTCATTCGCTCCACCTCATCTTACTGCTGTGCGCCCTGAAGGCTTACCTCTTCTTGCTTAACTGAATGACATGCACCTTCCCATCATCTGCCACGACCCATACTGTGCCCTTCCGGGAGACATACATCTTCCAGCCAACGCCTGTGAGCCCCTTCCTGTACATCAGGCCCCCAGTCCTCAGACTAATGGCAAGGATTGTAGCCTTGCCAGGAACCTTCTTGTCCCCCGGCTTGGACGCCACCAGCAGCAAATAGAGCGGCTCACTCTCCACCAAGGACAGGCCCCCGGCGATTATCTTCCGCGGATCTTCTCCGCCGAGGAGGTCTTTCGTATTCTTGCGCCATACCGTCTTCCCAGAAGGTAGTTCAATCCCGTGGACCTTATCCTTGCCGGTCAACATCGCGTATGAGGAATCGACACTCACAACCGGGTTGTTGTACGACGCTTCTGAGTAGTCCCTAATTACTCTGCCCGCGGGACCGATCAGAAGCAGCCGCAGTTTCCCCTTCTGATGCTTAAACGCGGGATCTTCATATCTGAGAAAGATCACGTCCTTCGATTTCGCCGTCACTGCCCAAGCGGATATTCTCCCTCGCTTGTCCGGAATATCCCTTTCCCAAACCTCCTTGCCTCTGATATTCAGGCACACCATCTTATGGTGATCGCCGCTGGGTACAGTCAGGTAGATACGACCTGTCCGAGATGCGCCCAGAAAGCGGGCTCCCGTGTACTTCTTCCCGATGTCAACCAGTAACTTGTCGTCCTGCCACAACGTAATCGAAAGTGACGGCTTGAATGGCAGGCTGCCTGACGCGACTGACAGGACTGTTCTTGTTGCCACGTCCAGTATTGTCGGACTCGCCAACTCCCGCAACCGATTCTCCGCAGTCACCTTCAACTCGTCACTCAGATACGCGATGCCCGGCGAACCTTTAACTGTCCTCAGAACAGCGGCGAGCTTGCCGCTGATCGCAAATACCGGTCGCGCGCCACGGAAAGTCTTCTGGATCTTGCCGGTCTGGCTGCAAAAAGTCACCCCCGTCTTCGAGATGATCGCAAACCCCTTCGGCGTCGCCGCCAGCCACGCATCAACACCTGGAATCCGTCGGGGCTTCTTCTCTCCGATGCTGAAGGCAAGAACGTCCTTGCCGGTGGAGACCACTAACACCGACTCCAGGCCAAGGACATGCCTCGGTCCAACCGTGAGCTTTTTCGGGATATTCATCAATCGTTCGACACCTGCTAGCTGCTTCCCGGCCTGGGGTGCTGCGCGCCGCGGACCACAGCCGGCACAGAGCACCGCTGTAAAGCAGATGGCCCAAGTGCCCAACCTGCGCATCATGACATTTCCCTCCTCCTCGTACTTGGGACGCTCAGGCGGGCCAAGCTGTTGGCCTGCCCCCGATCCTTGCAGCAGTCTGAAAAGTCAGTTGCCACCTGCCCGCGCTGTTTTGGGGCGGAGCGCAGCGGGGTCCGAGAACAGCGGTGCCTCCGCCTCTGGCGCCGCCGGCCGGCTACTTGCGCCGGGCGCGGATCTCGCGGGTGTAGACCAGGCCCTTCTTGCCGGCCACCTCGTAATCGCACTGCAGGCGCAGCGCGGGCTTGATGCGCCGCTTCCTGATCCTCGACTTGACCTTGGCTTTGACGACCACCTCCAGCGCCACGGTGCCGCCCGGCTCCGCGGTGCCGGTCACCGGCTTCATCTCGTAGAGCTTCCGGAATCCCTCAGCCACGCTGAGCGTGAACTTGGCCCCGTGCTTCCCGGCGCCCAGCTTCAGGGTGATCCGGCCGGACTGCTCCCTGGTGGGCAGCCGGTCAAGGTAGATCCTCTCCTTCAGGGGAGGATAGACGCTCTCGAAGATGCTGTGCTGGAGCTTGAACTCCTTCTCGGGCATGGCCCGGGCCAGGTAATCGGGCGTCGGCCGGCCGTCCTTCTTGGCGAGTTCGAAGGAGTCCATTACTTTCCCGTCCGTGGTGAAGACCTTGACCGATATCTTCCCGCCCTCGACGTTCAGGACGTTGTAGTGCAGCACACTGGCCCGGCGGGCCATGTGCGGGGCGTTCCCGGCGACTGCCAGGGGCGCCCCGCCCCCGCCGGATATGACATGGGTAAAGCAGTGTGCGTCCCGGCCCGCCCCCACCCGCATGGTCTTAAAACGCTGGTAGCTGTGGGCGTGGGCGGTGTAGACCAGATCCACGCGGTGTTTGAGCAGAATGGATACGACCTTGTCCTGGCCCCACTTGCTGTAATGCGGCAACCCCAGATCGTAGCTGGGCTTGTGGTAGAGAACGATCTTCCAGGCAGCCTTGGAGGCGGCCAGATCCTTCTCCAGCCAGGCGCGCTGGGCCTTCATGTCGGGATGATCCTGTAAGAGAGGGTAGACCTCCTGGCTGTCCAGACAGACGAAGTGAACGTTGCCGTAATCGAAGGAGTACCACCGCTCGTTGCCGGGCACCGCGAAGGCCCGGCGGTAGGAGACCGCCGTCCCCTCGTGATTGCCCCGGACCGGCCACAGCGGAACCTGCTTCATGACCTCAGCCAGCGGCTCGAAGAACTGGCTGTGCCACCGCGTGTAGGGTTCCCCCTCGGACATGTCACCGGTGTGGATAATGAACTCCGGCTTGTGTTTGAGAAAACGCGCGGCCACGCTGCGGTGGCCCTTCACGTCGGTGCGGGTGTCGCCGTAGATTATGAACGTGAAGGGTCCGGGCTTGGCCGGGGAGGTCCGAAAGCCGCCGCCGGACTTCTCTCCCGCGGAGGTCACCTCGTAGCGATAGGTCGTGCCCGGGGTCAGCCCGGCGAGCCGGACCTCGTACACGTTCGCGCCGTGCAGCACCGACGCCTTGCGCCCGTACCGCTTCTCGATGAACTTGACACGCTCGGGGGTGCCATCCGTCTTGTAGTCGTTCTCGAACTTGGCGGCGGGCTTGGCCTTGACCTCGCGGTCAAGCGCCGTCCCCTTTCCGTAGCGGACGGTACACTCGCCCGACTCCTTGGACATCCACATGACGGTGATGCCGGTGCGGCCAGGGTTCTGCAAATAGGGCCCGACCATGAACCCCTTGCCCTCCCCGGCCGCGGCACGGCCGGGTGCGACCGCGGCCAGCAGCCCCAGGCAGGCGAAGCCCAGCTTCACCCCGATGCGCGGATGCTTCTTCATCTATGCTAACCCTCCTGGAGAGACGACGCTCCGCCCGGCGGTGTTCAAGCCAAGTTGCTCCTCTGGCACTCGTCACCCAGTATCGTCGGCCTGCTCTACATATCAAGTGGGGGGCCGCGACGGTGATTCCCTCAATCTCGCCCCTCCGCCGTTCACTATCATCATGCCGTACAGTAATGCACTCGTGCGGATATCACGTTGTCGCCATTCAGCACTCAAGGGGTCCGGCGTCGAGGCCATAATGGCACACTTCCCGGGGAAACGTGTCAAAGTGAAGCGCATCGAGCCGCTTTGCGGTCGCAACAGGCCTGATATGGCGGCTTACGAACAAGAGAATCGCCCGGCGCTGGCATATGGATTGCTTGTAAGCTCTTGGAAACGAATAGCAGGCGCGCGGGCCAGCGTGCCCGTCCGGAAGGAGCGCATCATGGGCAAGATAATCGGCATCGACCTGGGCACCACCAACAGCTGCGTGGCGGTCATGGAGGGCGACGCGCCCGCGGTCATCACCAACAGCGAAGGCAACCGCACCACGCCGTCGGTGGTGGCCTTCACCGAGGATGGCCGGCTGGTGGGCGGCGCGGCCAAGCGCCAGGCGGTCACCAATCCGGAGAACACCATCTACTCCATCAAGCGCTTCATGGGCCGGCGCCACAGCGAGGTGGAAGCCGAGGAGAAGATAGTCTCCTACAAGGTGACCGGCGGCAGCCAGGAGCTGGTCAAGGTGAGCGCTCACGGCAAGGAGTACACGCCCCAGGAAGTCTCCGCGGCGGTGCTGCAGTACCTCAAGAAGTGCGCGGAGGACTACCTCGGCGAGGAGGTCACCGAGGCGGTGATCACCGTCCCGGCCTACTTCAACG
>CBDUSI010000120.1:0-13793 GCA_965370045.1 uncultured bacterium | reverse complement strand
AATATCGACCAACACACCCCCAGTCCTTTAGAGAATTAGCAGACACAGCCTAGTCCCCTTCAACTGGCTGTACGTTCTCGGGTATCCTCCCCACAATCCCCGTATTGAGTGTCTTCCTTGCGCCGGATGGGTTCGGCCCCCTCACCCATATAGCCTGTTCATTCAAAGATATCTCGTATGTAGACTTCCCCCAGGCCATATCGTAGTCCCCTTCTTCGGGCGGAATCTTGCCGTCTTGAAGATGCATCCACACTGCGACACCTCTCCACGTATAAGGGTTTATGTAGAGTCCGGACTTCCTGGGCAAGTAACCAGCTTCCGTCAGATCCTCCCAACTGGAGGGCATCCTTCCGCCATGGGTTTCAAGGTGCTTCGAGACCGCGTAATGGATTCTCGTGCAGGAATCGAGCATCCATTTGCGGCGACCGTACAAGAGGAAGAAAGCGATGCTACCGCCCACCCAAACAAGAATAATCACGCCTACAATGACGGCCAGCCGACGCGCCCATACGGAACGCGGCCTTGTCGTATTGCCCTTCTCGACCACAGCTAACTCCCTCGCTTTCCATCCCCGGTCTACTTGGGAAGCAGCAATTCGATTGTTGCCCTGGTGCTCCTTCGTCCGGACCAGAAACCTCTTTCCTTGCGCAACCTGTCCAATGCCTGTTTTTCACGCTGGTTCAGCGTCTTCTCTGCTTCGGCATAGGTCTTCTCGCTCAACGCTGGCGACATCATGGCCTTCATCCGATCCCATACTCGCTCGAAGCCGAGATTGGATTGCCAGTTTCGGCAGATCTTGTCCCACTGCGGATTCGATACCTTTGCGCTCTGCAATCTCTTGAATCCAAGGGCCGGGCTCATTTGGACATTGAACTCACCCAAGAGTAGTCCGGAGCGGGCGAATCCGGTCTTGTCCAGCATTTCAGGGATGAAATGCCAGCAGTTATTCGTTACCGCATTGTACCTGATCCTTCCAGCGTCGACATCGGCCTTGAACCTCTCAGCAGCACGAACAACCTCTTTCGCTTTGCGCTGGCCAGCAACGATTCGCACCACATCTGGCGAGGTGAGAACCGCAAGGCGGTTATTGCGCTTGGTTGTCACCTCCATCTCGGCGTCGACGTTGCAGCATATAGGTGCGAGCGAACCGGAAGACTTACTCGGGTCATATCCCTTGGCTGCAAAATGGTATTCCTTGAATGTGGAGGTGCCGCCTTTCCCAATCTTCGTCTCTATGCCTAAGTAAGCGGTGTTGACCTTCTTGCCCCCGATAGTGGCCCGTCTGACGTAGATGTAGGCAATCGGCAGCAACGGCGAATATCCGAACACCCCAAGTGGGATATCGAGAATGGAATCAACCTCTGGTACAGACGGCGGGAGCGGGATGTCTTCTATTTCCTCCGTGGGATATGGCACCACCGGGGAGACGATATCGTCTTCGGGTATTCCGCTATGCTTGTCCTGTGGATCACGGCCGTCAGGGTCGACATATCGCACGGGGTTGTTCCGGAACGCCACGTAGCGATCCGCTCCCGGCTTCGCCTTAGGATCGCGCTGCAGGAACCTCCCGGTCTCGGTGTCGTAGATTCTTCCGCCCGGCGTAATGTAGAACTTCCCGTCACCATCCTTGAGCTGAATCCAGTTCGGGTGAAACCCGAACCGAGAGCGACTCCAGGCGCCGGTTTCGGAGAGCACGGTCCCGAAAGCATCGTACTCCCTGGTGGCGACCACGGTCCCGTTCTCGTCGGTGATCTTCATGACATTTGGCATGACAACGCCTCCTCAAGATACCATCTATCTATCCCTACATTTATCGTATACATGGATAACTGTCAAGCACTTTTCCCTGAACCATTGAAACCCGGGCTGGGGCGACTTACCGCAGCGTGGACATCTTGGCGCAGGCGTATATCTTCATGTTGAGGTCGGTGAGCCGGCTCTGCAGCGAGGAGTTGCCGGGATCGGCCTTGGCGGCCCGCTCGTACATCGTGCGCGCCTTGCGGAAGCGCCTGCTGGCCTGGGACAGGTTATGGTTGCTGTTGGGATTGCCCGGCCGGCCCTTGATGTAGAACACCAGCCCCTGCTGGAAGAGAGTGTTGGCCTCCGAGAGGTTCCCACCCTTGGAGCTGATGCGGCTGGCCGTGACCTTGGGGGTCGAAGTTCCGCCGTTGCCGCTCCGCGGCATCGTGCGCACCGCGTCGATGGTCTTGGGCGGCGGGGGGGGCGCGTCGATCGTGTAGGTTACCTTGTACTCTTTGCCGGTCGTGCGCTTGATGCCCTTGCGCTTGTCCATCATGGTCACCAGCTCTTCCGCGGCGGCCGCCAGGGAGGTGCTCTTGTAGTCCTTGCGTATCTTGCTGCAGTACTTGCGGGCGAATATCTCCTGCCCGGCGTCGAGGTACCAGTTGGCCATGGTGAAAAGCTTGCGGGCGCGGTGCTCTTCGACCAGCGCGTTCAGGTCCTTGCCCGACCCGTTGCGCAGCTTCTCGGCGCCCGTCCAGGCCCGCTCCAGCAGGCCGTGGCTGTCCGGCTTCAAGCCGTTCTCGATGGCGAAGACCGCGACCTCGACCAGACCCGCCGGAGGTGGCTTCGCCCCCAACCGGGAGACCCGCTTGGCCAGCTTCCCGCGGAGCTCGGCGGCCTGCACGGCGGGGTCCACGTCCTTGAAGGACCTTATCTCGTCGGCGGCGAAGGTGTAGCTCATCTGCCCGGCGCCGGCGGTGCCCTTCACCACCCTGTAGGACCCGTTGGGCAGCTTGGTGACCACGCCCTTGATCTTGTGGCCGCTGACCGTCTCGACGATCTGGAGCTTCTTGCCGGCATCGTCGCGGAGCTTGACCTCCCCGGCCAGTTTCGCGAAGGTCTTGACCTTGCGCTCCAGATCACCGGCCCTGGCGCCCAGTTCCTTGGAGCACTTCATGCCGCCCACCCGCGCGAAGGCCGAGGCGGCCGGCTTGTACTGCATCTCGGCCAGCAGCTTCCGGCCGCCGGCGATGGCCTTCTCGGCCCGGCCGTCGTCGGGGGTCGCGAGCGGCTTGTCGATGGGCTTGTCGATGGGTTTGTCGATAGGCTTGTCGATGGGCTTGTCGATGGGCTTGTCGATGGGTTTGTCGATGGGCTTGTCGATGGGCTTGTCCGGAGAAGTGTCCACCGGCTTGACCGGCTGCGACCCGAAGATCTCGTCCCGGAAGGCCCACCCGGCGCCGGCCCCTCCGGCGACCAGCAGGAGCAGGACGAAGACGACCCCCATCCCGCCGCCGCCCTTGCCGTTGCCGTTCTGGGCGCGGTAGCCGCCGGTTCCCGGGCGCCGCTTGCCGCTGACCGGGCGGTGACTCCCCGTACCCACCGCCGAGCGCTTGCCCGTACCCACCGCCGGCCGCTTTCCGGTGTCGCCTCTGCGCTTGGTCGCCAACGAATTTCTCCTCGCCATCCCCGGCGAACGAAACACCTACACAAATAAAGGATACACCACAGGGACCTGTTTTGTCAAGACCTATGGTGAGCCCATCTGGTGGGGAAAGCAGGATGCGGACCCCGCGGCTTCCCCATCTTTGGGCAGGACCATGACTTACGACGCAGCCGCCTTGCACCACTGAAAAGAGTTGCGTCGTTCAAGTGCGCCCTCTACGATCTTTCGCGCCGTATCACGGCCATGTCATGAAGCCAGCTACAGCTTCGTGAAGTCGAGCATGGTGCGCGCGGTGCCGATCAGGCAGTTCGGCCAGCCGTCGGATTTCCACTTGGTCACCCGGATCGGACAGCCCTCCCCCATCCCCTCGTCGGTCGACCGAAAGCTGTTGCCCTGGCGCATGCAACATGCCTCATATCAACACGTTACGTCGCTTCCCGGCCCGACGAACTTTTTGTGCTGACTATCTCACTGGGCTGGTGTACTCACCTGCGGTCAGAATAGGTTTAGTGACTCAACCATTGGTGACCACAGGCTTGGAGGCCAGGAGATGCCCGAAAACGGTCCGATTACTGAACTCTCCCGCCACCTCCTCTATAGAGAAGTGGCTGCGAGCATTCGCCAGCTCATTCGCGAGCGCGGGCTCTGGGGAACATACCTCGCGCCCGAGCGCGAACTGGCGGAGATGTTCGGCGTCAACCGCGGCACCGTGCGCAAGGGCCTCAAGGCGCTTGAGGAACAGGGGGTCATCTCACGCCGGCAGGGCCAGGGCACGCTGGTTCTGCCGCGGCCCGAGCGAGGCAAGGGCGCCCGCGGGGCGCGCGTTATCGCCGCCTCTTTCATACGCCTGCCCGTCGAGAAGGCCTTCTACGGCGAGCTCATGGCCGGTATCACAATCGGCGCCAGCGATGCCGACTGGAACATGGGCTTCCACGCCGGACTGAGCGAGTCCGGGCGCTGGGAGAGGTTGATGGCCTGCCTCGACGAGCAGGAACTCGAGGGGCTGTTGATCGTCTCGGTCACCAGGCGCGAGCCGGTCGAGGATATCCTGCGTCACTGGAAGGGCCCGACGGTGCTGGTCGACCACCACTTCGAGGGTCTGCCGGTCACCGGGGTGATCGACGACAGCCGCGCCGGCGCGCGCCGCGCCACCGAGCACCTTGTCGCGATGGGCCACCGCCGGATCGGATACGTAGACGTGAGCAACGTCAGCAGCAACCCGTGGCGCGGCGAGGGCTACGAGGAGGCGCTGCGCGCGGCGGGAATTGTTCCGCAAGAGGAACTGCGGGTCGGCTGTCACTCGAGCGTGCCGGAGGGGCGTGAGGCCGCCGAGGAGCTGCTCTCGCTCGCCGAGCCGCCGACGGCGATTCTGGCTTTCGACGACCTTCGCGCCTGGGGCGTCTGGGAGGCGGTCGAGGCCCGCGGCCTGGAGGTGGGCCGGGATGTGGCGATAGTCGGCTACGGCGACATGGCCCCGCCCAGCGGGCGCGCGGTGGAGATGAGCAGCGTTCACATCGACCCGCGGGCGATGGGCGAGGCGGCGGTGCGCGAGCTCGACAGGCTCATCGACGGCAAAGGGACGCCGGGCGAGCTGATCACGCTTCCCGCCGAGATGGTCGTGCGCAAGTCCTCGCGCGAAGCACGCAGGAAGACGGGGAGAGAAGCATGAGGGGGTTACGGATGAGAAGAACCGTGTGGGTGATGCTCACGGCCATGATGACACTGTCGCTCGCCACGGCGGCGGGTGACGCTGCCGGCGGAGCCGCGAAGCAGGCGGGGTTGCCGGCCTTCCCGGGCGCTGAAGGGTTTGGGGCGACCAGCAAGGGCGGCCGCGGCGGCAAAGTGATCAAGGTTACTACCCTTAAGCCGACCGGGCCGGGCAGCTTCACGGCGGCCATGTCCGCCAAGGGGCCGCGGATAATCGTCTTCGACGTGAGCGGGGTCATCCCTCCCGGCAGGGGCAAGCACGGTGGTTACAGGGTCGGCGGCGGCACCGTGACCATCGCCGGGCAGACCGCCCCGGGACCGGGCATCGCCATAGAGGGCAAGCTCGACTTTCAGAATTGCGCCGACGTTATTGTGCGGCATTTGCGTGTTCGGTTTACGGGCAAGGATGGCGCGGACTCCGGATTGTTCGTCAAGTGCGACCGGGTCATGCTCGATCACCTCTCCATTTCCTGGGGCGCTGACGAGAGTCTCAGCCTGGTTTCCACCAAGAACGCTACTGTGCAATGTACCACCATTGAAGCCTCACGCCTCTGTTGGGAAGGTGGCGATGAGCCTCACAATTTCGCAATGATTATCAGCGGCGGGCCCAGCACGCTCAATCGTGTCCTCTTCGCCCAGCATCACACGCGTGCGGCCGAGGCCCAGCACGGCATTGTGCTCGATTACCGCAACAACGTGGTCTACAACTTGGGAGCCGGTATTAAGGTCCCGCCCGGCGGTGGGAACATGGTTAACAACTATCTCAAGCACGGCCCCGGCGCACTTTTCGGGATGCCGCGCATCTACCACCCGCCGGCCACCTTGACGAAGGCGGGCCTGTTTCTCGCCAGAAAACTTGACCATGTCTACCTGGCTGGCAACTTCCTGACCTACGACGGTGGTTACTATGAATTGGCACACAGGAATGTCCGTGCGAGATACAAAAAGTCGGCCGGGAATCCGCGCCCTTGCCCGCCAATGACCACCCGGGTTGCCGAAGAGGCCTACGAGGAAGTTACGGCTTGCTCTGGCGCGTTGCCCAGAGACGAGATTACCGAGCAGTGCATCTACGAGGTGCGCACCGGCACGGGGCTGTGGGACGAGCGGTTCCCCCGCGGGGACTGGCGCGCGCGCATGGCCGGCGGCAAGGCGCCGGCCGACGGCGACAAGGACGGCATGCCCGACGCGTGGGAGCGGGCCCACAAGCTCAATCCGGGCAGCCCCGCCGACGCCAACAAGATCGTCCCCGCCGGGGCCTCGCCGGGCGACCGCCACAAGGGCTACACTTATATTGAGTACTACATCAACGAGCGGGCCGATTACCTTGAGGCCCAGGCGCTGACCATCTCGCGCCTGCGGACCTCCGATGGCAAGGAGGCCCCCAAGGCCGAGTGGAAGAAGCTGCCCAAGTCCATTGACCAGCTCGTCGCCGACGTCGACATGCAGAACATGGATCTGCACAAGAGCAAGCGCACCAATACGGGAACGAGCTGGAAAGCGATCTGGGCCCTGAAGGCCGCGGGCCCCGCGGCCGCACCGGCTGCCGGGAAGCTGGCCAAGGTGATGAAGACCGACGACAATCGCAAGGCGGTGTTCGCCGCCTGGGCCCTGGGGGTCATAGCTCCGCATGCGGACGAGGCGGCGATCCCCGTGCTGATTGATCGTCTGAAGCACCCCTACCCGCTCATGGGCTCCAAGTGGCGCATGAACCCCCACGGATTCATCGCCTGGGCGCTGGGCCGATTCGGTCCGCGCGCCAAGGATGCGGTTCCCGTCCTGGCCAAGGTCCTGCACGGCAAGAACGGGGAGGCCCGCCAGCCGGCAGCCTGGGCGCTTTCGCAGATTGGAAAAGACGCCGCCCCGGCCACCGACGCGCTGGTCAAGGCGCTGGACTACGCCGGCGGTAGTGGTTGGTACGTTAAGGGCGACTGCCGCTATCATGCCGCCCGGGCGCTGGCCAACATCGGCGAGTCCGCCGTGCCGGCGCTGAGCAAGGCCCTGACCGAACAGAAGAAGGGCGATGCGATGCGCCGCGGAGCGGCCATGGCCCTGAGGCTCCTGGGGTCCAAGGCCAAGCCCGCCGTCTCCGGGCTGATAAAGGCCCTGGGCGACAAGGATCCGCTGGTCAGGGGCGAGGCCGCCCTGGCGCTGGCCGCCATAGACCCGAAGTCCAACGCCGTGGCCTCCGCGCTGGCGAGCGCGCTGGCCGATGCCGACTACGGCGTGCGCAACAACGTTGCCAGGGCGCTGGGCCAGTGCGGCCCGGCGGCCAAGAGCGCCATCCCGGCGCTCGAGAAGGCCCTCAAGGACGCGAAGAAGGAAGTCCGCCGGACTGCCGCCCTGGCTCTGGGTGGGATCGGCAAGGATGCCGTTGCCGCGCTGGGGAAAGCGGTTACGGCGGATGACCAGCTGGTGCGCAAGTACGCGGCGCGCGCGCTGAGTGGCGCGGGTGAGGGGGCGGTCCCCGTTCTGGTCGGGGCGCTCAAGGACAAGGACGCCGAGGTCCGCCGCGAGGCGGTCTGGTCGCTGGCGCTCCTGGGCCCGGCGGCCGGGAAGGCCAAGGATCCCCTGGAGAAGGCCGGCCGGGAAGATCCCGATTACGTCGTGCGCTACGCGGCCACTGTCGCGCTGAAGAGAATCGGCAAGTAGCCCCAGAAGCTTAAGGAGAGAATCGATGCGTTTCCTGGCGACCTCAAGCGTGTTCCTGTTGGCGTTTTGCGTGCTGTCTTCCGGGTCGGGAATCGCGGGGGAGAAGCTCCCGGCATTCCCGGGTGCCGAGGGTTACGGCGCCGCTTCGAAGGGCGGTCGCGGGGGCAAGGTCATCAAGGTGACCAACCTCAAGCCCGGGGGGCCGGGGAGTTTCCAGTGGGCCTGCGACCAGACGGGCCCCACGATCATCGTATTCGAGGTCAGCGGGGTGGTGGCCTGCACCCGGAACAGCAAGGGCAAGATATACCTGTCCATCAAAGAGGACACCACCATCGCCGGCCAGACCGCTCCGGGGGCGGGCATCACCATAGAGGGCATGATCAGCATCCGGCGCGGCGGCGGCAAGGGCCCGGACAACGGCAACCGGACCCTCCGCTTCCTGCGCGGCCGGGCCATCCTGGCCAGTGGCAACCTGCGCGCGGTGGATACCTCCGGCAAGGAGAACATGATCCTGGACCACGTCTCCGCCAGCTGGGCCCCCGACGACACCTTCGACCTCTACGGTACCAAGGTCACCACCTACCAGTGGTGCGGCATCGAGGAGTCCGACATCCAGTACGAGGGCGGCGACGAGCCCCACAACTTCGCCATAACCGCCGGCGGAGGCAGGAATACCATCCACCACAGCCTGGTGGCCCACCATCACGACCGGGCGCCAATGGGGCAATGGCTGAAGGCACCGATGGACTGGCGCAACAACGTCATCTACAACGTGGGCACGGGAGGAATGGTGACTCCCGGCAACATGGTCGGCAACTATTCCAAGGCCGGCCCCGGCGGGGGGCTGGTGGGCTCTCCGCGCATCTACCAGCAGCCCACCGTCTTCGCCCGGCCGTATCTCAAGCCCAATCCCAAGGCCGGGAAAGACATGGTGTACATGAAGGGCAACTACATGGCCTGGGGCGGCGGGTACTTCGATGGCCCCTGGAGCAAGCGCGACCTGCGCAAGCCCGGAGCGTTGCGGGCCACGCCGCTGGACACGCCACCGGTCACGACGCACACCGCGGAGGAGGCCTACGAACTCGTCATGGCCCACGCCGGCTGCCTGCCGCGTGACGCGGTCAGCGCGCGCATTAACCGCGAGGTCCAGACCAGCACCGGCGCCTGGGGGCGGAATACTCCCAACGGCGGGCTCATGGAGGGGCTCACCCCCGGGAAGCCGCCGAAGGACAGTGACAACGACGGGATGCCCGACGAGTGGGAGAAGCTCCACAAGCTCGACCCGGCCGCGGCCGACAACAACAAGATCGTCCCCGCCGGGGCCTCGCCCGGTGACCGCCACAAGGGTTACACATACATAGAGTACTACATCAATGAGTTGGCCGACACGCTCGTCGCCCAGGCGCTCACCGAGTACCGGCTGCGCACCGAGCCGGCCAAGCCCTGGGACAAGCCGGCCACCGGGCTGTCCCCGTTCGCCATGAAGCACAAGACGGTCGCCGACATGGTCAAGGCCATCGGCGCGCAGGATGCCACCAAGGGCGGGGGAACTGCCGATGGCTGGTACGCCTGCCAGCAGCTCAGCCGGATGGGTGACAAGGGCGCGCCGGCGGTGCCCGGTCTGATCAAGTTCCTGGAAGCCAAGGACCCGCGCAGCGTCTACTTCGCCGCCTGGGGGTTGGGAGCCATAGGCCCGGCGGCCAAGGACGCCGTGCCCGCGCTGATCAAGGTCCTGGGACGCGATGATTTCGCGCCCAAGGGCGGCAAGCGCTGGAAGCCCTTCTACCCGAAGAGCACTACGGCCTGGGCGCTGGGGCGCATTGGCCCGGCGGCCAAGGACGCCGTGCCCGCGCTGGCCAGCCTGATCAAGGGCCGCAAGAACTTCTCGGCCCGCGGCCCGGGGGTCTGGGCGCTGGGGCAGATCGGCCCGGCGGCCAAGTCGGCGATTCCCCAACTCGTGGACTGCCTCGGCTACCTGGGACACCCCCTGGGTGCCCCGCATCAGCAGATGGTCGCCGGCGTCCTGGCGGGCTTGGGCAAGGACGCCGTCCCGGCGCTGACCGCCAAGCTCAAGGGCGGCAAGGCTCCGGCCCGCGCCGGCGCGGCGCTGGCCCTCGGCAAGATCGGCAAGGACGCCGCCTCGGCGGCTCCGGGACTGGTGGCGCTGCTGGCCGACTCCGACCCCCTGGCCCGCAGCGAGGCGGCCATGGCCCTGGCGCGCGTCGCACCCGGTGCGGCAAGCGGCATCGCCGGGCTGCTCTCGGACACGAACTACGCGGTGCGCCACAAGGCCGCCAAGGCGCTGGGCATCTGCGGCGGCGCGGCCGCGAGCGCTATTCCCGCGCTGGAGAAGGTCCTGAAGGACAAGCACAGGGAGGTCAAGCGTGCGGCCGCGCTGGCCATGGGCGGCATTGGCCAGGCGGCGCTGCCGGCCTTGAAGAAGGCGGTGACCGGGACCGACGCCTACGTCCGCAAGTTCGCGGCGCGCGGCTTGAGTGGCGCGGGCGCCGGGGCGGTCCCCGTTCTGACGAAAGCGCTCTCTGACAAGAACGCCGAGGTCCGCCGCGAGGCGGTCTGGTCGCTGGCTCGCATCGGCAAAGACGCCAAGAGCGCGATCGGCGAGCTGGAAAAGGCCCGCAAGGATTCCGATTACGTGGTCCGCTACGCGGCCGGAGATGCGCTGAAGAGGATCAAGTAGCGCCGGCGCCACAAGACACGTCCAAGGAGAGAGACCGATGAGAAAGTGCACGTTCTTGAGTCTGTTCTGGGCTTTGGTTCTCGCTGCGGTGGGACCCGCGGCCGCGGGCGAGCGGGCCGGGAAAGTCGTCCTCGATACCGCCGGCTACTGGCGCTGCCGCTACGCCCGGGGCACGGACGTGGCCGTTACCAAGGACGGCAAGCAGATCCCGGTGCACCCCTCCCAACCGCGCGAGAAGACCCGTGAAATGGTGGACGGCAAGCGGAAGTATGTTACGCGCTTGCGCGCACATAAGGCCGCGCGGCTCTGGGGCGCGCCTCCGGCGGACTGGGCCAAGGCGGACTTCGACGACAGCAACTGGCCACGGCTGCGGGGGCCGTTTCTGATCGGCAAGTACAAGACGCCGCAGTACGGCTATCGCAGCGTGCCGGTGTTCTGCCTGCGGGGTAAGTTCCGTGTCGCCAGCCCCAGCGGGGGCCTGAAGCTCTCGGTGGTCTATCTCGGCGGCATCGCTGTGTACGTCAACGGCAAGGAGATCACCCGCCAACACCTGCCCAAGGGAGAGCTCAAGCCTGACACTCTGGCGGAGCCTTATCCCTCCGAAGCCTTCCTCGATCCCGAGGGCCTGCTGCTCAACACCAAGAAGCCCGACGGGAAGCTCGCGGATCGCTACGCCAAGCGCCTGCGCGAGATCAAGGGGCTGAAGATCCCCGCCTCGGCGCTGCGCAAGGGAATCAACGTTCTGGCGCTGAAGCTCCATCGCGCGTCGGCCCCCGCAATCATGTTCACGGGCAAGGGTAAAGGCTGGCCCTGGAACACGGTGCCCCTGGCCCGGGGCACGGCATGGTGGTCGCGGATCGGGATCAAGTCGGTGACCCTGGCCGGGCCGGCTGAGGGCAGCACCGGACGCCCCAAGGGTTTTCAGGTCTGGACGGCTCCCGTGTATCAGGAGCTGCGGCCGGCGGATTACGGTGACCCCTGCGACTCCCCCGGTCGGATTAGCCTGTGTACCGGTCGGGGCGGGGTGGTCTCCGGGCAGGCGGTGGCCTCCTCCGATGCGGCCCTGAGCGGCCTAAAGGCCGTCGCCTCGGACCTGACCGGCCCCGGCAAGATACCCGCCGCAGCGATTCAACTGCGCTACGCCCGGCTGGGCTGCAACCGCTGGGGTCGGCCGCGCGGGATATTCCTGGAGCTGGAGGAGTTCCCCCTGGAAACCGGCACAGTGCAACCCGTGTGGGTGACCGTGCGCGTGCCGCGCGACGCCAAGCCCGGCGAATACAAGGGTAAGGTTACGCTCAGCGCCGCGGGGCAGAAGGCCGTCGACGTCCTGATCGCGCTGCGCGTGGTCGACTGGGAGGTGCCCGACCCCAAGAACTTCGAGAACTCCTTCCTGGAGTTCATCCAGTCGCCCGAGTCAGTGGCCCTGCAGTACAAGGTGAAGATGTGGTCCGAGGAACACTGGAAGCTGCTGGACCGGACCTTCAAGCTGCTCGGCGAGGTGGGCAACAAGGTGGTCTACGTCACCGCGCAGCACAAGACCCACTTCGGCAACCCGCGCAGCATGATCCGCTACGTGAAAAGCGGTAGCGGCAAGTACGACTACAAGCCGGATTTCTCCATCGTCGAGAAGTACCTGGACCTGGCCGTCAAGCACTGGGGCAAGGTGCCGGTGGTGGGATTGTACATCTGGCGTTCGACCTGGGAGACCGGCAACTTCGCCGGCGCCGGCCCGCGCGGCGACCGCAAGATACTTATCACCGTGAAGGATCCCAAGACCGGAGCCCTCAGCAGCGCCGAGGGCCCGGCCTGGGGCACGCCGGAGTGCGCCAAGTTCTGGAAGCCGGTGATCGACGGCATGAAGAAGCTATGCGCCGACCGGGGCATTGGCAAGTCGCTGATGATGGGCCAGTCCGGCGACTACACGCCTACCGACACCGCGCTGGCCGACCTGGACAAGGCCAGCGGCGGTCTGCTGTGGATTCACCACTCGCACGTGACGCGCACGGCGCTGGGCAACATGGGCGGCCAGCCGACCGGTCCGCGAAGGTGGAAGCGTGGCGGCAAGGATGGCAAGACCTACCCGGTGGGCATGGTAGCGCGGGCCTGGGGCGGGGACGGCGCGCACAAGGACCCGGACTTTGGTCGGGGCTACGGCTGGAAGAACCGGATCGGGCCCTGGCGAACCGTGACCCGCGAGGTCTTTAACGACCACCCGCTGCCCATGCTGCGCTTCCGCCTGGAGGCCATGGTTACCAACGTGATCCATCCTCCGCACGTTGGTGGGAACAAGGACTACGGCACCCACGGCATCGGTCGGATGGGCGCCGACTTCTGGACCGTGCTGACCGACAAGCGCGGGCGCAAGAGGATGCTTTGCGCTCGTTACCCCGAGACCGCCTGGGGGCAGCTGAGCATAAACTGCTGCGGGCCGTTCTTCCTCCGCCCCGGCCGGGACGGGGCCATCGGTACCGCGCAGATCGAGATGTTCCGGGAGAGCGCCCAGGAGATAGAGGCGCGCACCGTCATAGAGAAGGCCCTGGCCGACGAAGCCAAGAAGGCCAAGCTGGGCAAGGAACTGGCCGAGCGGGCCCAGGAGGTCCTCGACAACCGCACGCGCGTGATCCAGAGAAGCGCCAAGGCGGGCAAGCGCCCCGACCAGCGGGGCCTCATGGCCCTGGGCATACAGGAGCATTCCGAACAACTCTACAAGCTTGTGGCAGAGGTCGCAGAGAAGCTCAAGAAGTAGCTCTTCGGTGCTGGCAGCGCAGACACCTTGAAGTCAAGGAAACTAAGCAATGAGAAACTTCACGTTCTTGAGCTTGCTCTGGGCTTTGGTTCTCGCCGCGGTGGTACCCGCGGCTGCAGGTGAGGGGGCCGGGAAAGTCGTCCTTGATATCGCCGGCTTCTGGCGTTGTCGTTACGCTGGAGGCACAGACATTGTTCTCGCTGCCGAGGGCCAGCTGCTGCCCGTGCATCCGGCCAATCCCCGCAAACGTGTTCGCAAAATGGTCGATGGCAAGAAAAAGTCTGTCGCGCAGCTTCGCCTGCACAGGTCCTCTCGCATCTGGGCGGTGCCTGCGGCGAACTGGTTTACCGCTGATTTTGACGACTGTGCCTGGCCCCGACTCCGGGGGCCTTTTCTTATCGGCAAGCGCAGGACGCCGCAGCATGGCTATCAGAGTGTGCCGCTGGTCTGTCTGCGGAGCAAGTTTCGGGTCGATGATCCGGCCCGGGCCGGCGGGGTGACGCTGTCGGTGGCCTACCACGGAGGTATTGTGGTGTACGTGAATGGCAAGGAGCTGGTCCGCAAGCATCTGCCGAAGGGGCCGC
>CBDUSI010000119.1:0-13874 GCA_965370045.1 uncultured bacterium | reverse complement strand
ACCACGGCGCTGATGACCCACCAGGGCAGCGCGCCGACGCGCTGCTCCATGCGCGAGGTCCAGTCCGCTTCGTAAAGTGCGCCGTCGGCCTCGAGTTGCTCGTCGGGCAACTGGTTCTGGACTTCCTCGATGGCTGAACGCAGGTCGGTGGACGTGGCCATGCTCTGTCTCCCTAGTCTTTGGCGTAGAGGGGCAGGTAGCGGTAGTAGACTTCCAGGGTCAGGGCGCCCAGCGCGGTGGAGAAGACCCGCCCCCCGGAGGACACGTGACCGCCGCTGGTCGGATCCCAGGAGCCGTCCACGTCTTTCTTGGACCCGTCCATGGGGCCGCCCTTGCGCTGGTGCCCCAGGAGCGCCTTCTTCATGTTCACGTTCCAGGTATTCCAGTGCTTGTCGCCCATCTGGAACATGCACAGCGTGGCGTAGTACCAGAAGTAGAAGTCGACCGTGGAGGAGGCGGACCGGGCGGGAATGGTCCGCGCGGGAATGGTCCTGGCCGGGTAGGTCCGGGCGGGGATGGTCCTGGCCGGGATGGTCCGCGCCGGGTACGTCTTGCCGCCGAAGGTCCGCGCGGGGATTTTCCGCTCCGGGTAGGTCCGGGCGGGGATGGTCCTGGCCGGGATGGTCCGCGCCGGGATGGTCCGCGCGGGTATCTTGGTGAGATCCCAGGTGGGCTGGTGCTGGGCGATGGAGTCGGCGGCCTTCTGGAGTATGGGATCGTCCTGTTTGGCGCCCATGAACTGGCGCATGAGCATCCCCGCGGCCCACATGGCCTTCGAGCCGGAGCCCAGGCGCGTCCGGAAGCGGCTCTTCTTGCCGACGTAGCCGGAGTAAGAGCACTTGCCGTTGGTCTTGTCGGTGCTCGCGTTCAGCCAGTTCATGCAGCCCTGGAAGGCCGCGCCGTCGACCTTGAGCCCGGCGATCTTGGCGCTTTTCAGGGCCATCAGGTTCCAGCCGGAAACCGATGTATCGTTGCGGCCGGCCTTGCCGTTCTTGGTCCGGTAGTTCCAGGCCTCGTAGGGCCCCTGGCTGGCGATGACCACGTTGATAGCCGCCTGGGCGGCCTTCTTGAGCTCAGGCGTCTTGGTCATCCCGTAGGCCTCGGCGATGGCCAGGGTGGCCATGCCCTGGGTGTAGTTGCAGGCGTCGAAGGTGCCGTACTTCATGCCCGCCTTGGCGCGCGCGTCGAGGGTCTCCAGCAGCCACTTCTGCGCGGCGGCCACGGTATCCTTGTGCTTACCGGCCTTCTCGGTGTAGCCCGCGCCCAGGAAGGCCAGGAGGGCCATGCCGGACATGGAAATGTTCTGGCGGTTGTGGGCGGTGACCTTGGCCCCGCGCCGGGCCCTGCCAAAGCCGAAGCGGCGGGTGCCGCCCATCCACTTGCCGGCGTCCCAGTGCCCCTCTTTCTCCTGGTGGCGCTTGAGCCACTGCAGGGCGGCCTCCACGGCGCTCTCGGTGGCCGGGGAGCCCCCGAAGCGCTTGGTGGCCTTCTTGCGGCCGCCGCCGTCGCGGTAGCCGAAGACCCCGGCCATGCCGCCCCCGCCGCCCACGCCTATTGAGGCCACGGTCCCGATGCCGCCCAGGGGGATGTCGCTGATGGCGTCCTCCGAGCCGCGCGCGGTCTGAGTGTTCGCGTTGTTCTCGGTCTCGAAGTTCTCGGCCTCGGCGCGCTCCTCGTGGATCACCACCGGCCGTTCCACCTGGGTCTCGTGCTTGACCTCCTGGGGGTTCTTGAAGATGTCGCGCTTCTTCTTGGGGTCGTACTCCGGCTCTTTCTCCTTGGCGACGTCCGAGGTGATGATCACCTCGTCCATGTTGGCCGCGGGCAGGGCCACCGAGAGCAGCGTGGCCAGCAGGAAGATCACCGCGTGCACCACGGTGGAGACCGCCCACCAGGGGGCGTGTCCCATGCGCTGCTCGAGGCGCGTGGCCCAGTCCGGCTCGAACTCGAAGGGCTCGCCGGGCTCGACGGTGTTGGCCGGGAGCTGGCGGTGGACCTCACTGATCGCCGCGCGCAGGTCGGTGGAAGTGGCCATTATCAGTCCTCCGGACTTACGTCAGCCGTGCCGCGAAGCGGCCCTCACTGCTTGTAGATTGGCAGGTAGCGGTAGTAGACCTCCAGGCACAGCGCGCCGATGGCGGTGGAGTAGACCCGGCCGCCGCGGATGGCCCAGGCGCCCACCGGGTCCCAGGAGCCGTCCACGTCCTTGTCGGTGCCGTCCTTGGGCCCGCCCTTGCGCTGGTTGTCGCAGAGCATGTCGCGCATGGCCGTGTTCCACTTCTTCCAGGAGGCGCCGCCCACCTGGAACATGGTCATGGTGCCGTAGTACCAGTAGTACATGTTCACGCCCACGCCGTTCTCGCCCCACATGGGCAGGCTCTTGAGCAGGTAGTTGGCGCCGCCGGAGACCTTGGGGTCGTCGGGCTTCGAGCCGGTGTACAGGCGGCAGAGCATGCCCACGCTGGTCATCGTCGGGTTGGGGCTCAGCCAGTCGGCCTTGTAGCGGCACTTGCCGTACTGGTCGCTGACCGTGCCGGTGAAGGCCAGCGCGCCGGTGAAGCCCGAGGACGGGACTTTCAGGCCGGCGATCTTGGCGCTCTTCAGCTGCATCACGAACCAGCCGGTGACCGAGAGGTCCGCCTCCATCCCCGGGGTGTAGCGCCAGCCGGAACCCTTGGCCTGGTGGGTGATCGAGTAGTCGATGGCCTTCTGGGCGGCGGCGCCCACCGCGGCGTTCTTGCCCATGCCGTAGGCCTCGGCCAGGGCCAGGCCGCAGATGGAGTGGTGGTAGCCCACGCCGTTGGGCTCGGTGCCCTCGCAGTCGCCGCCGATGGCCCCGCTGGCCGCCTGGCTCTTGACGATCCACTGGGTGGCCCGGTGGACGTTGTTCTTCCACTTGCCCTGGGTCTCGGTGTAGCCGGCGCCCAGGAAGGCCAGCAGGGCCAGCCCGGTGACCCCCGCGTCGGTCTTCATGGATCCTTCCCATTTTTTGGCGTCCCAGTGGCCGTCGGCCTCCTGGTGGCGGGCCAGCCAGGCCAGCGCGGCTTCCACCGCGCTCTCCGAGCCGATGGAGCCGCCCCAGCGGGCGGTGGCCTTCTTGCGACCGCCGCCGTCGCGGATGCCGAAGCAGCCGGCCATGCCCCCGCCGCCCACGCCCATCACCCCGGTGACCCCGGTGCCGCCCAGGGGGATGTCGCTGATGGCGTCCTGCTGCCCCCGGGCGGTGTTCTTGTCCATGTCGTTGGCGGTCTCGAAGTGGTCGTCGGGCACCGGCTCGGTGACGATCATCGGCTTGTCGATGATCTTCTCCATGGGCGCGTGGCGCTTCTTGAAGAGGTCGCGCTTGGCGTTCTCGTTGAGCTTCTCGACGTGCTTCTTGGGCGGCGGCGAGGAGATGACCACCGAGTCGCGCACCGGCTCGGCGAAGGCCACGCCGAGCAATCCGACCAGCAGGAAGACCACCGCGTGGATCACCGCGGAGACCACCCACCAGGGGGTGGTCCCGAACTGCATCTGCATGGCGTCGAGCAGGCTGCCGTCGCCACCTACAGGTTCGAGCTGATCCTCCTCGTCGCCGCGGCCCTCGGCGTCATCGCGGGGTTCGGAGATGCTCGACGTGTAGTTGCTCGTGGCCATGGAGAACTCCTCCCTAAAGGTGCTTCCGCCACTATAATATAACGAAAGAGCCCCAGAAGAGTTCATTCAAAACCGGCCGACTTGACGGTTTTCCAGGGCGCACAGGTGACAAGTGGGGGGCAGACAGCGCTAAATGATATCCCCAAGGAGAGGTATGTCACGAGGTGCAGAGCGCGCCGGGGCGTGGCTATATCATCGTTCGTCGTCGTCCGGGTCGAGGAGCTCGGTTGCGTCTTCGATGGTTACCCGGGTGCCCATGACCGTTTTGATGACCGGGACCTTGGGGAGCGTGACCAGCCCGTGCTTGTCAGCGGTGATTTCTCCGGAGGCCAACTCGACGGGCTCGCCGGGCACGCCGCGGTCTTCCGCCTTCCAGGAGAGCGTGGCGCCGGGCTTGGGCTTGAACCTGGCCAGCCGCCGCGGGGTGATGGTCACGGTAGCCCGCGCGGCCTTCTTCCCGGGCTGGTGCTCGGCCGGCCCGCCGGTGACCAGCCGCACCGAGAAGGCGCAGAGGTCGGCGGCATCGACGAAGTCGTCGGCGGTCGACTCCGCGTCAAAATCGTTGGCCGGGCTCGACCACTCCAGCGCGGAGTTGAGGTAGCCGGCCGGGTCGCCGCCCTTGCCGGGCTTGTGGTTGGACGACGCCGTCGCGAAGGCCAGCAGCGGCTCGGCCAGGCGCACGTCGAAGGCCCGGTTCTTCGCGCCGCTCAGGCGCCCGCCGCCGTGTCCGTAATTGCCCCAGTGCGCGAAGTAGGGAAGCCGCGCGGCCTCCAGCGCGGCGGCCAGCTTCTCCAGCTCGTCAACGGGCGCGAACTTGTCTTTGGTCCCGAGAGAGATTTCGATCAGCGGCGGCTCGAACGGCAGTGGCCTGATCGCCAGCCGCCGCGCCAGGGACAGGGGGGTGATCGTCTGGTAGGCGCTGGCCGGGCCGAGTCCCGCGCCGCGCAGCCCCAGCGCGCGGGCGCCCCATACGCGCTGCAGGCCCTTCTCCCAGTAGCAGCCCTTCGGGAAGCTGACCGGGAACTTGGTGGCGACCACGCCGGCGATGCGCTCCGCGCCGGGCCGGGCTGAGAGCACGAAGTTCAGCGCTCCGCTGCCGCCTATAGAGTGGCCGTAGAGGTAGACCCGCTGCGGATCGGTCTTGGCGCGCAGGTTGGCCGGGCTGCCCGCGGCCCACTTGATGATATGCCCCAGACGGCGCGCCGCGTAGGGCTCGACCGCGCCGGGGTCGGTCAGCGGCTTGCCCCGCGCCGGGGCCCAGGCCGGCGGGCCCGCCGGGGGCACCGACTCTCCCCAGCCCCACCAGAAGCTGTTCTGCCAGTCCTGGGCGGAAAGGTAAACCAGCTGCTTCTTGACCGGGACCTCCGCGTAGCGCACGCCCTGGGCGCGGTAGCCGTGCAGGGCCACGCGCACCGGGAGCTTTTCCTCCTTCTTGACCTTGCGCGGCAGGGCCACGTGAAAGCTCCAGGCGGCGCCGCCCCAGATCGCTTCGCCGCCGCGCCGGGTCCATTTGGTGTGGTCGCCGAACATGAGGTAGTACCAGCCGGCCGGCCCGGTGGCGGCGAACTCCACCGCGCCGGGCGCGCCGGGGGCCTCGTTCACCGGGTCTGTCGTGGCGTTCCGACCGGCGACGCCCTTCAGGCCGACGAGCTTGCCGCGCACGCGGGCCAGCACGCAGTAGTGATAACGCCCCTCTTTCTTCACGGTCCAGGCCAGGAGCCCGGTGCCCCCGGCCAGCGGCCGGCCCCCGCGCGAGCGGTCGACGAAGGCCGCGCGGGCCAGGCCGTGGCCCACGTCCTCGCCGAAAGACTCATGACGCAGCTTGGCGGAGCCGGCCGCCAGCGTGGCCACCAGCTCGGTGGGCCACGGCTTGCGCGCGTCGAAGCTCCTCTTCGAGCGGTAGACCAGATACTCGGCGTCGGCGCGGCCGGCCAGCTCTTTCCAGGTGACAAAGGTTTGTCCCGATTGATGATAAGCGGCCACCTCGCGGACCCCGGCCTTCTCGGGCTCCGGCTCGGCGGCCGCCGCGGTCGCCGCGGCGGCGGTGAGGACCAACAGGAGAACGCGCCTGGTCATAGCGGTCTTCCCCGTTTCCCGGCAGGTGGCGGCTCCGCGTTCCGGGCGGCCTGTAAGCCGGCTCCTGTCGCGGACGACCATTCCTCTGGGCCCCGCGTCGCCACGGGGCTCAAGCGCCCAACCCGGACCTGACTAGCGGCGCGGACCACGCCTCGGTCCCTATTTGGGCTTGCTCCGGGTGGGGTTTGCCGTGCCGTCCCCGTCACCGGGGACGCGGTGAGCTCTTACCTCGCCGTTTCACCCTTGCCGGCCCGCCGAGGCGGGCTTAGGCGGTCTGTTCTCTGTGGCACTTTCCCTGGGGTTACCCCCGGTGGGCGTTACCCACCACCCTGTCCTGTGGAGGCCGGACTTTCCTCGAACGGGCCGAAACCCATCCGCGGCCGCCCAGCCGCCCGGAGCGCGGAGCCGCCTGCTCCTGCCTGTCACTTATGCTAACCGCCGTGGGCCGCGGTGGCAACGGAAAACCGCTCGGCCTCCTAGAAGACCTCCGGCGTCTTGACCTTCACCCTTACCTTCTGGCCCTTGAGGAACTTCTCGTAGATATCACGGAGCTTCCCGCCGTTCTTGCGCCAGTGCGCGAAGGCCTTGTTCTGGGCGGCCAGCTCGCGGTCGAAGCGCCGCCCGGCACGGCGCCATTCCACGTGGGCGTCGGCATAGAGCACGTTGCGGCCGACCTTGTGATTCTCGAGCTTCCCGTAGGCGATGATCACCCAGCCGGGGGTGGTCGCGGCCCGCCCGGGGAGGTACACGTAACTGGAGCTCCTGGCGGTGACCTTGCCTTTCACGAAGTCCATGTAGGAGGCGTGCCCAGAGGGACACTTGAAGACCTTGGGGTTGTCGATGTAGTTGGGCACCAGGAGCTTGAGGTTGGCGGTGGGCGGGAACTTCTCGTCGTTGTCGTCGGCCCACATGTGGATGGCCAGGCCGAGCTGGCGGAGGTTGCTCTTGCAGGTGGCCCGCCGGGCGCTCTCCCGGACGCGCGTTACCGCCGGGAGCATCAGGCCCACGAGTATCCCGCCGACCGCCACGGCCTGCCCGGGGTTGCCGCCGCCCAGCCCGCCGCCGGCCCCCAGGGGGCTGAAGCTCTCGTGCAGAATGCCGCCGGGCACCTTGCGGGTGACCGAGACCCCCGGGAAGAGGTGCTTGGTGATGCAGTCCGCCGGAGGCATAGTCGCGGGGTTGCCCATCTGGGCCAGGAGCCCGAGCAGGGCGTGTTCGTTGAACGGGTTGACCGCCGCCGCCGCCCCGCGGGCCACGCCCTTGGGCTCGATGACGGTGATCTTGCGGCCGTTCTTCTTGAACCAGGCGGTCTGCGCGTCCCAGGTCTTCTTGAACTTCTCCTTGGTCAGGAGTTCCACGCGGGCGTCACCGAAGACCGCCAGGCGCTTGCCGTCCTTGTCGGGGACGCTCTCGTAGGCCAGGATAATGTTGCCGCCGGGGTCGGCCTGCCCCAGCCCGGCGACGTAGGCGTAGTCGACGCCGTCGGCGGCGTGCTTGCCGTAGTTGGCCGCGACGAAGACTTTCTTGTTGTCGATGTACTCGGGCATCAACGCTTTCAGGTTCGGCGGGAACCTCTCGTCGTGGTCGTCGGCGTACATGTGGCAGCCCAGGCCGACCATGCGCAGGTTGCTCATGCCCACCGAGCGCCGCGCGGCGCCCCGGGTGCGCATCAGCGCCGGGAGGCTCATCCCCAGCGCGGCGCTGACCATGGTCATGCCCCCGGCCACCGAGCTGCCGGTGTCCAGGTAGGAGACGCCCAGGGCGCCGTCGGTCTTCAAGCGGGCCATGGCCTTCTTGTACTCGGCGCTCTCGACCAGCCCGGGGACGGCGGCCTCGCCCTTGGCGATGCGCGCCAGGGCCTTCTTGACCCCCTGGACGTTGCCGCCGATTAACAGGTACTTGTCGGTCACCGCGAAGCCCGGCGCGACTATGCCCCCGAAGTTGAAGGCGGTTACTTTGTGGCCGCGGTACTCGAACTCGGTCACCGGCTGGGGCGCGCCGCCCGGCCTTCCACCCATGCCGGCGGCCATGCGGCCGGCCATGGTCGCCTTGGCCAGAATGACCAGCTTGGCCAGCGCGCCGCGCAGCTTCTCGGGGTCGGTGACCTCCACCACGATGTTAGCAGCGTTCACCTGGCCGAGCAGGGGGTTGCCGCCCACCGCGCCGGGGGGCAGCAGGTAGAACATCCCCCTGTTGCCCAGCGCGCCGAGCAGGTCCTTCTCGATGTCAAAGCCCAGGTTCTTCTTGACGTCGGCCAGGGACCTGTCCAGGTCCTTCCCGCCGGCCTTGGGATCAACCGCCATCACCACGCGGCGCACCAGCGGCAGCACCCGGTCGATGCGCACCGAGCCGGCCTGCAGGACCGCCGCCTTGGGCGGGACGAGCTTGAGCAGCTCGGCGGAGACCTTTGCGGTGCCCAGCAGGCTCATGATCCCCTCGGCTTTGAGCTCGCAGGCCATGAAAGTGCGGCTGCGGAAGCCGGGGGCCTCCACGCTCACCGAGCCGGCCAGGGCGGCCAGGTCGCGGACGCCCAGGGCGTCGATGATCTTGCGGGCCTCGTTGCCCCCGCGTCCCTTGGGGACCACCGCCAGCACCTGGTCCAGGCCCTTCTTGACCCCCAGGTACCAGAGGACGTCGGGGTCCTTCCCCAGCCTGGCGCGGCACAGTTTATAGCCCGCGTCGTCGGCCAGGGACTTCTCAGCCTTCCCCGCCAGCAGCGAGGCGGCCAGCGCTTCCAGCTGGCCGGGGCCCGTGGCGAGGAACCAGCCGCGGTACTCGCCGGCGGCCAGCATGTAGAACTTCGAGTTGCGATCGAAGCGGAAGGCCTTGGCCTCGGCCTTGCCCCAGCGGAGCGTCTTGGCGGGGCGCTTGGCGCCCCTGAACACCGCCTCGATGGCCAGGGAAATCCGCTTGGCGGCCTCCTTGTCGCCGACCCTGGCGAGGAGGCCGACGGAAGTCGTCGGCTTGAGCTTCAGCTCCGCGTCGGGGATGAGTTCCGGGCCGGCGGCTTTGCCACGGGCTGCGCCTTTGGGCTCGATGACCGTTATCTTGCGGCCGGCCTTCTTGAGTTTGGCCATCTGCTCGTCCCAGGCCTTCTTGAACCGCTCCTTGGTCCAGAGTTCCGTGTGGGCGTCGGCGAAGCCCACGAGGCGCTTGCCGTCCTTATCGGGCACCGCCTCGTAGGCCAGGATGTTCCAGCCGTCGTCGTCCGCCTTGAGGCCCGCGACGTAGGCGAAGTCAATCCCGTCGGCGGCGTGCTTGGCGTAGGTGGGGCAGACGAAGAGCTTTTTGTTGTCGATGTAGTTGGGCATCAGCGCCTTCAAGTTCGGCGGGTACTTATCGTCGTGGTCGTCGGCGTACATATGGATGGCCAAGCCGATCTGGCGGAGGTTGCTTCTGGGCCGGTTCTTGAAGATGGCCAGGCGCGCGGCGGCCTTCTGCTTCTCGGTGGGCGGGCTCACGCCCAGGTAGACCAGGGCCAGCTCCGACCCGTGGGCCTTCTCGAAGTCGGTCTTCTTGAGCCCGGTGGTCTTCTCCAGCTCCGCGAGGCCCGCGTCGATGATCTTGCGGACGCCTTTGAGATACTCCCGGACGTCCTCCTCGGCGAGGATCTTGCCCAGGGCGGTGGCGTCAACGGCCTTGCTGGTCTTGGTCCAGTCGGCGATCTTGACCAGCAGGACGGTGCTGTCCGGCAGGGCCTCGGCCAACTCGCCGGCGCGCAAAGGTGAAGCCAGGGCGATGGTGATAAGGGCTGCGGCGAAAAGTCGTGTCTTCATAGCTCGGTTCCTTTCGGGGTTGGCCGGTTATTGATTCCCGCGCATTCTACGCGCGCCTCGCGCCCGCGGCCAGCAGGTTTACTTGGCGCCGGCCGCCGGTTTCTGCAGCTCGGCCCACTCCATCAGGAAGGCCGCGCAGTGCTGCACGTAGTCGATGCGCACCAGGCAGGAGAGCGGGGTCAGCCGGAAACCGCCGAAGGCCCGCTTGGCGTTGGGCAGCGCGTAGGCGTTGTGCGCGTGGTAGCCGTTCTGCACCACGTACCGCGCGGCCAGCGCCAGGGCCTTCTCGTAGCGCGCGGCGCGGGCCTTGTCTTTCACGCGGCGCGCGGCGCGCAGCGCGGCGACTATCCCCTCGCAGCGCGCGCCGGTGGCGCAGACCGAGGGCGGGTCGGAGTCGTCGATGGCCCCCACCAGGTCGACGAACTTGGTGGGCTGCCCCCAGGAGCGCCGCAGCTTGGCGTCGCGCAGCTGCCCGGCGATCATGCAGTCGGCCAGGGCGAACAGGTGCACGCGGTAGTCGGGCTTGTCGTCCAGGCGAATCAGCTCGTCCAGGGCCTGCGCGAACCAGGCGTCCGGGAGGTATATGCGACCAGCCTCCAGGCCCTTCTTCCTGTTGGCGGCGGCCTGCTGGCGCTCCAGCTTGATCAGGTACCGGGCGCCGAGGTGGCAGGCGGCCAGAAGCTTCTTGTCCTTCTTGCCGCCCAGCTCGTAGAGGCGCAGCAGTCCCAGCAGCGCTTCGCCGGGGTAGTACAGCGAGACGAACTTGGCGACCGGCGCGCCCTTTTCGGGGTCGTAGTGGCTGATGAACTCGCCCTGCGGGGTCTGCTGGCTGAGCAGGAAGGCGGCCAGCCCGTTCATCATCGTGCGGTTGGATTTGTCACCCCCGGCGCGCTCGCGCTCGCACAAGGCCACCAGGGCCAGCGCCGCCGCGCCCAGCTTGACCTTCTTGCCGTCGGGCACGTAGTAGAAGTTGAAGCGCTTGTCGACGCGGGCCAGCCCCTTGAGGTAGGCCAGGGCCCGTTCTCCGGCCCGGAAGTTGGGGTCGTACGTGGGGTTGTTGGAGGCCTTGCTCTCCGCGGCCCGCTTGGCGACGCACCTCCGCGCCGCGTTGAACAGCGCGAAAGCGGTTCCCGCGTGGCGCACCACGTTGTACTTCTTCTCCTCGTAGGTGTCCGCGTAGGGGTAGTAGACGTAGCGGAACTTGCCGCTGGTCTTCTGCACGCCGCGCAGCCAGGCCATCCCGCGCTCGGCGGCCGCACGGCACTCGGCGGCGCCGGGACCGGCGGCCAGCACGTTGCCGCGATAGAGGAAGACCGGCTGGTCGCCGGTGGCCAGCTGCACGACCGCGCGGCTCTTGAACATGGCCAGCATCTTGAGCTTGCCCGCTTTCCAGCTCCCGGGGGCCATGCCGGCCAGCTTTTCAAGGCGCAGCATGTACCTGTCGCGGAGCTTGACGGTGGTGTTCCCGTCGCCCATGAAGCGCTCGGGGAGCAGCAGCACCTGGCGGTTGCCGGCGAAGGTGGCCAGGCCCTCGACGCCCGGCTGCATGCGGCCGCCGGGCTGCCAGACCTTGAGGTCGTAGATCAGGTCGATGCGGATTCGCGCGGAGGCCAGTTCGGCGGCGTCGCGCTTGCCCAGGGCGTTGCGCGCCGCGCCCGCGGTCGAGAAGGCCAGGTTGCCGCCGGCGGCCCAGCCGATCAGCGGCTCCCTGCGCCCGGGCACGAAGAGGCTGACGGCTACGTGGCCGCCGTGCTTCTCGAACACGCGCTGGGGCAGGTCGCGCATCTTGCGCAGCTTTGACTCCAGATTCTCGAGCGGGTCGAGGCGGGCAATCCTGAAAAGCGCGCGGGCCTCGGCGGTTGTCAGGCTCGGGGCGTTCGTCTCGGCGGGGGGCAGCGCGAAGGCGAAGGCCGGCGGCGTGGTCTGGGGCGCGACCTTGACGCCGTTCTTGGAGGTCTTGGGGTTGCAGCCGCCGCCGGTAGACCCCGCCGCAGCGGCCAGCACCGCGATAAGCACGCATGATTTCATGATTCGAACCTTTCGAGGCGGGCTTTCAGATTAGGCCGGCCGGGGGGCATGATCCCGACGGCAAGCCCCAGGTCTCGCAACCTGGGGCGCCGGTTCTTTCGACTTCTACTGCTGCGGGCCAAATCTTTCCTGTCCCCTACTTGTAGTAGCCCTTCATGCTTTCGAGAGTCTTGGCCTGGTAGTCGCCGGCGTGGCCGGCCTGGGCGAAGGCCTTCATGCGCTTCTCGACCACCGCCTGCATGGCCTCGCGGGCCGGGCGGAGGTAGTCGCGGGGGTCGAACTTCTCGGGGCTTTCGATGAAGACCTTGCGGATGGCCCCGGTGATGGCCAGGCGGTTGTCGGTGTCCACGTTGACCTTGCGGACGCCGTGGGCGATGCCCCGCTGGATCTCCTCGACGGGCACGCCCCAGGCGGGCTTGAGGTCCCCGCCGTACTTGTTGATGATCTCGCGGAGCTCCTGGGGCACGGAGCTGGAGCCGTGCATCACCAGGTGGGTGGTCGGCAATCTCCTGTTAATCTCCTCGATGAGCGTCATCTTGAGGACGTCCTCGGTGGGCTTGCTGCTGAACTTGTAGGCCCCGTGGCTGGTGCCGATGGCCACGGCCAGGGCGTCCACGCCGGTCTGCTCGACGAACTGGACGGCTTGGTCGGGGTCGGTGAGGTTCTCCAGGCCGGTGCCCCCGGCGCCGTGGCCGTCCTCGATGCCTCCCAGCGTGCCGATCTCGCCCTCGACGGAGACGCCCCGCGCGTGGGCGTACGCCACTGTCTTCTTCGTAACTTCGACGTTGTACTCGAAGCTCGAGGGCGTCTTGCCGTCGGCCTCCAGCGAGCCGTCGATCATCACGCTGGTGAAGCCCAGCTCGATGGCGCTCTGGCAGGTCTCGAAGCTGTTGCCGTGGTCCAGGTGCAGGGCCATGGGGATCTCGGTGTATATTTCCGCCGCGGCGAGCATCAGGTGGTAGAGGAACCCGTCGTTGGAGTACTTCCGGGCGCCGCGCGAGGCCTGGACGATGACCGGGCTCTTGGTCGCCCGGGCGGCCTCCATGATCGCCTGGATCTGCTCCATGTTGTTGACGTTGAAAGCGCCGACGCCGTAGCCGCCCTTGGCGGCCTCGTCGAGCATCTGTCTCATGGGGACCAGCGGCATGGTGAGTCTCCTTCGCGGCTCGATGCAGACCGGGCCCGCACGCCCCGCGCCTTCCCCGGCGGACGGCATGGTGGGGGGCGAACCCGGAAAAAGATTCTCCCCGACCGGAGGCCGGAAGTCAAACGCAGGGGGGGAAAGGCAAGGCGGGGGGGGGCGGCTCCCGTGGTCCCCTTGCGGCCCGGCGAGGGAACAGTATGATCCTCCAGTCATGAGCCCCACGCCTCCCGACCCCGCCGACGCCGGGAACGCCGCCCCCGGGCACCGCCCGGGCATGATGAAGTTCTACATCGCCGGCTGCGTGCTGGTGGCGCTGGCGCTGGGCGGGGCCTGGATGTGGGTCGCGTGGTCGAACTGGCAATTCGGTGCGGCCGAAGCCGCGCGCCGGCAGCAGGCGGCGGCGGAGCAGCTCGGCGTGCCGGTCGAGAAGACCGTGGACCTGGGCGGCGGCGTGGCGCTGGAACTCGTCCTGGTTCCCGCCGGCCATTTCGACATGGGCAGCCCGGACGACGAGGCCGGGAGGTGGAGCGGCGAGGGTCCGCTCCACCGGGTCCGGATCGGCCGGCCGTTCTACATGGGCAGGTACGAGGTGACCCAGGAGGTCTGGGAGAAGGTGATGGGCTCGAACCCCAGCTTCTTCAGGGGCCCGAAGCTGCCGGTGGAACAGCTGTCCTGGAACGACTGCCAGGGGTTTCTGAAGAAGCTGAATGCCCTGGCCAAGGGGCCGGGGCGGTTCCGCCTGCCGACCGAGGCCGAGTGGGAGTGGGCCTGCCGCGCGGGGACGCGGACGCGGTTCTGCTTCGGCGACGCCGACAGCGGTCTGGCGGACCACGCCTGGTACGCTGCGAAGTTCGGGAGCACGACGCACCCGGCCGGCGGGAAGCGGCCGAACGCCTGGGGGCTTTGCGACTTCCACGGGAACGTCTGGGAGTGGTGCTCGGACCGGTACGGCGAGTACGAGGCCAACCCCTGGCCGGGCGTCTTCCGCTGGCAGTCCGACCCGCGGGGGCCGACCTCCGGCTCGTCTCGCGTGCTGCGCGGCGGGGCGTGGTACTCTCTTCCAGGCAGATGCCGTTCGGCATATCGCGGCTCTAACATCCCGACGGTCGGCCCCTTCAGTTACGGTCTGCGGGTGTTGTTGGTGGTTCCGTCCCGAGTGCCCTAGGCCCTGTCTGACAATCGCCTGAAGTATAGGCGGATCATGGCCAGCTTGA
>CBDUSI010000118.1:0-13898 GCA_965370045.1 uncultured bacterium | reverse complement strand
GCACCGCGCGCGAGGCGGTCCGAAATTGCCTTGACAGCTTCACCCCCAAATCTAGAATCCATCAGCCTAGTCATAGCTGATCGGCCGAGGCCGTCCCCGGGCCGCAGGTGGGAGTTTTTCATGAGCGAAAAGCTCGGCGATATACTCCTGCACGCCAAGCTGATAAGCAAGCAGCAGCTCGATTCCGCCCTCGAGTACCAGAAGGCTATTGGCGGCAAGCTCGGGGTCATTCTCGTAAAACTCAACTTCATCAAGGAAGACAAGCTCACCGCCTTCCTCTCGGTGCAGCAGAAGGTTCCGGTAGTCCACCTCAAGGACCATAAGCTGGACCCCGCGCTCATGGCGCTGGTCCCCCGGGAATTCGCCGAGAAGCACGAGATTCTGCCCTTCTCGCGAGAGGCCGACACGCTCACGGTGGTGACCCCCGATCCCATGGACTACCCATCGATAGACGAGCTGGCCTTCACCACCGGCCTCAAGGTCCAGACGGTGCTGGCCACGCGCACCGAGGTCACCCGGGCGCTGCAGAACTTCTACTACGGACCCAAGGGCGCCGCGGCCGCGCCCCGGAAGCCCGCGCCGGTCACCGATACCCCGGCGGGCCGCCCGCGGGAAGCGGTCTCCACCGCGGCCAGCCCGGGCGCCGGCGCGGCCGCCAAGCGCGGGCGGGCCGCCCATGTCGAACCGGCCATGGGCCGAGGTCCGGCCGCCCCCCTGGAGGCCAGGCCGCTCAACGTCAACCCCGAGAAGCTGGTCAAAGCCCTTTCCGGCTTGCTCGTAGAGAAGAAGATCATCACCCTCAGCGAACTGATGGACCGCGTGGCGCGAGAAGGCTAAGGAGATGGACCCCAGATGCGGGTGGTAACCCTCAAAGAGCTGGTCAGGCGGGCCTCGGCGACGTCCCAGACGCCCGAAGACAGCGGTCAAAAGCTGGTCTCCACGCTGTTCGACCTGGCTTCACGAGAACTCGACCAGGGCAACCGCGTGGAGCTGGGCGGCGGCTTGTCGCCCTTGTCCCTGCGACGCCCCGCCCGCAAGGCGACGGACGGCGCTCCCGCCGACAAGCTGGCCGACCGGGACGAGCCCTTCGGCATCTCCCTGGTGGTGCCCAAGAAGGACTTCTTCACCAGCATCCTGGCCGACCGCCTCACCGGGCCGCGCAGCAAGACCACGACCTACGAGGGCGTCGAGAACTTCATGGCCGAGGCCGCCGAGCAGAAGCCCGACCTGGTGGTGCTCGACTCCTCGCTGTCCGGCGCCCGCGACCTGATCCGCGCCTTGAAGCGCGTCAAGGAAAGCAGCATGGCCGCCCTGGTGCTGCTCCACGCCGAGGACACCGACCCCAATCGCATCGACGGGCTGCGCGTGGTGGAGGACGGCGGGGTTACCGAGCCCTTCGAGATGAACGAGCTGGTCGAACTGGCCGAGAGCGAGATCCGCCGCAGTCACGAGGAACGCGCCTTCTTCCAGCACCAGATGCGCTTCCAGCTGCCCACCCGCGACGACACCATCGAGGAGGCCAACGACCTCTGCTCGGTGCTGGTGGAGCAGAGCGGCATGAGCGAGGAGCGCGGGGCGGCCCTCACCGTGGCCTTCCGCGAGGCGGTGGACAACGCCGCCCGCCACGGGAACAAGAGCCAGGAGAGCCGGGTCATCGACGTGGGCTACCTGCTGGACAAGGACAAGGTGACCCTCACCATCACTGACGAGGGCGACGGGTTCGATACCGAGATGTACCTGCGCCGCGGGGTCCACGGCAACGCGGTGGCGGTGGCCCGCGAGCGCAACGAGGCTGGCAGGACCGGAGGGCTGGGCATCATGCTGATGCTCAAGTGCCTGGACAACCTGGAGTACAACTACGCCGGCAATCAGGTGAAGCTCACCAAATACACCAAGTGATGCTGGGGGACCCATGGCGGCGATAGAATTTCGCCTGAAGAACATCAAGTCAGCGGAGGGCTTGACGGCCACGCTGGCCGAGCTGGTCGGCTCCATCGACGCCACCACCGTGGAGAGCTTCGCCTCGGTGATGGACAAGCTGCTCGAGAAGGGCGTTAAGCGCCTGGTCCTGGACTGCGCCGGGGTCAAGTACATCAACAGCACCGGCCTGGGCATCCTGCTCAAGTACGTGGACGCTTTCACCGAGCGCGACGGGAACCTGGTTTTCAGTCGCGTGCCCCAAAAAGTGATGCTGGTCATGGAGATGCTGGGCTTCAACGCCTTGTTCACCATCGTCTCCGACGAGGCCGTGGCCCTGCAGAGCTTCAGCGGGGCCGAGGTCCCCCCGGCCAGTGTGCCGGTACCCGCCGAACTTGCCCAGCCGGCGCCAGCGGCGCCCGTGGCCCCGGCGCCCCTCGCCGCACCCGCCGCCCCGGTGGCGCCGCCCGCGCCGGTACTCGCTGCGGGCGTGTTCCCGCTGACCGTGGCCTGCCCGCGATGCAAGCTGGGCCTCAAGCTGCCGGCGGCCGGCCGTTACAAGTGCCCGCGCTGCACCTCGGTGGCGGTCTCCGAGGAGAACGGCGAGATGAAGTTCTTCGCCTCGCGCCGGGCCAAGCCCATTGAGATAAGCCTCCCGGCGGTGGCCGACCTCGCCGGGGGCGTAAGCGGCCTAGTGGACCGCGTCGCCCGTCAGGTGGGCTTCAAGAAGGTTGCTGCCGGCAAGCTCGCCGGGGCGGTGGCCGCGGCCTGCCAGTCGGTCGCCGAGCACGCCTGCGGCAACGATCCCAACGCGATCTACCACATGCTGATCGTGCCCAACGGCCAGCAGCTCACCGTTAAGATCAGCGACTACGGCACCCCGCTGGAGTTCCCGCCCCAGGGTCCGGCCGCCGACGCCCGCTTCGGCGAGGTGGCCAAGCTCCTGGAGATAGAGCACGCCATGAACCCGGCCGGCGGGAACCTCTTCACCCTGACCAAGAAGTCGGAGTAGCGACGGCCCATGGGCCTCCTCGGCAAGCTCTTCGGCGGCGGCAAGAAGGGCGACAAGCGCCCCACCGGCCGCTCCAAGCGCGGCCGGGCGCCCTCCATCCGCCAGATCCCGGCGGAGGCCGAGAGCACCGAGCCCGCCCAACAAGCCCCCCTGCCGGAGATAAACCTCGACGACATCGAACAGCAGCAGGCCGCCGCGCCCGCTGCTCCGGCCGCTCCGGCCGAGGGCGAGTCCTTCGACCCGGTGCCCGCGGACTTCAAGGGGCCCGAGGCTCCCGCCCCGGCCCCCATGCCAGCGGCCAGCGAGGCCCCCTCGGCCCCGCCGAAGACTACGTCGAGAAGGAAGACCGCCACGGCCAGTTCCCCCAGCGGGCGCAGTGCGCGGCGCTCCACGCGCCTGCAGAGCCGCCAGAAGCCCCTCGGCGAGATACTCATCCAGGCCGAGGCGGTCAGCACCGAGCAGCTCAGCCGGGCGCTCAAGATCCAGGAGAAGGGCGGCAAGGGGCTGGTCGGCCAGATACTGGTCAACATGGGGGCCTGCCAGTCATTGGCCGTCGCCACCGGCCTCGGCCGGCAGTTCCGCATATCTACGATTGAGCTCGATCACATCGAGATCCGCGCCGAAGCGGCCGCGCTGGTCCCCCAGGACAAGTGCAGTGAGCACCGGCTCATCCCCTTCGAGAAACTCGGCAAACTGATCTGCGTAGCAATGGCCAACTGCCTGAACCGCAAGGCCATCAACGAGATCGAGGAGCTCACCAAACTCAAGGTCAAGCCCTTCAACTGCAGCTGGATCGAAATCCGCGAGGCCATCGAGAACGTCTACAGCCAGGACGCGGTCCAGAAGGCCGCCGCCGTTCAGGCCCAGGCCGCCGCGGAAAAAGTCGCGGCCGAGGTCGCTGGCGAACCCGCCGGCGACGCGCCGCTCGCCATCGAAGACATCGTCCTGCCGGAGGCCGCCGCCGCCGAGGAAGACGAGGAACTCCGGCCCTTCACCGGCCCGGCCAAGGCGGTCATCGAGGGCCTGGACGACCTGGACGCCGGCGACGCCGAAGAGGTCAAGACCACCGAGCGGGGCCTGGCCAGCAGGCACCTGGAGGCCCGCCAGGCCCGCCGCGAAGAGCGCCAGAAGGTCATGGGCACCGGCAAGGGGGTAGTCGGCAAGCTGATAGCCCCGGACCTCGACAAGTTCAGCCCTGACCAGTTCGGCGATGCTCCCGAGGTTATCGACCTCCGCCAGGTGGATGAGAGCGTACTGGCCGACGTCGAACTGCCCGTCGCCAAGGTGCTGGCCGACAGCGTCACAGCGTTTGCAGACAAGACCGCGCCGGCCGCGCCTCCTCCGGAGGTCGCGCCCGCCGAAGAGGCCACCACCGTCATCGAGGCGCCGGCGCCAGCCCCCGCCGAGGGACCCGATCTGGTCGAGATTGAGGCAGCCCACGACCACGAGGCCGAGCACCAGGCCGAGCCCCAGGTCGATACCGTGGCCGCCGCGGAGACCGTCGCCGATGAACTCCCGGCAGCGCCCAGCATCGACCATACCCCCGAGGAACCCCAGGTGGTAGCCGCCGTCGCCCTCAGCGACGAGGAATGGGCCGACATGGAGGCCGACTACGAGCCCGATCCCGTCGTAGCCTGGAACGCCACCTATGCCTCCGCCGGGCCGGTGGTCGTCAGGGAAGCCTTTCTCTAGCCCCCCCTCCCTCCTCCCCACCGACAACTGCAGCCCATCCCGTCGTATTGCCCTCCGGGTTTTGCGGTCCTTGCCCCGCCGCCTCCGGCTACTAGAATAGCGAGTGAGACCGCCCCCCGAGGAGGCGCTTCCTTGCGCAAGACCGCACTCGCAGTCCTCATTCTCCTGGCCGCCGCCGGCACGGCGAACGCCGGCGCGCCCATCGGTCCGCAACCCGAGCCCGAGAAATCCAAGGTCGGCAGGAGCATCACTCTGCACCTGCCGCTCGGCCAAGCGGTGGTCTACCTGCCCGCCGGGCACGACGCCCGGAAGCTCTGGCCGCTGATTGTCTTCCTGCCCGGCTACCAGAAGCGGCGCGGCTCCTGGCTCGACCCCTGGAAGCGCGCCGCCGACCGCCACGGATTCATCGTCGCCTTCCCGCGGCCCAGCAAACCCGACCTCTCCGCCGGTTACCCGGACATCGTGCCCCTTGCCGCCGTGCGCGCCGCCGTCGGGGCCGCCGCCGCGGACCCCGACCGGGTGGCCATCGTCGGCCACCTGGCCGGCGGCTACGGAGCGTCCAATACGGTCTTCCGGTATCCCCGCCTGGCCCGCACCCTGGTGGTGGTCGGCTCGGTGCCCGGCGGGATGCGCGCCAAGAAGGACCTGGCCCCGCGCCTGCCGCGCTTCCTCTTCCTCATGGGCGGTGGGCGCATCCGCAAGCGGGCCGAGGCCTATCGCAAGGCCAACCCCAATCTCAAGATTGCGGTGGCCCCGCTGGATCGTGCCGAGAGGGCCTTCGCGGTCCGCAGCGCCGCGCCGGCCCTGGCTTGGATATCCAGGCAGTTCCCGCTGGGCGCGGCCGAGCGCCGCAAGCCCCCCGATGCCAAGCCCGATCCGGAAGAATGCGCGGCCCTCGTCGAGGGGGCCGTGCGCCTGCGCGCTCGCGGCGCCGAGGCCGGCGCCTACATCACCCTCCTGCGCGCGACCAGGCTGGACCCCAAGGCCCCCAAGGCCCGGCTCGAGCTGGCCCGCCTTTGCCTGGCCAGCCGCCGGTTCACCGAGGCGCTGGAGTGGTGCACCGCGGCCGCGCGACTCGCGCCCCGGGACCCGCGCCCCCATCTGATGGCCGCCGAGGCGCTGCTCAAGATGGGCCGGGCCCGGACTGCGCTCAAGGAGCTGAAGGCCGCCGGCCGGCGCGGCCGGCGGCTGGCCGCAATCGTCAAGCGCCGTAGCGGGGACTTACAGGTCGATGACCCCGCGGAGGCCTACGGACACTACCGCAAGGCGGTCGCTGCTCTGCGCTCGGGAAAGTTCGATGCCGCCGCCGCGGCGGCGCGGGCGATGGTGCGCGCCGCGCCCTGCGAGGCCAGCTATCGGGCAGGCGCGGTTTACATGCTCACCGCCGCCGGGGAACTCGGCGCCGCCGAGAAGATGCTGGTCGATTACCTGGAGCTTTTCCCCGAAGACCCCTACATAAAGCCCCTGGCCGCGGCCCTGGCCGAAACGCGCACCAAGGACTACTCCCAGGAAGGGCTGCCCCCCAAGGCTGAAGTGCGCGTCGGACCGATCCTGCCGGCCGGACCGGCGGCGGGTCTGCTCACCGCGATGGCCGTCAAGCGGGGCGAGGCGCTCGACCCCGAGGCCCTGGCCCGCGCACTCGCCGCGCGCGGCGCGGGGCGCGACCTGCGGCGGGCCCTGCCGCTGCTGGTCGCGAAACGCATCCCTTTCGCGGTCGGCAACGGCTCGCTGGAGGACCTCCGCGCCAAGATGGCCAAGGACATCCCCGTGCTGGTCCAACTGCCGCCCGGCGAACTGGCCGGCCTGCGCCCGGAAGAGCGCTTCGGCACGGGACTGCCCCGCCTGGTCGTCGGCTACGACCAGAAGGCCAAGTGCGTCCTGGTCCGCGACTACGGCGCTGCACAGCCGGTGCGAATGCCCTACGCCCTCTTCGACCTGCTCTGGTCGCGCCTGGACCGCTGGTGGCTGGTGCTGCTTCCCAAGGACGGCAAGGCCCCCGGTGAGCCCGGGAATCTGACCGATCTGGAGCTGGCCACCGGTCTGGCCCAGGCGGGCAGCCTCCGTGCCGCGCTCAAGAAGCTGGAGTCCGCCGGGAAGACCGCCCCGGGCCGCGTCAGCCTGGCCCGCGGCCTGGTGCTCCTCCGCCAGAAGGATTACCTGGCCGCCAGGAAGTGCCTGGCCGGCCTGGCCGGCGCCCCGTCGGAACTCTCCGTCCAGGCCCAACTGGCCCTGGGAACCATTGAGGAACGCTCCACGGCGGGCTCGGCCGCCGAGCGGCTGGAGAAAGCGCTGCCCCACTACCGCCGCGCCTGGCGCCTGGACCCCGGCAGCGGCGGCGCCACCCTGGCGTTCGCGGCGACGCTCATGTCCCGGGACAAGCCCGGCGACGCGGAGCAGGCCAAGCGCATGCTGGCCGACTTCCTGCGCTATCGCCCGATGAACGTTCCCATCCTGCGGCTTTTCTATTCGAGGTAGGCCGCGAACATCCGTCCGAAGAGTGCGATGGCCTCTCGGCCCGGTCGGCCCTGACCTTGACACCGCTCGTCCCTCCATATAGATTGAGTGCGCCGAGGCTCTTCCGCGCCGGAGCCCCGGCCCGCACAGCCCGCAGGCGCGGTTCGGAGGTCATTTCACATGGCGGACAAGATTTACGGCATCTGCTGGCACGGCCGCGGCGGTCAGGGGGCCAAGACCGCCGCCATCATGGTGGCGGAGATCGCCCTCCACGAGGGCAAGTACAGCCAGGGGTTCCCGGAGTACGGCCCCGAGAGGATGGGCGCTCCCATCCGCGGCTACACGCGCATCTCCGACGCGCCCATCCGGGTGCACAGCTCGCTGGAGAGCGCCAGCGCCGTGGTGGTCTTCGACGACACCCTGCTGGAGGTGGTCGACGTCTGCGACCTGCTGATGGAGGATGGCCCGCTGGTCATCAACACGGCCCTCTCCGCTGAGGAGATCAAGAAAAAGCTCAAGCTCAAGAGCGGGCAGCAAGTCTTCACCGTCGACGCCACCAGGATCGCCATCGACGAGGTCGGCCGGCCCATCCCCAACACCCCGATGATCGGCGCGTTGATGAAGGTCACCGGACTGCTGCCCATCGAGGCCTTCGCCAAGGGCATCAAGAAGAAGTTCGGCGGCAAGTTCGGCCAGAAGATCGTCGAAGGCAACGTCCGCGCGCTCAAGCGCGCCTACGAAGAGGTCGAGGCGGCCTGACAGGCCCAGATAAGCGAGGCAACCAATGGCTGACGAGAAGAAGGTCAAGGGCTGGAAGGACGTGATGGACGGGGGGCTGGTCGACCCCGGCACCAGCGAGGTCTACAACACCGGTTCATGGCGCAGCTACCGCCCGGTCTGGCACGAGGACCGCTGCATCCACTGCCTGCAGTGCTGGGGCTTCTGCCCGGACTGCGCGATCAAGGTCGAGGACGAGAAGTTCGCCGGCTTCAACCTTTACTACTGCAAGGGCTGCGGCATCTGCGCCGCGATCTGCCCGGTCAAGGGTGAGAAGGCCATCACCATGATCCTGGAGACCGAGGCGGCCGCCGCCGAAGCCGACGAGAAGAAGTAGAGGAGGCGCATTGTGACCACCACCGTCGCCGAGAACAAGAAGATCGCCGCCCAGGAAGTGACAGGCCTGACCGGCAACGACGCCGCGGCCACCGCCCTCAAGCAGGTCAGCCCCGACGTCGCCGCGATCTACCCGATCACCCCGCAGACCGAGATGATGCACAAGTTCGCGGAGTTCGTGGCCAACGGCCAGGTGGACACCCTTCTGGTCAACGTGGAGAGTGAGCACAGCGCCATGAGCGCCACGGTGGGCGCCGCGGCCGGCGGCGCGCGGGCCATCACCGCCACCGCGGCCAACGGCTTGGCCCTCATGTGGGAGATCGTGGCCATCGCCAGCTCCCTGCGCCTGCCCATCGTCATGCCGGTGGTCAACCGGGCGATCAGCGGGCCGCTGAACATCCACTGCGACCACTCCGACACCATGGGCTGCCGCGACCTGGGCTGGATCCAGCTCTACTCCGAGAACAGCCAGGAGGCCTACGACAACATCATCCAGGCATTCCGCATCGCCGAGAACCCGGACGTCAAGCTCCCGGTAATGGTGACCCTCGACGGCTTCATCATCAGCCACACCATGGAGCGGGTCGAGTTGCTCTCCGACGACGCCGTCGTCAGGAAGTTCGTCGGCGAGTACAACCCCGAGAAGTACCTGCTCAACGCCGCCGACCCGGTGACCTACGGCCCGCTGGACCTCACCGACTGGCTGTTTGAGCACAAGCGCCAGGAGGTCCAGGGCATGTACAACGCCCCGGCGGTCATCCAGGAGGTGGGCGCCGCCTACGGCAAGCTCACCGGCCGCGCCTACGACCTCCTGGAACCCTACAGGCTGGACGACGCCGAGCTGGCCGTGGTCGCCCTGGGCAGCACCGCGGGCACCGCCAAGGCCACCGTCGACGAGCTGCGCGAGGAGGGGGTCAAGGCCGGCCTGCTCAAGATCCGCGTCTTCCGCCCCTTCCCGGGCAAGGAGATCTGCGCAGCGCTGGCGCACTGCAAGGCGGTCTCGGTGATGGACCGCAGCATCTCCTTCGGCCTGGAGGGCGGCCCGGTCTTCAACGAAATCCGCGGCGCGGCCTACGGCGCCGGGCTCAAGGTCCCCATGATCAGCCACATTTACGGGATCGGCGGCCGAGACGTCAACGTCAGCATGATTCGCAGCGTGTTCGACCAACTCAAAACGGTGGCCGAGACCGGCAAGGCCGGGCCGGTCGAGAACTTCCTGGGCCTGCGCGAGTAGCAGATACCGAGAGCGATCGATGGAAGGCCCCCGCGCCCTGCAGGTCGAAGAACTGGACTCGCTGGTCCGGCTCTGCAACCTGAGCTTCCGCCCCGACGGCGGCGAGATGGCCGCGGAGTTCGCCTACTTCATCAACGAAGCCAACCGTTCTCGCCTGCGCGCCTTCGTAGAAGACGGCGAAGTCGTCTCCCACTGCGGCTACCGCCGTCACCAAGCCTCGATCTTCGGCGCGCGCGTGACGGTAGCCTGCCTGGGGGCAGTCTGCACCCACCCCGATTACCGCGGGAAGGGGCTGGCCACCAAGGTTCTCGCCGACTGCATCGCGGCCATGAGGTCGGAGGGCATCGACTTCGCCATGATCTCCGGCCGCCGCGGCCTCTACGGCCGCAGCGGGGCGGTGGCCGCCGGCTGCGCGTTGAGCTATCGGGTCGCCGCCGGGCCGGCGCGCAGCGAGGGGATAGATATCTCCCCCGCCGCGCTCGGTGAGGCCGCCATGCTCGCGGCCATTTACCGTAACGAGCCGGCGCGCTTCCTGCGGCCCCCGTCCGAGTGGGCGGACATCGTTGCCGGCCGGACCTGCATGAACCGGGCGGCCAAGCTCTGGGCCATCCGCCGCGACGGCAAGCTGGTGGCCTACGCGGCCACCCGGGCGCCCGAGAACGAGGGCGAGAGAGCCAAGGGCATGTTCCTCGGCGAGTACGCCGGCTGCCGCCGGACGCTGGCCGCGGTGATGCCCGAACTGGCCGGGCGCGGCGCCGTCCCGACTCTGGAAGTCAATGTGCGCAACTGGGACGTCTCGCTGCAGGCGGAGATGTCCGCGGCCGGACTGACCGGCGAGCCCACCCCGGGAATCGGCGGGACGGTGAAGCTGGTCAACCTCCCGCAGCTGATGGACAGCCTGCGCGACCTGCTGGTCGAGCAGGCCGGCCCGCGCGCCGCCAAGCTGAAGTTCGAGGAGGCCGGCGACAAGATGGTGATCTCCCTGGGAGCCGAGCGCCTGGAGCTCGGCGAGGCCGACGCCTGCCGCGCGGTCTTCGGAACACTGGAAGCTTCCGAGCGGGGTCTGATCGAGGATCGCGGCGAGCTCGGCAAGGTGCTGGGCGCCGCGCTGCCCGTGGAACTGCCCTGGTACGGATACAACTACGTCTAGCCGCCGTCGAGCGGCGGCCGGAGGAGGAACGACACATGGCTCTCAACCTCAAGAAGCTCTCTCACAAGCCGGAAGTGCTGGCCCCCGGTCACCGCGCCTGCGCGGGATGCACCGCGCCGACCCTCCTCCGCCTGGCCATGAAGATGGTCGACGACGACGAGCAGCTGGTCACCACCATCTCCACCGGCTGCATGGAGGTGGTCACCACCATCTATCCGTTCAGCTCCTGGCGGTGCTCGAACATCCACTCGGCGTTCGAGAACTCCGCCGCGACCTGCTCGGGGGTCGAGGCCGCCTACCGGGCGCTGCACGCCCAGGGCAAGGTCAAGGAGAAGTTCAAGTTCATCGCCTTCGGCGGCGACGGCGGCACCTACGACATCGGCTTCCAGTCGCTCTCCGGGGCCATGGAGCGCGGCCACGAGATGCTCTACATCTGCTACGACAACGAAGGCTACATGAACACCGGCATCCAGCGCTCGGGGGCCACCCCGCTGGGTGCGCACACCAACACCAGCCAGGCGGGCACTGCCAAGGCCGGCAAGACCGAGAAGCAGAAGGACCTCACCGCCTGCATGGTCGCCCACGACATCCCCTACGTGGGACAAGCCTCCATCCACAACCTCCGCGACCTGGGCGACAAGATATACAAGGGCCTGCACTGCGGCGGCCCGGCCTTCCTCAACGTTCTGGTGCCCTGCCACCGCGGCTGGCGCTTCCCGGTGGACCAGGGCATCGCCCAGGCCAAGCTGGCCGTGGAAACCAACTTCTGGCCGCTTTTCGAGGTGGTCGACGGTGCCTACAAGATCAACTACAAGCCCAAGGAGGTCAAGCCGGTCGAGGAGTGGCTCAAGACCCAGGCCCGCTTCAAGCACCTCTTCAACGACAAGAACAAGGACATCATCGCCGAGCTCCAGAAGTGGACTAACCTCCGCTGGAAACGCCTGCTCCGCCGCGAGAAGGAGAGCGAGGAGGAGGCCGCCGAGTTGGCCGCTGAGGCAGCCAAGAAGTAGTTCGCCCCGACAATTGGAGAATCCGGGCCGGGCGCTCCTTGCGCTCGGCCCTTTTCGTGAGGAGTCGCTAGGAACACGTGGACAGCGCCCAACTGGCCTTTCACATTCGAACCGCCCGCGGCAGGGAGTTGAGGCTGACCGCCTTGCTCGACACACAAAGTGACCGCAAGAGTACGGCCTGCCGCGCGCTCGCCTGGCAGAAGCCGGCGGCAAGGGAACGGCGCTGAGATGACCCGCACATTCTACATCCACACCTTCGGCTGCCAGATGAACGCCCACGACGCCGAGGCGCTGGCCGGGCTGCTGGAACGCTCCGGGCTGCAATCGGTCAGCAAGCACACTGAAGCCGACGTGGTGCTGATAGAGACCTGTTCGGTGCGCCAGCACGCCGAGGACAAGGTCTGGTCGCTGCTGGGGCGGCTGGCGCAGCGCAAGGAGCACTACCCCGACATGCTAATCGGCGTGATCGGCTGCATGGCCGAGAAGGATCGCGGGGAGGTCATCCGGCGCGCGCCGTGCGTGGACTTCGTCGTCGGTCCGGCTCGCCTGGACGAGATACCGGGGTTGCTCGCCGAACGAGTTGCCGACGCCCCGGTGCTCTCCGGCCACGGCCGCGAGATGGACCTGCCCTCGGCCGGCGCCCAACGCGGCGCGCACCCCTGGAGCGCCTACCTGGCGGTCAGCCGCGGCTGCTCCAACGCCTGCGCGTACTGCATCGTCCCCACTGTCCGCGGGCCGGAGCAGAGCCGGCCGGCCGGGGCAATCGTCGAAGAAGCCCGGCAGCTCGTCGAACAGGGCGCCGTCGAGATTACCCTCCTCGGCCAGAACGTGGACGCCTACGGCAAGGACCTGTCGCCCGGGAGAACGCTGGCCGGACTGGTTCGCGAGGTTGGCGAGCTGGAGTCAGCGGGGTTGAGACGCCTGCGCTTCGTGACCAGTCACCCGCGGGACATCGGCGATGAACTGCTCCGGGCGATGGCCGAGACGCCGGTAGTCTGCCGCTTCCTGCACATGCCCGCGCAATCGGGGTCGGACCGCGTGCTGCGCGCCATGCGCCGGGGTTACGACTCCGCGCGCTACGCGGACATCGCCGCCGCCGCGCGAGAGATCGTCCCCGGCGTCGAGATCGCCTCGGACTTCATTGTCGGCTTCCCGGGCGAAACGGAAGAGGACTTCGAAGCCACGCTGGAACTCGTGGAGGACATGCAGTTTCAGCGCATCTTCGGTTTCAGGTACTCGCCACGGCCGGGGACCTACGCGGCCCAACATATGGAGGACGACGTTCCCCTGAGCACGAAGAAAGAGCGTCTTAACAGGCTCTTCGCCGTTCAGACGGAGATAGGCAAGCGGCTCAACGCGGCCCTTGTCGGCAAGACGCTGGACGTGCTGGTCGAGGGGCCCAGCCCGCGCGATCCCGCGCGCCTCGCCGGCCGGACGCGCACCTGGCGGATCGTCACCTTCCCCATTGACGAGGCCGAGCCGGGGGATATCGTGAACGTGAAGATCACGGCCGCCACCGCGCTGAGCTTGTTGGGAGAATGGGTTGGCTGAGGATATCGAGAGAAAAGCTCCGAAGGCAACCGAGAACAAGCCGGAGCGCAAGAAGACCGGCTGCCTGATGAAGGGCATGTACTGGACGATAAGCATATTGGCCGTTCTGGCGCTTGCGCTGGCCTGCTGGAACCACTACCTGGACGGGGAGGCGGAGAAGAACCTCGCCGATGCGCGGGCCCTGGTTGACGAATTGCAGCCCGAGCCCGTCCCCGATGAAGACAACGCCGCGCCTATCTACATTCAGGCCTTCGCAGCCATCAGGGCCGCCGGTTCCCGGGCCGCGCCCAACATCCAGTCCCGCCTGTCCCTCTGCGAACTGGAAATCGGCTCCAAGGAAGTGGGGACTCTCCTCAAGAACCATCAGGCCGTTTTGGCGGAACTCGCCACGGCCGCAGGGAAACCGCAGTGCGCCTTTCCGACCGACTACCGAATGGGACTCATGGCTCCGACCCCCTCCTTGCTGGAACTGCGCGGGGCGGCCGTCCTGCTGGCAATCGCCGCGCGGCGAGCCGCCCACGAGGGGCGTTTCGAGGAAGCCATCGGCCAGGTCGGACAGATATTGCACATGAGCCGGGGCCTCAGCGAGGTGCGAATGCTGATATGCCACATGATCGGCCAAGCCTGCGCCGAAATCGCCACGGATGCTCTGCGGGACATTCTCAACGAAACCGAGCCCGACGCGGCTGCACTCCGGGCCGCGCTGAAGTACCTAGGCCCTGTCTGACAATCGCCTGAAGTATAGGCGGATCATGGCCAGCTTGA
>CBDUSI010000117.1:0-14064 GCA_965370045.1 uncultured bacterium | reverse complement strand
CATCGTGCGAATCCCGAAAACGAAGCAGCGCGACGGGACCGCCTGCCGCCCGCGGGGTTGGGCCATAACGGCCCGTCTTCCTTGGCGAGAACCCGAAGACGATGCTTGGGCATCGACTTCGGAACCCCTCCTCGAATCTGAACCATTCTGGCTCCAATCACGGCCGCCCCATTTTTCAACGGCCTGCTAAAGGCCGAAGGGGTTCTGGGGGCCGCCCACCGACGTGATCCCGGACAACATTCTGTAGGCCCAGATCACGAAGACGATCAGCAGCGCCACCGCCGTGAGCGTGTTTAGGACGCCCAGGACGCTGAGCAAGAGCTTCTCTCCGCGGCCGATGCGCCGGTTGACCCACACCCCGGGGATGGCCAGCGCGCCCATCAGGACCAGCACTGCAAGGTACAGCGGACCGCGGCCCAGGTCCTCGGTGAACTTGCGGAACTGGCCGGGCTGCGCCTTGCTCACTTCTTCTCGCTGATGATTTCCGCGGTGAACACGTATACGCTGGCGTCGGGGTCGCGCCAGGCGTCGGGCGAGAGGCCGGCTTTGCCAGCGCAGCAGTCCGAGAGGAACTGCTCCCTGCTCATCTTGTGCTCAGTGGCCACCTGGGGCAGGAAGCACCCCGAGCGCCCGTTCATTTCAACGTAGATGCCGTGGACGCCGAGTGAGAACTCCAGGGGGTCGGCGATCTTCTCGCGGGGGGAGAGCACCGATATCTCCAGGTCGATCTCGGGCAGTTCCCGGGGGGTGATGCGCTGCGCGCTGAAGCGCGGGTCCTGGGTGGCGCTGACCGCGGCGTAGCGGGCCACGGTCTGGTAGATGGGCTCGGCCGACTCGAAGCAGCCGATGCAGCCGCGCAGCCGCCCGGCGTTCTTGCAGGTCACGAAGCAGCCCCCGGGAGTCGCGAGCTGGGGGTTCTCGGTGGCCACCTCGGGGGCGGGCTCGCCGCGCACCGCGGCCCCCAGGCACGCTCGGGCGATGGCCAGAAGTTCCTTGCGCGAGCCTTCGCTCAACATAATGCCGGTCGGTTTACTTTTCGGCGGGATGGTCGGTCTCGTCCTGGGGATCGATCACTTTCTTCTCGTCGGTGTCGGCCAGCGGGTCAGGCTCCCGGTCGGGCTGCGGGTCGGGCTGCTTGGTCGCGCCCTCGGCGTCGAAGATGCTCTTGGCCTTGAACAGCGTGCCGTTGCGGTAGCTGACCAGCAGGGCCTTGACCGCCTCGGGGTCGAACTCCTTGCCGGCCAGCTTGCCCACCGCCACCAGGGCCTGCTTCATGGGCATGCCCAGGTCGTCGTCGCCCCCGGTGGTGAGCATGCGGTCGAAGACGTTGGCCAGGCCCACGATGCGGCTCTCAAGGGGTATCCCGTCGCCCTTGAGACCCGCGGGGTAGCCGGAGCCGTCGTGGCGCTCGTGGTGGCTGGCGATGGCCGGCAGCACGTTCTCGGCGCCGATGATGTTGCGAGCCAGTTCCACGCCCAGGCGGACGTGCTCCTCGCCGCCCTGGCCGGGGCCCAGGTTCAGGCGGGTGTCCTTGCCCCGGGCCTGGTCGGAGATTGCCGCCTTGCCGATGTCGTGGAGCAGCGCGGCCAGGCCCACCGCGGTCCTCTGGCGCTCGGGCAGGTTCATGGTCTCGGCGATGGCCCCCGCGTAGCTGGCCACCCGCTCGGAGTGTCCCATCGAGCTGGGGTCGCGGGTCTCGGCCACCGCCACCAGCGTGCGGATGGCGCTGAAGAAGGTCTCGCGCTGGCGCCGGGTGGCGCGGAGGTTCTCCAGGGCGATGCCCACCTGGGTGCCGATGGCGGTGGCCAGCTCAAGGTCCTCCTCCACGAAGGCCTGGCCCACCCGCGAGCTGGCCAGGTAGAGCACGCCGCGTATCTTCTCCTGGCTGACCAGCGGCACGCAGACCACCGAGCGGATGCGGTTGAGGATGATGCTGTCGCCGGTCTTGAAGCGCGCGTCCAGGGCCGCGTCGGAGGTGAGGATGGAGCGCTGCTCGGCGATGCAGCGGCGGATGATGGTCCGGCTGACCGGGGCGGTGCCGCTGGGCTCCAGCTCCAGGCGGGCCTTGGCCACCAGGTTGTTGGTGGTGTCGTCGCGGGTGAAGAGGTAGAGGTCGTCGGCGGGCAGCTCGCTGGCCAGGAACTTGAGGACCTTGTTCATCAGCTGCTGCTCGTCGCGCTCGGCGCTGATGATCTTGCCCAGGCGGTACAGCGCCCGGAAGTTGGCGGTGTCCCGGCTGCCGGGCTTCTCGTCCTCGTCGTCGAAGCCGGCCAGGTCGTCGAGGCGCAGCTCCAGGGTCTGGCCGAAGTCCTCCTCGCTGGCCTCGGTGAAGCGGATGCCCTTGGTCTCGCCGCGGACCTCGGCGGTGCTCTCGAAGACCAGGACGGTGCTGCCGATCTGGATGCGGTCGCCCTCGCGCAGCAGCTCCTCGCCGACCTTCTCGTCGTTGACGTAGGTGCCGTTGCGGCTGGTCAGGTCGCGGATGAAGCACATCTCGCCGATGCGGAATATCTCCGCGTGGTTGCGGCTGGCGCCCTTGTCCAGGATCTGGATGGTGCAGGTGGTGTCCCGGCCCATGGTCAGGGTCTCGTCGCCCACGTTGTGGACGAGGCCCGAGTTGGGACCGGTCTTGATCCTGACGCGCGGCATTTGTGCTCCTCGGTTCCGGCCTGCTAGGCCCTGCCGACCAGCTTCATGAACCTCTCGCGGAGCTCCCGGGTCAGCGGGCCGGGCACGCCGTCGCCGATGGCCCGGCCGTCGACCTTGACCGCGGGGATGACCTCAGCGGCCGAGCCGGTGAGGAACATCTCGTCGGCGGTGTAGACCTCGTAGCGGCTGATGTTCTTCTCGACCACCTGGTGGCCGGCCTCCCGGGCCAGATCCATGACCGTGTCGCGGGTGATGCCCTTGAGGATGCCGGCCTCCACCGGCGGGGTGTAGATCACCCCGTCGCTGACCACGAAGATGTTGTCGCCGGAGCCCTCGGCCACGAAGCCCAGGTGGTTGAGCATCAGCACCTCGATGACCCCGGCCTGGATGCCCTCGATCTTGGCCAGGATGTTGTTGAGGTAGTTGAGGCTCTTGACGCGCGGGTTGAGGCTCTCCGGGGGGATGCGCGAGGTGGCCGCGGTGACCAGCTCCAGGCCCTTCTCGTAGAACTCCTCGGGGTAGAGGGTTATCGAGGCGGCGATGATGATCACCGTGGCCCGGGGGCACTTGCGGGGGTCGAGCCCCAGGTCGCCCACCCCGCGGGTGACCACCAGGCGGATGTAGGCGTCGGTGAGCCCGTTGGTCTTCAGGCAGGCGTACATCTGCGCGCTGACCTCGGCGGGGGTCATGGGGATTTCCAGACAGATGGCCTTGGCCGAGTCGTACAGGCGCTTGACGTGCTCCTCGCACTTGAATATCTTCCCGCCGTAGACGCGGATGCCCTCGAATATCCCGTCGCCGTAGAGCAGTCCGTGATCGAAGACCGAAATCTTGGCCTGGTCTTCCTCGTAGTACTCGCCGTCAATCCAGACCTTGTTGCCCATGGCGTGCTTCCTTCCCGCGCGTCACTCAAGCAGCCCGGAGGGGCCGCTTTCCGGACGGCCCGGCCCTCACTTCCGAGAGTTTAGGCCGGCCGGCGGCTTTGTCAAGGTTGGGGCGGGGTGGGGGAGGGCAGGGGAGGGGACGCCAGACAAGTGTCGTGCCCCCCGCGAATGCCCGGGGGGCGCGGGTTCGTCAGCGGGTGGTTGCCGGGGACTTGGCCTTCAAGTCCATGTTGTAGTCGAGCGTGAAGCGGTGGGCGTCCAGGCTCTTCTTGTTGTCTTTCTTCTTGCTCTTCTTCTTTTCTGCCCAGAACTTCTTGAGCGTGGGCGAGTAGGTCTTGACGTGTATCTTGTTCTCCCCGGGCGCGAACTTCATCAGGCGCAGCCAGCCGTTGCCGCCGTTACGCAGGCCCTGGTAGTTGGACAGCAACTGGTGGACGGTGTTGCCCTTGACGCCCTTGCTGCTCAGCCGCGCGCCGGGCGTGCGTATTATGTGCCCGCAGAGCAGCATGAAGATGTTCTTGTGCCGGGAGACGAACTTGGTCCACATCTCCTCGCCGTCGTTGTTCTTCTTGACGTAGGTGCCGGGACCGCCTTTCTCCTTCTTGGTTATGCGCGTGCCGTCGCGGTTCAGGTAGCAGTGGGTAACCACGATGGTCCGGTGGCGGGGGTGGCGCGCGACCAGGTCCCCGGCCCACTTGAGCACCTCGTCGCGGGGGCCCAGCTCCAGGCAGACCACCAGGAAGTCCATGCCCGCGGCCTTGAAGCGCTGGCAGCTGTTGTCGTTCGTCTTCTTGTCGTAGCCGCCGCCGTACCAGCGATACTTCGCGAAGCGCGAGGGCGGAAAGAACTTGTTGAAGAGGGTGCTGTTGCGCCGTGTGGTGCCGTTGTAGTCGTGGTTGCCGAGGGCGATCCCGTAGGGCACCACGCCGTCGAGTATCTTCATGCTCCGGTCAGCGTTGATCCACTCCTTTTCCAGGCGTCCGGTCTGCACCACGTCCCCGAGGTGGGCCACGAACTTGATGTTCTCCTTGTCCCGGTTGGCCTTGATCCACCGGGTCTGGGCGGTGAATGTCTCCGGATGTATCTGCGAGTACTTCTGCGTGTCCGGGAGCACGGCGATGGTGAATGGGGCGCGCTTGGCCCCGGCAGCCAGCGCGACCGGCGCGACGGGGGCGAGCCCGGTGACCAGGAGAGTCAGCGCTGCAATCGTCCGGAGTGGCATGCGTCCCCCTTGCTTAAACCGGCATTTCCCGGATGGCACTTCCAGGACATCTCTCTCGACCTCTTCCGCCCGTGATTATCTCCACCTCGCCTCCCGGCTCAAGCGGCTTTCCCGCCCCGGGCCCTGAGAGTCACCGATTGCAGCGAAGCCCGGGCCTATATCTTGCCTGTTCGGCGTGGGCGCCCCCTCCCTCTCGAGAGGGCGCCCGCCGCCGCGGTTCGGCCTACTTCTTCCTGAGTTCCTGGACCCACTGTTCGGCCCGGTCGAGGCCCGCGGGAGCGCGCACCGAGGGCGTCGCGGCGTCGCCGGAAGCGGTCCAGCCGGAGATCATCGCCAGCGGCGCGTCGATGGTGTAGGAGATGGTGATGACCCGCTTGCCGCCGGCCGGGACGGAGAGGTCCCACCTGGTTACGCCCCGCTCGCTCTTCGCCGGCGGCACCGCGAACTTGGCGATCCGCACCCTGATGCCGGTCACCTGGCTGACCGGCAGGGCCTCCTCCACGGCCAGCTCGACCGGCCGCTTCTTGAAGTTCTCCACGGTGATGGAGTAGGTCACCGTCACCCGCTGGCGCTTGCCGAAGGAGCGGATGGAGCTCAGCCTGGCGTCCAGCTTCCGGGTCACTTTGATAGACTCGGCGGCGCCCAGGTAGAACTCGGCCTCCTCGCCGGGGGCCACGAAGGCCACCTGGCTGGTGCCGATGAGGTCGCCGCCGAGGTACACGCTGGCGTCCCCGGGCAGCAGCGGCAGCTTGCTGGCGTTGACCGCCTTGCCGGTGACGTAGGTGGCCAGCGACAGCTCCGGCACCGCCGAATACTCCGGCCGGAGCTTGAGCTTCTCGACCGCCAGGGTCACGCGGTGGGGCTTTCCGTCGGTGAGCACCGTCTCGCGGGTGGGCACCGGGAAGGCCAGCGAGGTGCTGCGGGCGGCCACCGTGCGCAGGACGCGCGCCACCTGGTAGACGTTGCGGAGAAGGTTCCGGTGGGGCTCCTGCCAGACCTTGTAGCGCCCGGCGTACTGCTTCCCGATCTGGAGCTTCTGATTGAATACGGCTTGCTGCACGACCCGGGCCCGGCCGGTCCGCGGCCCACCCAGCAGCCAGGGGACCAGCTTGGGCTTGGAGCTTCTCCGCGCGGGGCGGCTGGCGCTGAGGGTCAGCTCCGCACCCGTCCAGACCTCGCCGGTGGCTTGCTGGATGACCCCGTAGTAGGTCAGTTCCAGCTCGCCCTTCTCCATGTTCGCGCGCACGTCGTAGCTGGGGAACCACATGGCCCCGGGCAGCAGGTAGGAGAGCTTCACGGTGGCGGCGGCAGCCGCTGGGGCCTCCAGGGTCACGGTTACTTTCTTCTGCTCCAGGCGCCCGGCGGCGCGCTTCTCGCCCAACTCGCGCCGCTTGGCGCTGATCCTGGGAGAGAGCTCGCGGAGCTTGATTCCCAGGTCGCGCTTCTTCTTTGCGTTGGCGCTCAGGCGCGCGCTGATGAAGTCCAGGAGCTTGCCGGCCGTGGCTATGTCCGGCAGCTTGAGCTCCCCCTCGGCGAGCTTGCGGTTGAGCTTCTGGGGAGTCGTGTAGCGCAGGCTGTTGACGAAGGCGACCTCCGAAGAGAGCAGTCCCAGCTCGTCGCGCAGGGCTTTCTCCCCGTCCTGGAGCTTCTGGATGTCATCCTCCAGCTTGCGGACCTCGGCTTTGTCGGTGCGCTCCAGGAACACGCGCTCCACGCGCACGCCGCGCAGCGTGGCGCCCTGCACCTTGACCCGGATGGAGCCGTCGGCCAACTCCCCCGGCAGGCCGGTGAAAGCGAACTCGGTCCGGCCCTTCGGCGCCCGAACCGAGGCGCTGCGGGTTACCAATGCGTGGTCCAGGTACACGGTTACGGCGCTGATCCGGCTCTTGACCCCGGCGGGCTCAGCGGCGCCCGCCGCCGAGACCAGCAGCAGCCCGGCCGCGCACAACAGCAGCTTGCTCATGCTCTCTTCCTCCCAATAGCCGTCGAAAGAAGGACCCCCTCGGGCCCCTGTCCGTCATCACCCCGCGGGGCGGGGTCTATTCCATACGTTGCGCCGCATTTCGTCAAGTTTCAATCCGGGGGGGGGAGTCAGGCGGCCTTCCTGGCCCTCTGCCCGCGCTTCCGGCCGAGGCCCGCCCGGCGGCGGATTTCCTCAACGTCCAGCTCCCGGATGTAGTGCACCAGGTTGCGGAACAGCAGTCCGTGGAAGTGGTAGCCGCCGCGGGTCATCTCTCGTATGGCGTCGGGTTTGCTCCAGCCCTGGACGACCACGCGGTAGACCGCGCACATCACCCCGGTGCGGTCGGCCCCCGCCCGGCAGTGGACCAGCACCGGCTGTCTTTTCGCGTCAGTGACCAGCTTGAGGAAGCGGATTACGTGTTCGTCCTTCATGGGGCGGGAGCGGAAGGGTATGCGCTCGTAAGCCATTTTCGTCCCGGCGATGTGCTCGCGGTCGGAGTCCGAGGTGCGCAGGTTGATCACCGTTCGGACGCCCAGCTTCTTCATCTCCGCGAAGCCCGCGGCGCGCGGTTGGGCGCTGCGGTAGAGAGTCTTGCTGACCCTGTGCAGGTTGGGGAGGCCGGGGCGCTCAAGCGGCTCGGCCCAGCTCTCGGGACGTGGCCCGCAGCCGGCGGCGCAGCAGGCCAGAGCCGCCAACGCTGCCGGTAGAAGAACATTTCGCCGTCGCATGGGTGAGGTGGCGCCTAGCCGGCGGTCTTTTCGGACGGCGCGCTCCGGTGCAATCGGCCGTCCTCCAGGGTCAGGATCCGCGAGCAGCGCTCGGCCAGGCCGGGCTCGTGTGTGACCAGCACCATGGCCAGGTCCCGCTCGGCGGCCAGTTCGAAGAGCAGGTCTTCGACCTCCCGCGCGGTGCGCGCGTCGAGGTTCCCGGTGGGTTCGTCGGCCAGCAGCACCTCGGGTTCGCCCATCAGCGCGCGGGCGATGGCCACCCGCTGTTTCTCGCCGCCGGAGAGCTTGCCCGGCTTGTGGCTCAGGCGGTGACCCAGCCCCACGCGATCCAGCAGCTCGCGGGCCTGGCGGCGGGCGCGGCCCGCGGCGAAGGGCCAGCCGGCGCCCGCGGCCACCCGCGCGGCCAGCAGCACGTTGTGGTAGGCGCTGAGCTCGGCGACCAAGTGATAAGCCTGAAAGACGAAGCCCAGCGAGCGGGCGCGCAGCTTGTTGCGGGCCCCGCCGCCGAGCTTGCTGACCGGTTGCCCCCGGAAGTAGACCTCGCCACCGCCGGGCTTGTCCAGCAGGCCCAGCAGGTGCAGCAGGGTGCTCTTGCCCGAGCCGGAGCGCCCGGTGACCGCCACCGCCTCGCGGGGCAGCAGCCGGAGGTCCAGGTCGCGGAGCACGGTGATGGTCCGGGAACCGTCGCGGTAGTCCTTGCAGAGCCCCTCGGCGGCCATGACCGGGTGAGCTTCCCGGGTAGTGACCTCGAGCGCGCCGGAGTCCTCGGGCGCGAAGGGCTGATGCGCGGCGTTACTCATGGCGCAGCGCCTCCACCGGGTGCAGACAGGCGGCGCGCATGGCGGGGATCAGGCTGGCCAGGAAGCTCACTCCCACGGTGGTGACCACCATGGAAATCAGGTGCACGGGATTGTAGTAAACCGGCAGCCGGCTCATGCCGAAGAGGCTGGGGGCGATGCTGGCGAAGTGCCGGGGACCTTGCTCACCGGAGATCAGCCCGTCGAGAAAGCAGACTACTTCGTTGACGTGGCCGGCCAGGAGGAACCCGCCGGCCAAGCCCAGTATCGTGCCCAGGACCCCTATGGCCAGTCCCTGGGACACGAAGGTTGCCACCACTCCCAGTCGCCCGGCGCCCAGCGCGCGCACCGTGCCGATGTCCCGGGTCTTGTCGGCGACCAGCACCCAGAGGATGGCCATGATGAAGGCCCCGCAGAGCACCAGGAATATGAGCAGGATGATCATCATGACCAGATCCTGCATTTCCAGCTGCCGGATGGCGTCGGGCTGGGTTTCGCGCCAGGATCGCACCCGAGTGAATCTGTCGGCGGGGCATATCTCCTCAACGCGCTCCCGGACAATATCGAGGTCCTTGATGTCCTCGGGCCAGATGGAGATGCCCATGGCACCCTTGATGCCCAGGAGTTGCTGGGCGGCCCGCAGGTCCACGAGCACGGATTGGTCCAGCCACTCCGTCCGGGTCCAGTAGAAGCCGATCACGTAGAAGCTCTTGGCCCGCACCGCGTCCGAGTCCAATGGGTCGCGCACGGTGATGATGATTTCTTGGCCGGGTTTCAGGTTCAACTTCTTGGCCAGGGTGGCGCCGACGATGGCCCCCCGGGGCGGATCTGCCGACTGGCGTTTTCCCCGTTTGACCGGATGCCTGGGCTTCGTGCCCTCGTCGCTGTCGTCATCGATCGTCGGCTCGGGCCGCCCGCCGTCGGGCTCTTTCTCCGGCCAGATGCGGACCGTCCCTGGCCCGCCTTCTTTCTCCCAGGGGCTGAGCAGCTTCTCGGGAATGCGTTCCCGGACAATGCCTTCAGGGACTTCGAAGGAGGTGATCGCCGGCTTCGCGCTCCGGCTCCGTCCGCCGCCGGACGCTCCACCGGTCAGTTCCCCGAGAAGCGTCTTGAGCGGGGATTGTGGTGGCGAGGCCTCGCGATCTCCCTTGTCGGGGCGTTCCCTGCACAGGTATTCTCCCAGGCCGCTGTGGCGAAGCTCTCGCTCAAGGACCAGGCCTCGCACGGGGGGGCCGTCGAGGTAGGGCGCGCCGGCGCGGACCCGGGAGGGAGATGTCACGTAAGGACTAGCCCCTCTGACGCCTGGTATACGTTCCAGTGCGGCGGTCAGTTTCTCGGCCCCGTACATCCCGGCGGAGGTCCTGTCGTGGATCGCCAGGGGTGAGCCGGTCTTGAGGATGATCTCCTCGACCGTGTGCAGGAATCCGCCCATCACTCCCATGACCACCACGAAGCTGGCCACCGAAAGGGCCACGGTGAAGAGCGCGAGGTAGGTGACCGCGCGACTCCGGGCGTAGCGCAGGGCCAGGAAGAGGGGATACAAGAGGGGCTACTCCTCCTCGCCCTCGTCGCCTTCGGGGGCCGCGGGGGCCGCGGGGGCCGCGGGAGTCGCGGACCGGGGCCGGAGCTGGGGGAAGAGCACCACCTCGCGGATGGAGGCAGCGCCCAGAAGGATCATGGCCAGGCGGTCGATGCCGATGCCCAGCCCGCCGGCCGGGGGCATGCCGTGCTCCATGGCCAGCAGGAAGTCCTCGTCGAGCCGGCCGCCGGTCTCTTCGGCGGTAGTGCCGCCGGCCTGCTCCTCGAAGCGCCGGCGCTGCTCCACCGGGTCGTTGAGCTCGGTGTAGGCGTTGGCCAGCTCCATGCCCGCGGCGAAAGCCTCAAAACGCTCGGAGCGCTCCGGGTCGTCGGGCAGGGCCTTGCACAGCGGGGCCATCGCCCTGGGCTGGCCGAGGATGAAGCAGGCGTCCCACAGCCCGGGCTCCACCGCCTCGCTGAAGAGCCCGTCGACCAGCTCCCACTTGCCCAGGCCCTCGACCTCCACGCCGGCCTTCTTGGCGGCGTCGACCAGGGAAGTCTCGCTGGCCGTGTCGACTCCGGTCTTCTCGCGGAGCAGCTGCATGTAGTCGAACCGCGGCCAGGGCGCGGCCAGCTTGACCGGCCGGTCGTTCATGGACCCCTCGGGCTTGGCGTTGAGTTCCTCGGCGAGTCCGGCGATCACGTTCTCGGTGACCTCCATCATGTCCCCCAGGTCGCCGTATGCCTGATAGAGCTCCAGCATGGTGAACTCGGGGTTGTGGCGCGGGGAGAGGCCCTCGTTGCGGAAGTTGCGGCCGATTTCAAACACCTTGTCCAGCCCGCCGACGAGCAGGCGCTTCAAGTAGAGCTCCGGGCTGATGCGCATGTAGAGTTCGATGTCCAGCGCCTTGTGGTGGGTGATGAAGGGCTTGGCCGCCGCGCCTCCGGGGATGGCCTGCATCATGGGGGTCTCCACCTCGATGAAGCCCCGCTCGGAGAGCCGCCGGCGTATCGCGGCCAGCATCCGCGAGCGCTTGACGAACCGCTCACGGACCTCGTCGTTGGCCACCAGGTCGAGGTAGCGCTGGCGGAAGCGCGCCTCGGTGTCGGCCAGGCCGTGCCACTTCTCGGGCAGCGGGCGCAGCGCCTTGCCCAGGAATTTCATGCCCGTCGCGAAGACGGTGGGCTCGCCTGTCCGGGTCTTGCCCAGCGTTCCCTCGGCGCCCAGGAAGTCGCCGATGTCCAGCAGCTTGACCTGCTTGTAGGTCTCGTCGCCCAGCGCGTCCTTGCGCAGGTAGGCCTGGAGCTTGCCGCTCCTGTCCTGCAACGCCACGAAGGTGGCCTTGCCGAACTTGCGCAGGGCGACGACCCGCCCGGCGACGCGGGCGGTCATCTCGCTGACCTCGCCGGCCTCCAGCCCGGCGTCCTCGACGCGCTTCCGGGCCGAGGCCAGGTCGGAGTCCATCTCGAACTTCCCGCCGTAGGGGTCGACGCCCAGCTCGGCGAGCTTGGCGGTCTTGGCCAGGCGTTCCTCAAAGAACTGGTCGGGCTTGTCGGGCACGCTGCTCCTCGCTTTCGGTTCTACTGGTCAGAAGGCATTCTGCTATTGTAGGTTCCGGTGCGGCGGAGTCAAGCGGGCGGGCTTCCCGGTGCATGTCTTTCGGGGATATTGGGTCTTGGCAGGCCGGCCGCGAGCTACTAGAATGAGGGGACTGGGGTCGTTCGTGTGGGAGGAGTCCGTATGAGAAGGCGCGCGACGCGGGGTTTCACGCTCATCGAGATGCTGATAGTGGTCTGCATCATCGGGATCCTGTTGTCGATGGTCTTTCCCATCATCACGCTGGCGAATAACATGGCCCAGGAGGCACAGACCAAGACTCTTGTCGGCGTCGTCAAGGACGCCTGCGACAGGTATGAACAGACGCATCAGACCTACCCCTGGCTGAAGGCCACCAAGGTCGAGAAGAAGATGCTGGCCGGTCTGCCCGGCGAGGTGGAAATAAAGACGGCGGCGGTCTACGCCGAACTCAGCGGCAAGGGGTCGGCCAACACCGCGGATAACTTCCTGAGCGGCGTGGATGGCAAGTACAAGAAGGATCTGGGCGCCGGCACGACGCTGGTGGACGCCCGGGGCCGGGAGATAATGATACGCATCGACCCCAATAGCAGTCGGGTGGTGGTCTGGTCGGTCGGGAGGAACGGCAAGGACGAGACCAACGACGGCGCCACGCCCGACGCCAATAAGCGGCCCAAGATATACTACCTCTTCACCGCCGGCGACAACGGCGACGACAAGGTGACGCGGTGAGGGAGAGGCAAAAATGTCGACTCAACCGCCGAGCGCGCGGTTCGCTGAGAGACCTGATAGGGAGACGTCCATGTCAAGACACGTAGTGGCCTTGTTTCTGCTGATTCTCGGTTTCGCCGCGCAGTCCCTCGCGGCCGAGCCGCCGGCCTTCGCGACCAAGCCCAAGGCCGGCGCCGCCGGCGGCAAGACGATCATCACCTTCGCGGTGAAGTCGCCCTGCGACGCGGCGGTGTGGATCGAGGACGCGAAGGGCAAGATCGTCCGGCACCTGGCCGCGGGAATGCTGGGCGACAAGACCCCGGCGCCCTTCAAGAAGGGCCTGACCCAAACGCTGGAGTGGGACGGCGTCGACGACGCCGGCAAGAAGGTCTCGCTGGCCGGCTGCAAGGTTAAGGTTGGCCTGGGACTCTCCGCCAAGTTCGACAAGGTGCTGGGGTACGACCCCCAGACGGTCGGCAAGGTCCTGAGCACCGCCAAGGACAGCAAGGGCAACATCTACGTGATGACCCATGACGATTACCCGAGCCGCAGCACACCGCAAGTGATGGTCTTCGACCCGGCCGGCAAGTACCTGCGTACGCTGCTGCCCTGGGCGGCGAACGCGCCCTACGAGAAGGTCAAGCCCTACTGGGTAGACATGGGTGCGGCCGGCAGGGTCCCGAAGGTGCACCACCTCTTTCATGCGCTCTACCCCCTGGCCCCCAAGCAGCGGAAGAGAACCTGGGCCGAGGTGGCCCGGATTTCCGGCGAAGGGCTCAAGCTGACCCCCGGAGCCGGCCGGCCCCGGGCTGCGAAGGGCAAAGGTCTCTTCCGACCCATGCACATAGTCGCCAGCCGGGTGCGTGAGGAGGTCTTCGTCCGCCAGTGGACCGGCGCAAAGTGGACCCGCATCGATGGCCGCACCGGCAAGGGAACGCCCCTGCCCTTCAAGGAGGTGGGCGATCTGGCCGCCGCGCCGGACGGTTCTCTTTACGGCCATCGGGGCAACAGCGAGCTGGTCAGGTTCGATCGCGACGGCAAGCAGCTCGCCGTGCTCGACGCCAAGATTCTCGGCACGGTGCGCGGCGGCAACTACCGCGGCGTGCGCGGCCTGGGGGTGGCGCCGAACGGTGACATCTACCTGCTGCACTATAAGGGTGTGCAGCCCGGCTCCTTCAAGGGCCTGGGCGAAAAGGGCGGGGACTGGAGCACCGCGCTGCTCGACGTCTATTCTCCAGACGGGAAGAAGAAGCAGGCGGGACTGCTGACCCTGTCGGCCGGCGTCGGCGGGGTTCGCGTCGACCGCGCCGGGAACATCTACGTCGCCGAGGACATCATGCCCCCGGACCAGCTCGTGCCGCCGGAGTTCAAGGCCGTCAAGGGCCGCGAACTCAACGTCTACCGCAACCTCTACGGCAGCATCCTCAAGTTCGGCCCCAAGGGCGGCAAGGTGGGCGTTTACCGCCGGGGCAAGAAAGTCCCCGACGAGGGCGTCAAGGGCGTCAACCTGCACTGGAGCGGAACCTGCCAGGTGCGCGTCACCGGCGATCTCAAGGGTTTTTTCCCGGGCGTTGCCCCCACCGGCGCGGGCTCGGGGGGATGCACCTGCTACGTGCCCCGCTTCGACCTGGATGGCTTCGACCGGCTCTTCGTCCCCGATGTCGCCCGGTTCTCGGTGAAGGTCCTGGACGGCCGAGGCAACCTGCTGACCCGCATCGGCTCATACGGCAATGCCGACTCCGCCGGCCCCAAGAGCAAGATCCCCAAACCGGAGATCGCCTTCGCCTGGCCGGCCTACGTGGCGGTCACGGACGAGGCCCTGTACGTCTCGGACATGCTCAACCGCCGGGTGCTCAGGGCCAGGCTCATCTACGCGGCCAGCGCCGAGTGCGCGGTCCGCTGAGGGTGTTCTCCGTTCTTGCCGGGTGGGGGCGGAGGAATCAGCCTAGCCGGGTTGCCCAGGCTGCTCGGGGTGTTCGTCGGTGGCCGGCTTCTTCTTGGGGCCGCCCTTGGCGG
>CBDUSI010000116.1:0-14301 GCA_965370045.1 uncultured bacterium | reverse complement strand
GCTCGCCGCTCCGGGCCGGCCCGCGCCATCGGCACGGTGCGTCCCTCCGCCGATTCCCGGCCGCGTGACGGACCCTTTTAATCGGCGGGCGGTGGCCTCCAGACTCCGGACTACCGCCCCCCCCCCCCCCGAGCCACTTGCGGCCCGCGGGGGCTGGTCTGTAGAATACCCGCCGCATCGCCGACTGCGGAAGGGAGAATCGCGCCATGACCAACCTGGAAAAGCTGCTCGAGAAGCTGATCGCCCTGCCCACGCCGGGGACCCTCGAAGACGCCGGGCAGAAGTTCGTCCTGCGTGAGCTCCGCAAGACCTGCGACCGGGTCGAGACCGACATCTACGGCGACGTCCTGGGCGTCGTCAACGCCAAGGCCCCCACGCGGGTGCTGCTCGCCGCGCACATCGACGAGATCGGCCTGATGGTCAGCAACATCGACGACAGGGGCTTCGTGCTGGTCAACCTGATGGGCGGCTGCCGCCCGGACGCGCTGGTCGGTCAGCGAATGACTATCCACACCGCCGGGGGGACGGTGCCCGCCGTGATCGGCCGCTTGTCCGGCGCAGCCCCCAAAGCGGAGATTACCGTCAAGGACCTCTACCTGGACATCGGCGCGGCCAACCGCGCCGCGGCCGCCAAGCTGGTCACCGCCGGCGACATGGTCACGCCGGCCTGCACTTATGAGCGCCTGAGCGGCGGCCGGGTCGCCGGCCGGGGCTTCGACGACCGCGCCGGGGTGGTCGCGATCCTGGAGGCCATGCGCCTCATCAAGGCCGACCGCCGCAAGCCCAAGGTGGCCGTCTGCGCGCTGAGCAACGTGCAGGAGGAAGGCGGCAGGTTCCGCGGGGCCACGGTCAGCACTTTCCGGCTCGAACCCCAGGCGGCCATCGCCGTGGACGTGGTCCCCGCGCGCGACTATCCCAAGACCATCACCCAGCTGGCCGGTAACATCGACCTGGACGCCGGTCCGACCATCAGCCTGAGCCTGACCGCCAACCGCAAGGTGAACAGGATGCTGGAGGCCGCCGCCAAGGCCAAGAGGATTCCGATCCAGTTCGCGGCCGAACCGGGCTCCACGGGCACCGACGGGGACGCCATCGCCTCGGTGGGCCCGGGGGTGGCCACCGGCGTGCTTTCCATACCTTGCCGCTACGTGCACAGCCCCTCGGAGGTGATCTCGCTCAAGGACCTCCGGGACGTGGCGCGGCTTCTGGCCGAGTTCGTCCTGCGCCTGCCGGCCAGGCCGAACTTCAAGCCCTTTTGAGGCCGGGACTGCCCCGGCCCCGGACCGCGAAGCCCACCGCCAGCAGGGCCAGACCGGGCAGGAATCCCGGCCACCACCCGCCCGAGCCGGTCATGGCGCTGTGCGCCGCGTAGAAGGGAGAAAGCCCGGTCAGCCACTCCAGCCGCGGATAGACGTCCGTCGCCAGAAAGCCCAGCAGTGCCGGCAGGGACATGAGCGTGATCGCGGCGGCCAAGCCCCTCGATCGGAAGGCCGCGGCTGTCGCCCCGGCCCCCGCGCCGGTGACGCCCACCAGCAGGCAGCACGTCAGGACAGCGCCCAGCGGCACCGGCGCGACTACCCGCGCGACCAGCACGAACGGCAGAGCAGTAAGAGCCAGCAGCCCTCCACGCAGCAGACCGGTCAGCCCGGGATTGACGCGGTCGGCCGGGGGCGCCGCGAAGAGCGGCAGCACCAGGACTCCGAACAGCAGCGCGCACTCGACGGCCAGGAGGGGCAGCGGCAGCTTGAGCACATAGATGCGGGCGATGCCCGGCAGGGACGCGAAGAGCGCGGCCAGCAGCACGGGCAGAAGGAGCGCGCCGACCGAAGCGGCCAGCAGCCCGGGCCCCGGCGCGGCGCTCGGGACGGGCTCTTCGCCGGCGTTCATTGTCAACGGACTGCTAGCGGCCCGCGCCGGCGCCGCCGGCCCTCGACCAGTCTGACCTTATGCGCAGACTGTGCCCCTTGTAGCGGACCATTATCGACTCGATTGCGGCCGGCTCGCCCACCCCGTCCAGGACCTTCTCCACCTCCCGGCACTTCTCCTCTACCGAGGGATAGAGGTAGGTCGTCGAGTCACTGTAGCTGCCCCAGTCGACGATCATCCCGGACTCCGTGCGGGCCACCAGTTGCGGCAGCTTGTCGAAGGAGCCCTGCGCCTGGGTGACCTCCACCGAGCTGAGGCGCAGGCCCGGGCCGCGGCCTTTGAGCACGCCGCCCAGCGTTTCGGCCAGGCGCAACGAGTCGATCAGCGGCCGGCCCTTCCAGAGTTCGCCGGGGCTGGGCGCACGTGTGCGGATGCCTTTGATCGTCGGATGGCCGCGGTCCGGGCGCGCGGCCGGCTTCACCGGCAACCGGCAGCCCCGGCGGTCGACCAGGTAGTACCGGCCGCCGCGCCGCACGTATGCGAACGGCTGGCGGATGGCCAGGTCCACCACCACCCGGTCGGGGAACTGCCGGCGGACGGACACCACCTCTTCCACCCAGGCGTTGTCCACGTAGCGGGCGGCCACCTGGCGGCAGATGTCCCGGTCGTACAACGAGGCACTGCCGCTGAAACGCACCGCGCTGTTGATCTCGGCCACGTCGCGCGGCGCCAGCCAGGGGCAGTCTGCCGCGTCGGTCTGGGGATCCGTGGGCGGGAGGGCCTCGCGCGCGGAGTATTGCCAGAGGCACCACACCCCGGCCACGTAGACGACCGCGGCCAGAAGCGGCACGCCGGCCACCTTCCCCATCCACCTCACGCCTTGCCCGGTGGCCGCGGACGCGCGTCGCACCGCGCCCGATCCGCCGGACTTCTTCTTCAATCGAGAAGCCATTTCAGTCGCTCCTCCCATCGCCGGCCAGGGCCATCTCCGCGATCTTCTCTACCAGCTCAGTGAAACTTATCCCCCGGGCTGCAGCCGCCTTGGGCAGCAGGCTGTGGCTCGTGAAGCCCGGGATGGTGTTGACTTCCAGCACGTAGGGGTGATTCTCAGCCGAGAGGCGCATGTCCACCCGGCTGAAGCCCCGGCAGCCCAGCGCGCGGTGGGCGGCCAGCGCCTCGGCCTGCACCGCCTGGGCCACCTGGGCATCCAGCGGCGCGGGACACAGGTACTCGGTGCCGGCATCGTCGCTGTACTTGGCCTGGTAGTCGTAGAAACCGCGCTCGGGCACCAGCTCAATGACCGGCAGCGCCTCCGACCCCAGTATTCCCGCGGTCACCTCGCGACCGGTGATGAACTCCTCTGCGAGGATCGCGCCGCGGTGTCGACCGGCCTCGACCAGCGCGCCGGCAACGTCCTCCCGACGCGTGACGATGGACACTCCCAGGCTCGATCCCGAGGCGGCCGGCTTGATCACCAGCGGCAGCCCGAACTCGGCGACCAGTTCCCCGGGGTCGGCGTCCGCCCCGCAGTCCTTCCACCGAGGAGTAGTAATGCCCTTGCGCTCGAAGACGTCCTTGCTCTGCACCTTGTCCATGGCCACGCGGCTGGCCTCCGGGCCGCTGCCGGTGCAGGGCACCCCCCAGGCTTCCAGCAGGCGCTGGACCTCCCCGTCCTCACCGAACTCCCCGTGGAGCATGACAAAGGCCAGGCCGCACCCGGCCAGGATTTCATTGCCGTCGGAGACGAAGCTCTGCTTAACGTCCACGCGGCGCACCGGATGCCCGGCGGACTCCAGCGCGTCGGCCACCGCGCCGCCGGACATCAGCGACACCTCGCGCTCGTTGCTGAAGCCGCCGAGCAGCACGGCTATCGGCCGGCCCACCAGTTTCTCGCGCAGCAGCTTGCCCGTCATGCTAGCTCCAGATCTCGACTTCGAGTTCGAGCCCGACGCCGTGCTCCCGGGCGGCGGCCTCGCGAATCTCGTCTATCAGCTCAAGCACCTCGCTGCAGCTCGCGCCGCCGTGGTTCACGATGTAGTTGGCGTGAAGCTCGCTCACCGCCGCGCCGCCCACCCGCCGGCCCTTGAAGCCCAGCTCCTCTATGAGCTGTCCGGCCGGCGTCCCGCCCTCCGGGTTCCTGAAGACGCAGCCGGCCGACGCGGCCTTGAGCGGCTGGGAGGCGCGCTTCTCGGCGAGCACCTGGCGGGTGCGCTCGGCGACCAGCGCGGGCTCCTCGGCGGTGAGCCGCAGCCGGCACCCGGTCAGCACCAGGCCCTTCAGGTCCGACGTGCGGTAGCCGAAGCCGGCCTGCTCGCGTGCCACGGTCAGCTCGCGACCGCCGAGGTCCAGGGCTTGCACCTCTTCGACGAGGTCGCCGATGGACCCGTAACGCCCTCCGGCGTTGCCTATCAGCGCCCCGCCCACCGTGCCGGGAATCCCGGCCAAACCCTCCAGGCCGGAGAGGCCCGCCGAGGCCGCCTCGCGGACCAGCCTCGGGAGCATCAGCCCCGCACCGCAGCCCAGCGCTCCGGGCAGGTGCTCCAGCGACGCGAACTCTCTACCGGCCAGCTTCACCACAAGACAATCCACTCCCTCGTCGGCGACCAGGATGTTGCTGCCCGCGCCCAGCATCCGGACGCGGAGGTCATCCTCGGCCGCCCGCGACAACAGCCGCGCCAGCTCGGCGCGCGAACGCGGCCGAGCCAGCATGCGGGCCGGCCCGCCGATGCCCACGGTGGTGGCCCCGGCGAGCACGAAACCTATCTCTAATATATCGTCAAATTCGCTCGAGAAGCTCATCATGAAGTTTCCACACGTCACCCGCGCCCAGGAGCAGTACTACGTCCCCAGGCCCCACTACGGAAAGGAGATGCGGCACGATGCTCTTCCAGGCCGGGATGTACTGCACACTGGGATGCCCGCTCCTGGACACTTCCTCCACGATCTGGGCGGCGCTGACCCCCTCGATGGGGAGCTCGTTGGCCGAGTAGATGCTGGTTATGACCAGGTGATCGGCGTCGCCGAAGCAGCGCCCGAACTCCTTGCGGAGGTGCTTGGTGCGCGAGTAGCGGTGCGGCTGGAAGACGACCACCAGCCGGCCCTTGCCGGTCACCAGCAGCTTGGCGGCCTTCAGCGTGGCCTCGACCTCCGTGGGGTGGTGCCCGTAGTCGTCGTAGACCGACACCCCCCCGGCCTCGCCCTTCTTCTCCATGCGCCGCTTGACCGAGCCGGCCCCGGACAGCGCGCGCCGGAGCGGCTCCTCCTCGATTCCCAGGCGCTCGGCCAGCGCCACCACCGCCAGGGCGTTGAGGACGTTGTGCTCCCCGAGCAGCGTGAGGCGCAGGTCGCGGAGTTCCCGGTCGCCGACGAAGGCGTCGAAGGTCGAGCCCGTCCCGTCCAGGCGCACGTTGAAGCCGCGCACCCCGCCGCCCTCGCCCAGACCGTAGGTCAGCGCCTCCCGGTCCGCGGCGGCAATCGCCCGCTTCACGCGGGCGTCGTCGCCGCAGCCGATGATGCAGCCGTCAGGGCGGGTGTTGGCCGCGTACTCGGCGAAGACCTTCTCGATCTCCTTCATGCTCCCGTAGTGCTCCAGGTGATCGCGGTCGATGTTCAGCAGCAGCGAGACCTCGGGGCGGATCTCCAGCAGCAGCCCGTCGCTCTCGTCTACCTCGGTAACGAACCACTCTCCCCGGCCCGGGCGGAAGTTGGAACCTAGCTCCGGCACCACTCCCCCGACCATCACCACCGGATCGAGCCCGGCATCCAGGAGCAGCTTGGCGGCCAGCCAGGTGGTGGTGGTCTTGCCGTGGGTGCCGGCCACGCCGATGCTGCGGCGGTCATCCATCAGCCGGGCCAGCATGTTGCTGCGGGAGATCGTCTCTATCCCCGCGGCGCGCGCGGCGGCCAGCTCGGGGTTGTCCACGGGTATCGCCGAGGAAAAGACTATGAGGTCGGGCTTATCCGCCAGGTGCCCGGGACTGTGGCCCAGCACGAAACCGATCCCCGCGGCGCTCAGCCGCTGGCTGTTCTCGTTGGCCTCCAGGTCGCAGCCGGAGACCAGCGCGCCGCGCTCGGCGGCTAGCTCGGCGATGGCGCTCATGCCAATGCCGGCAACCCCCATGAAGTGGATGCGCCTGCCCTTAACGCTCACGCCTCGGCCCTCCCGCCAGCCAGCGCCAGGATCCGCGCGGCAATCAGCGCCCCGGCCGCCGGGCGGCCCAGGGCGCTCATGCGCGCGGCCATCTCCGCGCGAGCTTCAGCGTCTTCGATGAGCCCGCGAAGCTCCTCGGCCAGCCGCTCCCCGCTGAGTTCCCCTTCGAGCAGCACCCGGGCCGCGCCGGCGCGCTCGAAGGCCCGCGCGTTGGCCTCCTGGTGGTTGTCCTTGGCGAAGGGAAAAGGAACCAGCACCGCGGCCAGGCCGCAGACCGCGATCTCCGCCAGGCCGGTGGCCCCCGCCCGGGAGAGTATCACGTCGGCAGCCGCGTAGCGCGCGGCCATGTCCTTCTCGAAGGCGACCAGTTCCACCTCAAGCGGCAAGTCGCCCGCGGCCCTCACCGCGGCTTCATGATGCGCGACCCCCGTAAGGTGCACGACCTTCAGCCCCCCGGCCTGCGGGGCCAGCTTGGCGACCGCCTCCATGAAAAGCCCGTTGAGCCGCCTGGCGCCCTGGCTGCCGCCGGCTACCAGCAGCGACACCTTCTCGGCTGTCCCTCGCTCCGCGCGGCGCGCGGCGGCTTCCATGATCGACCGGCGCACCGGGTTACCGCTGACCGCCACCTTGCCCGGTCGCGGGAAGTGGGCCACCGACTCCTGGTAGGTGGCGTGCACCTCGACCGCAAAGCGCGACAGAAACCGGCTGACCCGCCCGGGGATCGCGTTCTGCTCCAGGACGGCAACGGGAATACTCCTCCACCGGGCAGCCAGCGCAGGGGCCAGCGCCGCGTATCCGCCGAGCGCCACCACCGCGTGGGGCTTGAAGGCCTTGAACAGCCTTGACGCCGCGCGCATGGCCTTGAGCAACGCAAAGGGCAGACGAAGATAGCCCAGCTTGCCGCGGACCTTGACGGATTCGACCAGCTCCAACCGCCAGCCGGCCTCGGGGACCAGCCTCTCCTCGATCCCTCCCGGCGCACCCACGAACATCACTTCCACACCGGGATTCTGAAGCTTGAGTTCCTCGGCCAGGGCCAGACCCGGGAAGACGTGCCCACCGGTGCCCCCACCCGCCAGGACGATGCGCGGGGAATCGCTGGGACGCTCCGGGGCCACGGCCGCTGCTGCTCCTACCCGGCCAGCTCGTTGAGGCCGTCCGCCTCGTCGGGAACAGCCATCATCTCCTCGAATTCCCGGTCGCACTCCTCCACGCTGTCGGCGGCCCGGGCCACGTTGAGGATGATTCCCAGACTCAGCATGGTGGACAGCAGGCTCGATCCTCCATAGCTGACCAGCGGCAGACTGATCCCCTTGGTGGGGACCGAGGCGGTGACCACCGCGACGTTGATGGCCGCCTGCAGCCCGATGAACACGATCAGCCCGAAGACCAGCAGGAAGCCGAAGCGGTCCGGCGCGGTCTGCGCGATCTTCATGCCGTGGTAGACCAGCCCCACGAAGAGGCCGACCACCGCCAGGGTGCCCACCAGGCCCAGCTCTTCGCCGATTATCGCCAGCACGAAGTCGGTGTGCGCCTCGGGAAGGAAGTGCAGCTTGATCTGCCCGTTGCCCAGCCCCTTGCCGAAGAAGCCCCCGGAGCCCAGGGCCAGCAGCGACTGGCGGGCCTGGTACCCGGCGCCCAGCGGGTCGAGCTCGGGGTGCAGGAAGGCCACAATGCGCCGCTCGATGTAGTCGTGCTTGACGAAAATGGCCAGGGCCACCACCGGCGCGGCAACCATCACCAGAGGCAGGAGGTGCTTGAGGCGAACCCCGCCGACCAGCAGCATCAGGAAGGCCACCGTCCCGACCAGCAGCGCCGTGCCGGCGTCCGGCTCCAGGACTATCAAGAGGAATATCCCGGCTATCACCGCGGTCACCGGGAGGAAGCCCTTCAGGAAGTTGCCCAGGTTGCGGTGGTACTTGCACAGGAATGCGGCCACGAAGATCACCAGTCCGACCTTGGCGAACTCGGAAGGCTGCACCGAGTAACCCATCGCCAATATCCAGCGCCGGGCGCCGTTGAGCCTGCTGCCCAGTCCGGGGATCAGCACGGCCACCAGGATCGCGACGGTCAGACCCAGGACGACCTTCCAGTGCCGCGCGTAGAGGTGATAGTCAACCTTCCAGGCGACGAGCATCACCACCAGGCCCAGGGCCAGCCAGACCGTCTGCTTGACCAGCAGCCGGATCGGCGAGCCGAACTTCCCGGCGTGCACCGCGCTGGTGCTGAAGACCATCACCAGCCCCAGGCCCACCAGCGAGGCGACGATTACCAGCAGCCACGAGCGGCTCTGCTTCACGGAGCGCCTACCTTATCTTCAGCGTGGCGATGCTGGCCAAGGCCAGGACTATCGCCACTATCCAGAAACGGACCACCACCTTGTTCTCTTGCCAGCCCTTGAACTCGAAGTGGTGATGGAGCGGAGCTATCTTGAAGATTCTCTTCCCGAACAGCCGGAAGGAGGCGACTTGCAGGAGAACGCTGACCGCCTCGGCCACGAAGATGCCACCGACCAGCACCAGCAGGAACTCGTGCTTGATGGTCAACGCGATGTAACCCATGAAGGCCCCGATGGGCAGCGAGCCGGTGTCGCCCATGAAGACCTCCGCCGGGTGGCAGTTGTACCACAGGAAGCCCATGCAGGCCCCGGCCAGCGCCGCCGAGCACACCGCCAGCTCCCCGCCGCCCTGCACGAAGGGCAGCAGCAAGTGGTCACAGAGCACCCGGTTGCCGGCCACGTAGCTCAGCGCCGCGTAGCAGCCGGCGACCACCACCGCGCAGCCGGCGGCCAGCCCGTCGAGCCCGTCGGCCAGGTTGACCGCGTTGGAGCTGCCCACCATCACCAGCACGGCGAAGAGAGCGATGCCGGCGCCCAGTGGCAGGTACATGCCGCTTATGGCTTCGGAGCCGCCTCCCGGAAGGCTCAGGTTCCTGACGCTGACAAAGGGGAAATACACGTTGCCCCGGTGGGGATCGTTCTCCAGGGGCAGCAGGTAGTAGACCGCCAGCCCGGCGGCCAGGGCCACCGCCACCTGCCAGAAGAGCTTGGTCCAGAGGCGCATGCCCTTCCGGCCGCGGAGCTTGATGTAGTCGTCGACGAAGCCCAGGACGGCCATGCCGGCCATCACCGCCATGCCCACCAGCACGTAAAACCCACCGGCCTTGGCCGCCTCGTACCGGGCGTGGGTCCGGGCGAACTGCTCGGCGCCGGCGGCCCCGGAGGGCACGGGCTCGGCGGCCATCACCCCCGGCCAGTTGGCCCACAGCAGGCAGGCCAGCAGCGTCCCGCTGACGATCAGCAGACCTCCCATAGTGGGCGTGTTCTTCTTGCCGCTGTGCAGCTCGTCGAGCTTGTCGCTGTCATTCTTGGTGATGGCGTCGGTGACTTTCATCCGCCGAAGCCAACCGATGACTCGCGGGCCCAGCAGCACGGCGACCACGAAGGCGGTGAAGCCCGCCGCCGCGGCGCGGAAGGTCACGTACTGGAAGAGCCTGGTCCAGGACAGCCACTGCGAGGACCCGGCCAGCTGGTAGAGGTAGTAAAGCACGGTCAGGCGCCCTCCCCCGCTCCGAAGGTCCGGCATATGGCCGCGACCACCACCTCCAGACCCACGCTGCGCGACCCCTTCACCAGCACGACGTCGCCGGCCTTCAACAGTCCGGGTACTTCCCTGGCGGCCACCGCCGCGTCCAGAAAGTAATGACTCTCTACCCGCGCGGTGCTCCGCGAGGCGGCCTCCGATATCCGCCGGGCCTCACCGCCGACGGTGACCAGCAGCTCCACCCCGCGCCCGGCAATCTCCTCGCCCAGAGCATGGTGATGCTCCTCGGAGTGGCCGCCCAGCTCGGCCATGTCGCCGGCCACCACCACCTTGCGGCCGTCACCCAGCCCGTCGAGGGCCTCCAGCGCGGCCAGGAAGCTGGCCGGGTTAGCGTTGTAGCAGTCCTCGAGCAGCAGCAGTCCGCCGAGGCGCACCAGGCGGCTGCGCATGTGCATCGGCCGGGCAGCGGCCAGCCGCTCGGCGATCTGGTCGAAGTCCACTCCCTGGGCGTGGGCCACCGCCACGGCGGCCAGGGCGTTGCGAACGTTGTGGACCCCCGGCAGGGGCAGGCGCACTCTCGCGCCGCCGGGCAGCGAGAACTCGGTGCCCTCGGGATCGATCTCAACGCCCTCGGCGCGGACCTCCGCGGCCGGGCCCAGCCCGAAACTGATCACCTTCCCGGGGGCGCGCGCGCGGAAGAACTCGAAGTACTTGTCATCGGCGTTGAGCACGGCGAGCCCGTCGCTCTTCAGCCCCGCCAGGACAGCCGACTTCTCCTCGGCCACGCCGTCGAGGCTCCCCAGGCCCGCCAGGTGCGCGGGGGCCACGCAGGTGATTACCGCGACGTCCGGCGCGACCATGTCCACCAGGGGGGCCAGCTCCCCGCTGTGGTTGGAGCCCAGTTCCACGACCGCGAAGCGGTGCTCGGGCGCGGCGCCCAGAAGGGTAAGCGGAACGCCCACGCGGTTGTTGAAACTGGCCGCGGCCTTGAGCACCTCGTCGGGTGCGCCCAGGGTCAGGGCGATGAGCTCCTTGGTTGTGCTCTTGCCGCAGGAGCCGGTCACCGCAATCCAGGGAATCCCGAACGCCCGCCGGTGCCCGGCGGCCAGGCGCCCCAGGCCCTCGTAAACGTCGTCCACCCGCACCAGCGCCCCGCGCGAAGGCACCTGCCCCTCGCGGATCTCGACCGAGACCATCGCGGCAGAGCACCCCGCGGCGAAGGCCCGCCAGACGAAGTCGTGGCCGTCAAAGCGCTCCCCGGGCAGGGCCGCGAAAAGCTCGTCGCCACGCACCTGGCGGCTGTCGACGATGACCCCGCGCACCGCAACGTCCCCGGAACCGAATATCACTTCCCCGCCCGCCATGCGGGCCACCTCGGCGACGCTGCACTCAAACATGGCCGCCCCCCGCCAGGCTCCGCTCGAGCGCGCTGCGGGCCACCTGCCGGTCGTCGAAATCTATGCGCTCCGCACCCAGTATCTGGTAGGTCTCGTGGCCCTTGCCGGCAATCAGCACCACGTCGCCGGGCGCGGCCAGGCGCACGGCCCTCTCGATGGCCGCCGCGCGGTCCGGCTCGACGACAGCCCTGTCCGGCTCGGCCAGCCCGCCGAGAATCTCGGCGATTATGGCTCCGGGTTCCTCGCCGCGGGGATTGTCGCTGGTGATTACCGCGACGTCCGAAAGCTCCTCGACGGCGCGGCCCATGCGCGGGCGCTTGCCGCGGTCACGGTCGCCGCCGCAGCCGAAGACGGTGATCACCCGCCGGGGGTAGAGGTCGCGAATGCTCTTCAGCACCGAGCGCAGCGCGTCGTCGGTGTGCGCGTAGTCCACCAGCACGCGGAAGTCCTGCCCGCAGTCCACTGACTCCAGCCGCCCGGGCACGCCCTCGAAGGTGGCCAACCCCTCGACTATCCGGGGCATGTCCAGCCCCAGGGTGACGGCGGCCGCCGCGGCGGCCAGGGCGTTGTGGACGTTGTGCGCGCCGAGCAGGTTCATGTGCACCTCGGCGTCGAAGTCCCCGCGGGACAGGCGGAACACCGTGCCAACAGTAGACAGGTTCATCACCCGGCCGCGCACCTCGGCCGACGCAACCAGGCCGTAGGTCAGCGTTCGCGCGGGGGTCATCTCCGCCAGGCGCGGGGCGTACTCGTCGTCGGCGTTGAGCACCGCGACGGCGTCCTCCGCGAGCCCCTCGAACAGCCGGGCCTTGGCCCGGAAATAGCTCTGCATGTCCCCGTGAAAGTCGAGGTGGTCGCGGGTCAGGTTGGTGAAGACCGCCGCCGCGAAACGCACCCCGGCGACGCGCTGCTTAACCAGCGCGTGGCTGGAGACCTCGCTGACCGCCGCGCTGCAGCCGGCCGCGCGCATCGCCGCGTAAAAACGGTAGAGATCCAGGCTCTCCGGGGTGGTCATCCGCGCTGCCCGGGTTCCGGCGCCCAGGTCGTGCTCCACCGTGCCGGTCATGCCGCACTTCATGCCGGCCTGGCCGAGGACGTGGCGCAGCAAGTAGGCGGTGGTGGTCTTGCCGTTGGTGCCGGTGATGGCGATCAGCTTGAGCCCCGCGGCGGGGTCGCCGAGCAGCGCGCGGGCCGCCACGGCCATCGCCGCACGCGCGTCGGGAACCACGATCTGGGGAAGCTCGGTGAGCTTCTCGCTCCTCTCGGTCATCAGCGCCGCGGCCCCGGCCTTCGCCGCGCTCCCCGCGAAGTCTGCGCCGTCCAACCTATCGCCGGGCAGCGCCATGAACAGCGTGCCCGGCCGGACCTCGCGGGAATCGTAGGCCAGGTCGGTGACCTCGACCTCGCCGGCGCCCAGTAACCGGGCCCCGTCGATTCTGCCGGCGAGATCATCAAGGCGCATCAGCGTCTCCTGCTCCTGCTCCTGGCGCGCGGCCCCCTGGCAGCCACCGTCCCCGCCGGCTTCCGGGGCACCCCCATTTGGGTCAGGGTGCTCTCCAGCACCGCGGCCACCGCCGGCCCGGCCACGACGCCCCCGTAGTGGGCGCCCTGGGGCTCGTCGACGATGATCAGCGCCAGGGCGCGGGGCCGGTCCGCGGGCGCGAAGCCCACGAAGGACGCGAAGTGCTTCCTGTCCGAGTAGCGGCCGCCGACCAGCTTGCGGGCGGTGCCGGTCTTCCCGGCCACGTCGTAGCCCCTCACCTGGGCACGCCTGCCCGTGCCGCGCACCACTACCTGTCTGAGTATTTCCCTCATGGTCGCGCTGGTCTTTTGAGAAATCACCCGGCCCACCGGCGCGGGCGGGAAATCCTGGACGGTCTCGCCGTCCGGGTCCTCTATCCGCCGGACGATCTGCGGGCGGTAGAGCACCCCGCCGTTGGCCAGGGCCCCGTAGGCCACGGCCAGTTGCAGCGGGGTCACTGAAATCTCGTGTCCGAAGGGAATCGAAAGCACCGAGTCGCCCGTCCAGCGCCGGAGGGGCTGCAGAATTCCGCGGCTCTCGCCGGGCAGCCCCAGCCCGGTGGCGCGTCCGAAGCCGTAGGTCCGGCAGTAGCGCTCCAGGCGCCGCGCGCCCATCTTGCGACCCACCTTGGCCATGCCGATGTTGCTGCTCTTGACCACCACGTCGGTGAGCGTCAGCCAGCCGTAGCCGTGGACGTCGGTGATGGTCCGGCCGCGCCGTGGCCGCCAGGCGCCCTTCTCGCAATAGAGCTTGCTGGTGGGCCTGTAAACGCCCTCTTCCAGGGCCGCGGCCGCGATAAGCGGTTTCATGGTCGAGCCCGGCTCGAGCACCGTGGTCAGGACGCGGTTCAGCCGGCCGCCCGCCGGGCAGTCGCCCGGCTTGTTGGGGTCGAACTTGGGCCAGCTGGCCATGGCCAGCACCTGCCCGTTGGCGGGGTCGAGCACCACCCCGAAGGCGCCGGCCGGCTTGTACTCCCCGGCGATCTTCTCGAGCTCGGCCTCCAGGGCGCGCTGCACGCCGAGGTCAATGGTCAGCACCACCCGGTAGCCGGGCACCGGCTCGGTGAGTTCCTCGTCGACGATGCCGATGGCCCGGGCCCGGCCGTCGCGGCGCAGTTGCCACCTGCCCGGCCTACCGCGCAGGGCCCCGTCCAGGGCGCGCTCCACGCCCTCCTGACCGGTGTCGCCCAGGTCGGCCTTCCAGCGGGTGAAGCCCAGCGGGTGACAGGCCGTGGTGCCGCACAGGTAGCTGCGCCGGCTGTCGGGCAAGAGGTGCACGCCGCGCAGCGGCCGCGCCCCGCCCCCCTGAGCCTCGGCCTTCTGCCCGCTCTCGATGCGCCGGGCGACCTCCACCGAGACCTTGCGCTTGAGGTAGACGAAACGTATCGACTCGGGCCGGCGCAGCCGGCGCAGCAGGTAGTCCCGGCTCACGCCCATGATCGGGGCCAGCTTCCCGGCGGTGGCCGCCGGGTCGGCGATCTCCGGCAGGCTGGCCGCCACGGTGTAGGCCGGCACGCTGAGCGCCAGGCGCCTGCCTTCGCGGTCGAGGATTTCCCCGCGGGGCGCGGGCAGCACTATCTCCAGCTTGGTCTGCGCCTCAACGGCGGCCAGGTACTCCTGGTGACGGACTACCTGGAGGTAGTAGAGGCGGCCGCCCAGCATCACGAACAGCGCGCAAATGCCGAAGAGAATCAGGTTGTGCTTGAACCTCTCCGCTCGATTGGGCGTCACCGCTCTTCCCCCTTCCCTAGCAGGCCGTTGAAAAATGGCGCGCCGTGACGGCAGGCGCTCCCGAGCGATGCGAGGCCCGAGGGTGAGCGCGATG
>CBDUSI010000115.1:0-14447 GCA_965370045.1 uncultured bacterium | reverse complement strand
TTTTCGGTTGTCAGTTTTCAGGCTACTGAACACCGAAATCTGAACACTGAACACTTGCCCGAATCCCGGACTTTTTCCGCGCAGGGCCAACCCCCGACTCGCAACTCGCGAAGTTGACACTGTCCATAATAACAGGGGGTCTTAGCCCCCTGATGGCCACTCACACGGACAGGAGAACACCTAACCGGCGCGGTTTCGGCGTCAAGCGATCCTCACTGCGACGTTGTAGCCCGCTTTGCCGACCTTCGTCTCCGCCCTCCGCCGCATGGCCTCCGTGCGGACGAAGTAGAATCGTTGGCCGGGCATCGTGGCGAGGTTCTTCAGGGTTCTCGCCATGCGCAAGTCGATGGTGCCGACGGGCTTCTCGGAGGTGGTAACCTCCGCTGAGGCGACCACGCGGCCATCGACCATGCCGCGAAGGTCGGGTTCATCGCCAGCGCCGGTCTGCCTCGGGTTCCAGGACCACTCGGCATCCTGCCCGGAGAGTTCCTTGGCCTCCAGATCGTCGATGGCCCGGAGGATCATCGCCTCGTGCTGGATCTGGTTGATATCTTCGTAAGTGTCGTTCCGCAGCGCCAGCAGGGCCTCAAGGCCCTCCGGGACACCGGGAGGGTCATCGGCGGCGATCTCACGCACCCGAGCGAGGCATTTGCGGATGTCGCCGAACACTCGCTCCCTCGCCGCTTTCAGGTCGCCCACGAGTTCCATGGTCAGCCCCTACCGGCTAGATGTTGCGCAGGTGTCCCCGCAATGCCGACTCAAGGCGCGTCATGCGGTCAATCATGTCGTCCTGAATCTCCGGCCACCCGTCAACGTCCTTCAGCCCGCCGGTCGAAGATAGAGACTTGATCCTACAGACGCGCCTTCCATCCTGCCGATCCCAGATCAACTCTTCGCCGAACGCCTTCTCAATGGTGTCCTTCTGTTTCAGGAGCTTCGAGTAGATCCTGTCGGTTTCGTCCTTCTTGTCCGCCCCACGGTCGATGCAGAGTTCCACAGACCCGTGATCCTTGGTAACTGAATAGCTCCAGCCCATGCCGGCCTTCCCGGCACCTGCTGCAAGCCAGCTATCCTTGCTCGGAGACACGTTCCCATGGAGTTGGGTAACGCTGCTTGCCCGTTCGAGCAACTGCGTCCAGAAGTTCATGCGCTTGACGTGACCCTCCGCCAGCTCGTCCTTTGCCTCGCCACGTTCCTTGGCTTCTTGGCTCGGTCCACACACTACTGTGAAGTGAGGGGCCGGTTCCGACGTTCCGATTCGGTATGCTTCAACTCGCACAAGGTAGAAGGAAGTGTCCGGGGGAGCCACCTCATTAAGCCAGTTAACCGCCTTGGCGTGCTCTTCTCGGGGCTCACTGGCGATCCAGATAGCAGTCTTAGCGTCCAAGTTCGCCAAGTACGTGATGAGCTTGCCGAGATGGTCGTGGTTGGTCTTCTCCAGTTGATTCTCGATGACAACCGCCCCGTTGGGGCCTTCAGCGAAGATGTCCGCAGAGAAGGCACCCGCCGCACGTTCCTTCTCCAAGAGGGTCAATGGCAAATTGATGTGTTCGGATAGGATGTCCAAGTGCAACGCCAGCCACGCGGTGAAGTCATGAGCTTCGTGCTCCCATACCTGCCGCAACTCAACCTTCTCAAGACGGCCTACCATTGCCGATTCACCCTCCTAACACCCCGGTGACACCACGGCTGCCCATCGATATCTTCGGCGCGTGGTCCTTGGGGCTTATGGATGCAATCATATCCCGCCGGAGACGAGTAAGTCAAGGTGTCTGGGTATTCCGGGACGTATTCCAGTTCGCATTCCGGGGACAGGACACTGATTAAGAGCCTGTCTGGATTTTTCCGAAAGCTCCCGACCTCCTGGACCGAAATCTAATATGGAGCCACCCCGCGCGGGAGCGGCCCGCGCGCGGACTCCGGGGGGCGCCAGGTGATGAACGTAATCGACAGGTCTGACCTGACCACCGGCGGCGTGCCGGCCCGCGCCTGGGCCGACGTGGACTTGGAGGCCGTGGAGCACAACGTCCGCGAGATCCGGCGGCTGGTCGCGCCGGCCGAGGTCATGGCCGTGGTCAAGGCCGACGGCTACGGCCACGGAGCGGTCCACGCCGCCCGCGCCGCGCTGGCCGCCGGCGCCTCGCGCCTGGCAGTGGCCACCTCCCGCGAAGCCGCCGAGCTGCGCCGGGCGGGCATCACCGCCCCGGTCCAGGTACTGGGCGTGCTGCTCGCCGGGCAGGAGGACTTCTTCCTGGGCCTGGACGCCGCGGCCACGGTTTCAACGTTAGACGAAGCCCGGCGCCTGGCGGCCGCCGCCCGTCAGGCCGGAAAACGCCCGGCCGTCCACCTCAAGCTTGACACCGGCATGCATCGCCTGGGCGCCGCGCGCGACGAGGCCGGGGGGCTCGCCGAGTTCCTGGCCGCCGAGCCGGCGCTGGACTTCCAAGGAGCCATGACCCACCTGGCCGCGGCGGGCAGCTCGCCCGAATACTCGGCCCTGCAACTCGACGCCTTTGACGCCTTCGTCGCCTGGATGAAGGCGCAGGGCATCTGCCCGCCCGTCCTGCACGCGGCCAACAGCGCGGCGCTGGCCCTCTATCCCCGAGCGCGTTACGACATGGTCCGGCCGGGACTGTCGATATACGGGATCCCCGACCCCCCGGAGGTCACCAAACATCTCGACCTCAAACCGGCCATGCGCCTGGCGGCGCGGGTGGTCAACGTCAAGCGCCTGGCGGCCGGCGAACCGGTGGGCTACGAGTGCGCCTGGCGCACCGCGCGCGACTCGCTGATCGCCACGACCAGCATCGGCTACGCCGACGGGCTGCGCACCAGCCTGTCGAATCGTGGCCATGCGCTGGTCCGCGGCCGGCGCGTCCCGGTGGTCGGGCGGGTTTCCATGGACTTCACCGCGCTGGACGTCACCGATCTCGATGATGTCACCCCCGGCGAGGAGGCGGTCTTCTTCGGCCGCCAGGGCGAGGCGGAGATAACCGTCACCCAGGCGGCCGCCAGTATGCGGGCGATTCCCTACGAACTCATCTGCGGGGTGAGCTTCAGGGTCTGGCGCATCTGCTAGCCCTCCACCACCTTGACCAGCACCTTGCGGCTCCGCGGGCCGTCGAACTCGCAGAAGTAAACACCCTGCCAGGTGCCCAGCAGCATCTGGCCGCGCTCCACCGGGATCGTCGCGGTGAAACCCATCAGCGAGGCCTTCACGTGCGCGGCGCTGTTGCCCTCGGAGTGCGCGTAGCCGCCGCTCCAGGGGATCAGCTTGTCCAGCACCATCTGGATGTCGTCGCGCACCGCGGGGTCGGCGTTCTCGTTTATTGTCACCCCGGCGGTAGTGTGCGGCACGTAGACGTAACACAGGCCGCTCTTGACGCCGCTCTTCTTGACCACCGCGGCAACCATGGCGGTGATGTCGACCAGGTCGGTGCGGCCCGCGGTCTTCACGTTGAGCTGCTCGGAGTTCATGCCTTCCTCCTCAAGTCGCTCTCCAGCGGGCAGCCCGCGCAGCGCGGGACGCGCTTGGCGCAGTGCTCCTTGGCCAGCCGGACGAAGAGCGCATGGTACTCATTATATAAGGATACCCGCCGCGGCAAGTTGCGCTCAAAGAGCGCGCGGAGTTCCCCGTAGCCGGCCTTCGGGGCGGCCAGGGCATGACGCTCCAGCGCGCGCCGGGTGTAGGCGTCGATCACGAATACCGACCGGTCTCCAGCGTAAAGCAGCATCGAGTCGGCGGTCTCCGGGCCGATGCCTTTCACTGAGAGCAATGACTCGCGGACTTCTTCCAGTCGCCCGGCCAGCGCGCGCTTGACCGAGCCGCCCTTATCACGGGATTCCAGCCAGACCAGAAACGCGCGCAGCTTCTTCGCTTTCTGGTTGAAGTAGCCCGACGGGCGGATGAGCGCGGCGAGCCTCCTGTCCGAGAGCGCGCGCATCCCCCGGAACGACAGCGCGCCGGCCTTTCTGAGATTGCGGATGGCCTTCTCGACGTTGCTCCAGGCAGTGTTCTGAGTGAGTATGGCCCCGACGGCGATTTCGAAGCGCGTCCGACCCGGCCACCAGCCCTGCTTCCCGAAACGCGCCAGAAGCGCGCGGTAGATGTCGGTCAGGCGGCGGCGCGGGTTGCGCTTCACGTGCCTGGGTTCGCGTCCAGCCAGCTCTTGAGCAGGATCGCGGCGCTGAGTGAGTCGATGACCTGCTTTCTCTCGCGGTGAGACAGGCCCTTCTTGAACAGGCGCTTCTCGGCCTCGTCGGTGGTCAGGCTCTCGTCCCAGTAGACTATCTCCGCGTCCGGCAGCGCGGCTTTGATTCTCTCCCCGAACGCGCGCGCTGCTTCGGCCGCCGGGCCCTCGGTACCGTCCATATTCACCGCCAGGCCGATGACGATCACCTCGGCCCGGCGCTCGGCGGCGACCGCGGCGATCTTCGCGAGCGCCTCGGCCTCCGGCTTTGCCGGAATGAAGCGCAGCGGTTTCACGGCGATGCCCAGGGGGTCCGACGCGGCGACGCCGATGCGTTTGGTGCCGGGGTCCAGGGCTATTGCGTTGGGCATGTCCGGAAGTCCCTTTCCCTCAGGGCGGCGGCGCGCCGCCAGTCCACTGGGCATCGCCAGTTTCGCCCACGTCATAGTACCATCCGAAGCGCAGCAATCGCCCGTCGCGGAACTGGAGCAGGATGCCCGTTGACCTGGCATGAATGGCCGACTCAACGGACACCCCGGCTTTTCGTTCGTCCGGGCTGTGGCGCTCTTCCTTCATCTTCACAGGATGGACCAAGCGGGCCACCTCTTCCTCGGTCATGCCTTGCTTTAGATGGGACCTCTCGATCATTGTAAGGCCTCGGCCCTGTTCTCCGGGGTCTTCGCTCCGCAGCAGGTGTCGGGCATACGCCAGGTGAAACACTTTCCAGTTGGCCCCGGCGAAAGCCAAGAGCAGCAGCACCGCTGGCACGGCCACCAGCCAGACGATCATCCGGCGGGGCTTGCGGGGCGGATGCTGCGGATTGTCTTCTGTTTCCGCCAAGCTATAAGAGCTCCGTCCGGCCGCGCTTGCGCAGCTCCTCGACCAGCCGCTTGACGTCCTGGTCGCGGTCCTTGGGGCAGATGAGAATCGCGTCGTCGGTCTCGACCACCAGCATGTTGGTGAGGTCAATGGCCGCGATCAGCCGCTTGCCGGTGCCCCGGATGATGCAGCCGGTCGAGCCGATCTCCACCGCGTCGCCGACGATCACGTTGCCGCGCTCGTCGGGCTCGAAGTGCCGCTCCAGCGCCCGCCAGGAGCCCACGTCGTCCCACTGGTAGCTGGCTTCAAGCACCGCGACGTCCGCGGCCTTCTCCAGCACGGCGTAGTCGATGGATATCTTCTCCAGCTTGGGGTACTCGGCGGCCAGCGTCTCGCCTTCCTTGGCCGTGCCCAGGGCCTTGCCTATCTTCGCGAAGCTCTCCGCGTGGCCGGGCAGGAACTCGGCAATCTCTTTCAGGATGCGCGAGGTGCGCCACACGAAGATGCCGCTGTTCCAGTAGTACTCCTCGCTTTCCAGGTAATCGCGCGCGGTGCGTTCGTCGGGCTTCTCGGTGAAGCCCAGCACCTTGCGCACCGGGAAGTCCCCCGCGGCGCGCTCCAGCGTGTCGCCGTAGTGGATGTAGCCCAGCCCGGTGTGCGCGAACGACGGCCGGATGCCGAAGAGCACCAGGTAGTCGGTGCGCTGGGCCACGTCCGCGGCGGCGGCCAGCGTGCCCTGAAATAACCCGGTGGGCTTGATTACATGATCAGCGGGCATCACCGCCATGACCGCATCGGGGTCGCGCTTCGCCAGCACCGTGGCGCCCAGGGCGATGGCCGCGGCGGTGTCCCGGCCCTCGGGCTCGGCGATCACGTTGCCGGCGGGGATGCCCGGCAGCGCCTCGCGGGTCGGGCCGTCCTGGCCCGGGCCGGTGATCACGTAGACGTCCTCGGGGGGCAGCAGGCCCTCCAGACGCTCGACGGTGGCGGCGATCAGGGGCACCTTGCCGACAATGGCCTGGAGCTGCTTGGGGGTCTTCTGGCGCGAGAGCGGCCAGAAGCGCGTACCGCTGCCGCCAGCCATGACCACCGCGTAGAGATGCTCGGGCATTTCGATTTCTCCTGGGACTTGAGGACTGTACACCGGGATTCTAAGCGGGCGGCGGACGGCAATCAAGCCTTTCGGGAGTTCTCTATAGTGCGTGGAACCGGAAGCGGCGGATAAACCTTGCAGCGCGGAAGCTGACAAGTAAGCTCTACACGAGTTAGAGGAACCCGGGCAGGAGCCGTGAATGGCAAGCCAGGCCGCAAAGCGTCACGCACTGGTGACCGGCGGCGCGGGCTTTATTGGCAGTCACCTGACCGAGCTGCTGGTGGCCGGTGGCTGGCGGGTAACGGTTATCGACGACCTTTCCACCGGATCGCTGGACAACCTCGCGGCGCTTGCGGGGCATCCCGACCTCATAGTGGAAACCAGCTCGGCCGCGGACGGCGAACTCCTGGAGAAGCTGGCCGCGGACGCGGACGCGGTTTTTCACCTGGCCGCGGTGGTCGGCGTCCGCAAGGTCATGGAGAACACGGTCGAGACCATCGAGAAGAACCTGCACACCACCGAAGCGGTCCTGCGCTTCGCGAGCCGCCATCGCAAGCGCCTGCTGATCACCTCGACCAGCGAAGTCTACGGTTCGAACCCCAAGAAGGCCTTCAGCGAGGAAGACGATTCGATAATCGGCAACAGCCGCCACCGCCGCTGGTGCTACGCCGCCGGCAAGCTGCTCGACGAGTTCCACGCCTACGCCTATTACCACTCGGAGTCGCTGCCGGTCACCATCGCGCGGCTTTTCAACACCATCGGGCCGCGTCAGGTGGGGCACTACGGCATGGTGGTGCCCACCTTCGTCGGCCGTGCCCTGCGAGGCGAGCCGCTCACCGTCCACGGCGACGGCACCCAGCGACGCTGCTTCGGGGCGGTGAGCGAGGTGGTCCGCTGCCTGGTCGCTCTGATTGACTGCCAGGAAGCCGCCGGCACAGTCTTCAACGTGGGCAGCGACCGCGAGATTTCGATCATGGACCTGGCCCGCAAGGTCAAGCAGATGACCGGAAGCGATTCGCCCATCGAGACCAGGAGCTATCGCGAGGTCTACGGCGAGGACTTCGTGGACATGGAAAGGCGCGTCCCTGACATCTCGCGGCTCAGGAAGGCCATCGGCTTCGCGCCGGAAGCGCCCTTGGAAGACACTCTGTCCGAGATTATTGAAGACATGGGCAAGCGCCCCGCCTGACCCCGCCGGCAAGCGGCGTCCGCGAACAACCGCGCCACATAGACGTCTATCCGCTTGAGCCAAAGAGGCTTGTGGAATTTCGGGGTTTTCTGCGCTGGACGTAGTCAAACAACTGTTTAAAACTATGGTTTGAGAACTGGGTCCGCCGAACGAGGGAGGAACTCCATGCCGTCCGCAGCGCCGGGTCAGGAAACTCGTGACAGGCTGCTGGAGGCCGCCGGCCAAGTCTTCGCCGAGCGCGGTTTCCACGCGGCCACCGTCCGGGAAATATGCGACGCCGCCGGGGCCAACGTGGCCGCGGTCAACTACCACTTCGGCGACAAGGCGAAGCTCTACGAGGCCGTGCTGCTGCACGTCTTCCACTTCACCATGAAGAAGCACCCCATGGACATGGAGCGCGTGGCCTCCGAGCGGCCCCGCGAGCGGCTGCACGCCTTCGTGCGCGGCTTCCTGCTCAACCGGCTGGACTCCGACCAGCCCGCCTGGCACCGCAAGATCATGGCCCGGGAGACCGCCGAGCCCGGTCCGGCGCTGCGCGCCCTCGTCGAGAAGGGCATCCGCCGCCACTTCGAGGCGCTCCGCGGGCTGGTCGCCGAAGTCCTGGGGAAGGGCGCGCGGCCCGAAACGGTGGAGCTCTGCGTGGCCAGCATCGCGGGCCAGTGCGTCTACTACATGGTCGCGCAGAACGTGATTCCCAGGATATACAAGCATGTGAAGCTCACGCCCAAGGGCATCGAGAAAATTGCCGAGCACGTGACCGACTTCTCGCTGGCGGCGGTGAGGGCCAAGGCCCGCGCCCGCGGCGGAAAGAAGAAGAAAGGCAGGGCAAAGTCATGAGACTACGGCGCACCGTGGCCTGCATTTTGGCGCTGGCCGCCGCCGGAGTGATTTCCTGCAGACGAGAGCCGCGAAGGACCGCCTCGCCCGTCGAGGTGCCCGCGGGGTTCTCGGTCCCCGGCGGCGGACCCGCGCCGGCCCGGTGGTGGACGAGCTTCGGCGACGGCCAGCTTGAGGCGTTGGAGAAGCGCGCCCTGGCCGGCAACCTGAACCTAAAGGTCGCCTGGGACCGGCTGGCCCAGGCCGAGGCCACCGCGCGCAAGTCCGGCGCCGCGCTCTGGCCGGAGGTTACTGCAGGTGGCGGCGCGAGCCGCACCCGCAGCGTGCAGAGGAGCGGCGCGGCGGCCATGGTCAGCACCAGCGACGTCACTTACAGCAGCCGCTTCACGCTGAACGCGGCGGCCAGCTACGAGCTGGACCTCTGGGGCCGGGTGCGCGCCGGGAAGCACGCCGCGACCGCCGACGCCGCCGCGAGCCGCGAGGACGTGGACGCCGCGGCCATGAGCCTGTCCGCCGAGGTGGCCCGCGCCTGGTACCGCCTGGTCAAGACTCGCGCCGAGCTCGACCTCCTGGCCAGGCAGGCCAAGGTTAACCGCGACTTCCTGAAGCTCACCGAGCTGCGCTTCAAGCAGGGCCAGGGCTCGGCGGTGGACGTCCTCCAGCAGCGCCAGGAGGTCAAGGTCACCGCGGGGGCGACGACCCTGGCGCGGCAGCGCGGGCAGGTGCTGGAACACCAGCTGGCCGTGCTGCTCGGCGAGCCGCCCAGGGCCCCGGTGGCCGGCCGGCGCCGCGCGCTGCCCGCTCTGCCCGAGCTGCCGGCCACCGGGCTGCCCGCCGAGCTCCTCCGCCGACGGCCGGACGTGCGTGCCGCGCACCTGCGCCTGGCCGCCGCCGACCGGCGGGTGGCGGTGGCGGTGGCCGACCGCTTCCCGCGCCTGAGCCTGTCGGCGCGGGCCGAGACCGAGTCGGCGAAGCTTCGCGACCTCTTTGACAACTGGCTGGCGAGCATGGCCGCCAATCTGCTGGCGCCGGTCTTCGACGCCGGCCGGCGCAAGGCCGAGGTCCAGCGCGCCCGCGCGGCGAGCTCCGAGCGCCTGCACGGTTACGGCCAGACGGTGCTCGACGCGCTCAAGGAAGTCGAGGACGCCCTGGTGCGGGAGCGCCGCGGGGCCGAGTACCTGGCCAACATCGAGGAGCGCCTCAAGCTGGCCCGGCGACTGGTGGCGCGCACCCGCGAACGCTACGCCAACGGGGCCACCGACTACCTGCCGGTGCTGATCGCCCTCGGCGCGCTGCACAACCTGGAGCGCGCCGAGCTCGAAGCCCGGCTGACGCTCATCGAGCAGCGCATCGGGCTCTACCGCGCGCTGGGGGGAAGCTGGGGGCTCCCACGCCCCGGCACAGGGACGACATCAGGAGGCGGGAAATGAAGCTCATAGTAATGCTCGCAATCGGCGCCGTGGGGATCGCCGGGATAATCAGCTTGGTCCTCGGCCTGTTGTTCAAGGCCAAGTCCCTGGCTCGGGGCGGCATTTGCGCGGTGGTGCTGGCCGCCGGCGGGGGCATCGCCGCCGCGCTGTTCTTCACCCCCCCCAAGCCTGACAAGCGCGACCGCAAGCCGGAGTCCACGCTGGTGGAGGTGATGCGCGCCGCCCCGGGCCGCCAGCGGGTGCGGATCGTGGCCCTGGGCACGGTGGTGCCCGCGCGCCAGGTCGAGCTCCAGAGCGAGGTGTCCGGCCGGGTCGTTGAGCAGAGCCCCAACCTGGTGCCCGGCGGCATCTTCCCGGCGGGGGGAGTGCTGGTGCGCGTCGACGCCCGCGACTACCAGACGGCGCTGGAGAAACAGCGCGCCCTGCTGGCCGACGCGGAGTTCAACCTGAAAGTGGAAGAAGGCCGCAGGGCCATCGCCAAGCGCGAATGGGAGCTGCTCGAAAAGGAGCTGGACACCGCCGGCGCCCGGCGCGACCTGGCCCTCAGGGAGCCGCACCTGGCGCGGGCCAAGGCGGCGCTGGCCGCGGCCGGGAGCGCCCTGGGACAGGCGGAACTCAACCTGAAACGCACGGCCATCGCCGCGCCGTTTAACGCGTTAGTGAAAGAAGAGACCGTGGAACTCGGCCAACTGGTGGGCCCGGCATCTCGGCTGGCCACGCTGATCGGCACCGACCGGTTCTGGGTGCGGGTCTCGGTTCCCGTCGACCGCCTGAAGTGGATTAAGCTTCCCGACGCGGCCGGCGCCGGCGGCTCGGCGGCCAGGGTGATTCAGGAATGCGGCGGCGGCCGGCGGGTGGAGAGGTCCGGCCGGGTGGTGCGACTGCTGGGCGACTTGGAACCCGCCGGGCGACTGGCCCGGGTGCTGATCGAGGTGGAGGACCCCCTGGGGCTGAAGGCGGGCGGCGAGAAGCCAGCGGTGCCCCTGCTGCTGGGCGCTTACGTGCGCACGGTCATTGAGGGCATAGAAGTGGACAACGTGATAGCCATTTCCCAATCGGCGCTGCGCGACGGAAACAAGGTATGGGTCATGGCGCCCGACGACACGCTTGACATCCGCGAAGTGAAGACCGTCTGGCGCGGGCGGGACACGGTTTACGTGGGGAGCGGACTGCGGGCCGGGGACCGGGTGGTCACCAGCGACCTGGCCTCCGCGGCCCGGGACATGGCCCTGCGCGTTCCCACCGACAAGGATCGGAAGCCCGGCAAGAGTCGCGGCAAACCGCCGAAGCCGGGCGTCAAGCGGTGAGGTCGCGGCCATGAAACAGCCGACGACGAACGGGGACAAGCGCGGGCCGGTAGCCTGGATGGCCGGCCATTCCGTGGCGGCCAACCTGATCATGCTTCTCTGCCTGATAGGCGGGTTCCTGGCGCTGCGGAACATGAAGCAGGAGTTTTTCCCGAGCATCGATATCGACGCGGTTCGGGTGACGGTTGCCTACCCGGGGGCCAGTCCCGAGGAGGTGGAGAGCGGCATTATCCTGGCGGTCGAGGAGGCGGTCCGCGGCCTGGACGGCGTGGACGAGGTCTCCTCGACGGCCTCCGAGGGACGGGGAACGGTCACCGTCGAGCTGCTGCTGGGAGTCGACGCCGAGAAGGTGGCCCAGGACATCAAGAGCGAAGTGGACCGCATAAGCACCTTCCCCGAGGAGGCTGAAGAGCCCACGGTCAGCGTCGTCTCCCATCGGCGGGAAGTCCTTTCGGTGTTCCTGTACGGGGACGTCGAACAGACCGCGCTCCACGGGCTGGCGGAGAGGGTCCGGGACCAGTTCCTGCAGGATCCGGGCATAACCCAGATCGAGGTCGAGGGGCTGCCGCCACTGGAGATCGGCATCCACGTCTCCCAGGAGAACCTGCGCCGCTACGGTCTCACCCTGGCGGAGGTGGCCGCGCGCCTGCGCAATGCCTCCCTGGACGTCCCCAGCGGAGGGCTTAAGACCGAGAAGGGCGAGATACTGGTCCGCGTGAAGGAACGCCGCGATTACGGCCGGCAGTTCGCCAAGCTGCCGATCGTGAACGCCCCGGACGGAGCGCAGGTGCTGCTGGAGGACATTGCCACCATCCAGGACGGTTTCGCGGACACCGACCGCCACACGCTTTACAACGGCCAGCCCGCCGTGGAAATCGAAGTTTTCCGGGTTGGCGACCAGACCCCCATCCAGGTTTCCGACGCGGTGCGCCGGCAGCTGGAGGAGATCAAGCTCGGCCTGCCGCCGGGCATGGGGGCAGCCATCTACCGCGACAAGGCGGGCTACTACCGCCAGCGCGTGGAGCTGCTGCTCAAGAACGGCGCCATCGGGCTGGTCCTGGTGCTGATCCTGCTGGGCCTGTTCCTTGAGGCCCGGTTGGCCTTCTGGGTGATGATGGGCATTCCCATCTCCTTCCTGGGTTCGTTCCTGGTCCTGCCGGCCACGGGCGTCACCATCAACATGATATCCCTGTTCGCCTACATCGTCAGCCTGGGCATAGTGGTCGACGACGCCATCGTGGTCGGCGAAAACATCTACCACTACCACCAGGAAGGCATGAGCTTCCCCAAGGCGGCGGTGCGCGGGGCCCGCGAGGTGGCCATGCCGGTCACCTTCAGCATCCTCACGAACATCGCCACGTTCCTGCCCCTGTACTTCATTCCGGGAGTCATGGGCAATATCTTCAAGATGATCCCCGTCGTGGTCTGCACGGTGTTCATCATCTCGCTGGGCGAGTGCCTATTCGTCCTGCCGGCGCATCTGGGACACCACGGCGAGCGGCGGCGGCGGGGGCTCTCGGCGTGGCTGCACGCCAAGCAGCAGGCCTTTGGCGCGGGGTTCAAGAACTGGGTACGCAGGCGCTACGGCCCGTTCCTGGAACTGGCCCTTCGCCACCGCTACCTGACCGTTGCGGTCGCGGTAGCCGTTCTGGCGATCACGCTGTCCTACGCCCTGAGCGGACGGATGGGTTTCGGACTGTTCCCCGCCATGGAGTCGGATTACTCCGAGGCGAGCCTGGTGCTGCCCTACGGAGCCCCCGCGGAGAAGACCAAGGCTATCATGCAGCGGCTGCTGGTCGGCGCGCGGCGGGTGGTGGCCGAAAGCGGTCACCATGAACTGGTCGAGGGAATCGTCACCGACATCGGCCGGAGCGGGGGCCACACGGGCCGAATGCGCGTCATGCTGGCCGACTCGAAAGTGCGCGACAGGACCATGAGTACCGAGGAGTTCACCAACCGCTGGCGACAGGTGGTGGGAGAAATCGTCGGCGTGGAGTACCTCAAGTTCGCCTCGGACTCGGGGGGGCCGGGCAGTCGCGGCCGGGCCGTGGCCGTGGAACTCAGCCACCGGGACATGGCCGCCCTGGCGCTCGCCAGCCGCGAACTGGCCGAGAGCCTGGGAAGCTACCCCCGGGTCAAGGACGTGGACGACGGGTTTCAACCGGGCAAGGAGCAGTTGGACTTCGCCATCAAGCCCGAGGGCAAGAGCCTGGGACTCTCGGCGCTCGCGGTGGCCCGCCAGGTGCGCGGCGCCCTGTACGGCACGGAGGTGCTGCGCCAGCAGCGCGGGCGCAGCGAGATCAAAGTGATGGTCCGCCTGCCGGAGGGCGAGCGGGCCTCGGAGTACACGGTGGACGAACTGATGGTCCGCACGCCGGCGAACACCTACGTGCCCCTCAAGGAGATCGCCACGGTCAGGCGGGGACGGGCCTACATGACCATCAACCGTCGCAGGGGCCGGCGCGTCGTGCAGGTTTCCGCCGACGTCACTCCCCGGAGCAAGGCCGGCGAGGTGCTCGGCGACCTTCAGGCCACCGTGCTTCCCGACCTGCTGAAGAGGCACCGGGGATTGCAGTACGGATTCGAGGGGCACCGCGCCGATATGCGCGAGAGCCTGGACAGCCTGAAGGTGACCTTCGTGCTTGCGATGCTGGCCATCTACGCCCTGCTGGCCATTCCCTTCCGCAGCTACGCCCAGCCGCTGATCGTGATGACCAGCATCCCCTTCGGCATAGTGGGCGCAATCCTGGGGCACCTGCTGATGGGCTATGACCTGTGCATCCCCAGCATGTTCGGCATCGTGGCCCTCTCCGGCGTGGTGGTCAATGACTCGCTGATCATGATCGACTTCGCCAACCGCCGGGAGAGAGAAGCTGGCATGGCCCCGGGCGAGGCCATCCAGTCCGCGGCCGTCCAGCGCTTCCGGCCGATCATGCTCACCACGCTGACCACCTTCGGGGGGCTGGCCCCGATGATCTTCGAGACCTCGCGGCAGGCCCGCTTCCTGATCCCCATGGCGCTGTCGCTGGGCTTCGGTCTGCTCTTCGCTACGGGCATCACCCTGCTGCTGGTGCCCAGCCTCTACTTGATAATCGAAGACGTGCGCGCGCCTTTGATGAGGCTGTGGCGCTGGCTCTGGGGCGATGGAGAAGATACGCAGGCCGCCGCCGCGCCGGGGGAGCGTCTGCTGAGCGAGTGAGGGCTCAGCCTGCGGCGCCGGCCTCCTCGGGCATCAGGCCCGGAACATTCTGCCCCCAGAGCTCCATCAGCGCCCGAGGCCTTCCGGTCAGCGCGTGCGCCGCTTCCAGGAGGTCCACGGTCTTGAAGGGCTTGGACATCACCCGGCGGACGCCCATTTCGGACAGCCGGCGCTGCTCCAGGCAGCCGGCGTAGCCGGAAACCACAACGATGTTCAGGGCCGCGTTCGTCTCGCGGATGCGCCTGATGAGTTCGACCCCGGCGATGTCCGGGATGACCAGGTCGAGGAGCAACAGATCGAATGCGTCCTCGCGCAGCAGCTCCAGGGCCTAGCAGGCCGTTGAAAAATGGAGCAGTCGTGATTGGGGCAGAATGGTTCAGATT
>CBDUSI010000114.1:0-14483 GCA_965370045.1 uncultured bacterium | reverse complement strand
TGGGCGACAGGCGGTCCCGTCGCGCTGCTTCGTTCTCGGGATTCGCACGATGCCAGAGGCATCGCACTCACCCTCGGGCCTCGCATCGCTCGGGAGCGTCTGCCGTCACGACGCCCCATTTTCCAACGGCCTGCTAGCCCGCGGCCACGAGTTCCAGGATACGAGAGGAGTTCCGCACGATGGCCAAGAGAACGGATGCGCCCCCCTGGTGGAAAGTCGAGCCCATTCTGGACGGCCCCGGCCAGCAGGAGGCCCTGAGCCACAAGCTCCGTCGGGGAGGAGCGCCCGAGGACATCGAGGAGCAGTACGAGCACCAGTTCAGCAAGGAGTACGCGGTCGAGTTGGTCGAGGCCGGGCACACGTTCGTTGAGACGACCTTCTTCAAGGGCCTGGGGCTGGAGTTCGAGCGCGACGGCTGGGAACGCTCCAAGCAGTTCCTGGCCTGGCTGCGCGAGAAGGGGGTGCGCACCGGCGTCTACACCCAGTGGGGCAGTTTCTTCACGGAGACCTTCTTCCAGGAGGTGCCCGAGGCCCGGAACTGGGTGCAGATCGGCGTGGACGGCCGGCCCATAGAGTACGGCGATCCACCGAACCAGTACTGGCGCTGGCGGGGCTGCCCGGGCAACCGGGACTTCATCGCGTTCATGAAGAAGACGGTGGACATCGCCGTGAACGACATCGGTGTTGACGTGGTCTACTTCGACAACATGTGCCTCTTCGAGGGCCACGACACGTTGTGCTACTGCGAGTGCTGCCGCAGGGGCCTGCGCGAGTACCTGGCCCGCAAGTACCCCACTCCGGAGGCGCTGTTCAAGCGCATGGGGCTGCGCAGCGTCGAGGACATCGAGCCCCCGCGCTTCCGGCCCTGGAGCGAGTGCACTCTCGAAGCCCAGCCCATCATAGATCCGCTCAAGCAGGAGTTCATCGAGTTCCGCTGCGAGCAGTTCGCCGACGCCTGGCACGAGGTCTACGAGCATATCCAGAGCCTGAACCCCGAGGTTGCCATCATGGGCAACCCCAGCTTCCCGCGGAAATACAACGAGCGGCTGACCAGCGCCATCGACATGTGGCGCCTGAAGCGCACGCCGGGGCTCCACTACATGGAAAACGCGGTCCGGGACGTCGGCGTGCGCGAGGGGGTGGTGGTCTCCAACCTCCGTGGCTACAGGTACGGCCGGGTGCTCGATAAAGTGATGCTCTGCTGCGGCGGGGAGCAGGAGCCGGCGCTCTCCTATTGCGAGGGGCTGGCCTTCCAGCACGGCAGCGGCGGCAGGATGACTCCGGCCGCCTGGCCCTACCGGAAGTTCTTCGAAAAGCACAAGGAGGAGTTCTACCGCGGCGTGGGGGAACTCTCCGAGATCGCGGTCCTGCGTCATGACGTGTCGCTCACCTGGCGCTGGCACGAGTCCTTCACGGTGATGGAACTCGCCCAGCAGATGCTGATGTCCGCCGGCCTGCCCTGGATGCCGCTCTGGGGGCAGCAGCTTCTTGACGGGGAGGTGAAGAAGTACCGGGTGCTGGTCGTGCCCGGTTGCGGGTGCCTGAGCAGGGACGAGGTCGGGAAGATCACCGACTTCGCGGCCGGCGGGGGCAGCGTTGTGATTCTGGAGAACGCCGGCTGCTACGACGAGTATCATCACACGATCAGCACCTGGCGGTTCGCGCCGCTTCTCGAGTCCGTGGCCGAAGCGGACGGTTTTGCGGTCCGCTACCTGGCGCGCGGCGCTCAGCCATGCTTCGACAACCAGAAGAAGCCTCTTTTCGCCGAGTTCGGCAAGGGTCGCGTTGCTTACCTGCCGCAGATACGCAAGACGCGCGACCCTGTTGGCACCTATGACGAGATAGGCGGCTATGACGGCTTTCAACATCTGGCGTTGCCCCGCAACTGGGGGGGGCTGCCCAAGGCCATCGAGAAGCTTCTCGGCGCGCCACCGGCCGCCAGGCTCGCCGGGCCGAAGACCCTGATGGCGGAGTTCTTCACCAAGAAGGATCGCCTTCACGTTCACCTCCTTAACTACGCCAAGGGCAAGGTCGCCGCGGGCGCGGAGGTGCTGGTGGCCGGCGGCGCCGGGCGGAAGGGGACGCTGTACGCGCCGGGCGACGGCGTGGAGGGCAAAGCACTCAAGGCGGTGCGCGGCAAGGACGGGGCTGGCAAGTTCCGGCTGCCAGCCTTCGCACGCTACGCGCTCCTGGTCGTGGAGTAGGACGCGCCCCTGACACGTAAGAAGGAGAGCACGCCGTGAAGACGAGAGCCACGCTTGCCGCACTGGCCCTGTTGATGTTCGGCTCGGTCCCGACCGCCCGCGCCGGGGCGCTTCCCAAGGTCCGCAAGGAGCGGCCGCGCCTCTTCGTGCGCGCCAAGGCTTGGGACGGCCCCTCGGTTGAGAGAATCAAGGCCTGGGCCAAGCGTCCCGAGTACAAGTATCCTCTGAGGATGGTCAAGGACTGCGGGGGCCCCATCCGCTACCTCATCTTGAACGACAACGAGGCCGGCCGCAAGGCGGTGGCCTACCTTTCGGGGCTGCGACCCACGAGCAAGGCCGGTTCCCCGTCTTACGACGGCATTGATGTGACCCGGATCGCGCTGACCTACGACTGGACGCGCAATCACCCCGAATTCACCGGGGAGAAGCGCAAGAAGGCCATCGCGCACCTGGAGTGGTGGGGCGACCACTTCAAGCGGTACCTCAGCCCCGGGGTCGTGCCCTTCTACTGCCGCAACAACGGTGCGCTTTCGGGCCTGACCGCCGTGGGTTTGGCGCTGCACGGCGACAGCCCCAAGGCCCAAGGCTACATTAATCACGCCTACAAGTATCTGCGCGAGAACGTCGGGACCATCCGCCAGGCCGAGGACGGGGCCACCGGTGGTTCCAGTTACGGCCTGATGCACCAGTTCACCGATTGCGCCAACACGGTGGCCATGTGGCGCAGCGCCACCGACTGGGACGCGGCCAAGTGGATCAAGGAGAAGCAGGGCAACTGGCTGGAGCGCCAGCTGCTCTACCAGGTGTGGTTCACCCATCCCAACGGCTGGTACTGGAAGGAGGGCGACACCTGGGGCGGCAAGTCCCGGCTCAAGAACCAGTACGCCATGCAGGTCGCTGCGGTCACCGGCATGTACCGCAACGCCTACGGGCGCTCCTACCTCGACCAGATGTTCAAGTGGTTCGGCAACTCCACGTTCCACAGCAGCAACATCTGGATGTACATCGTCTACAACGACCCCAGCGTTCCGGCCAAGCCGCTTAGCGGTCTGGGCCGGGGCGAGGCATTCAGTCCCAAGCTGCATGGCTACGTGTCCTGGCGCAGTTCCTGGAAGGCGGACGCGGCCTGCGTTACCTTCAAGGCCGGAGACAACGTCGATCACCACGGCACCTGGGACACCGGCAAGTTCCAGATATTCAAGGGCGCGCCGCTGGCCATCAAGAACGGCTATTACGGCAAGTACAAGAGCTCCAAGCATTACTACTACAAGTCGCCCTGGAGCGCCAACGTGGTGATCTTCGACGGTCCCAGGAACCACGGCTGGCAGCCGGGCATGCCCGACCTCGACAGGACCACCACCTGGAATTCCTGGAAGGCGGCCCGTGACAAGCTCCGGCATCCGGTCAGCGGGAAGCTGGTGGCTCACGAAGTCAACGCCAAGTACGCCCGCGCGCTGGCCGATCTCTCGGGTTCGACCTACCCCAGCGGATCGAAGTGGACGCGCGAGCTGGTCTTCCTGGGCTACAAGTACCTCCTGGTGCTGGACCGGGTCAAGCCGGGCCAGGGCACCAAAACCCGCTGGCTGCTGCAGAGCGTCAATCCCGCCAAGATAGAGGAGGGCAAGGGCCTGGCGGTGATCGACAACGGGCGGGCGCGGCTGTTCGTCAAGTCGCTGCTTCCCGAGAGGGCCAGGATGCAGAACGTCGGCGGCGGCGGCAAGGCCTTCGTGCACAAAGACCGCAAGGGCAAGGACAAGTTCTTTTCCCCCAACAAGGGCAAACCCTACCAGATACTCGGCGCCGGTCGCCTGGACGTGATACCCCCCAAGGAGGGCGCGCCGTGCGTTTACCTGCACGTCCTCTATCCCACGGACACGGGAACGAATACGATGCCGGCCTGCTCCGTCACTAAGAGCAGCGCGGGTCTGGTGGTCAAGGTCGGGAAGCTGAGCCACACTTTCAAGCCTGGCAAGTGAGCGGGCCGCTCTGGACAACCGCGTCGCCGCCGGTAGACTGGCCCCTTCGGAAGGGGCCGTCCATGCGCATCGAGAACCGCTATCCGGGGGCCAACCCGCGCCGCGCCGGCGACGTCGAAAAGCTCGGCCCGGGTCGCTTCGTGATCCGCCCCTGGAGCGAGGACGGCGACGGCAACTACAAGTTCTGCCTCAACGTCGAGGTCGTCAACGACTCGGACGCTCCCCAGGCGCTCTCCCTGCTGATTGACTGGGACGACATCGAGTACATGGACTGCCGCGACTACGTGCTCCTGGGCCGCGGCGAGGAGTGGCGTTTCTTCCCGGGCAGCGTCGAGGGGATGACCACAACCGTTGAGCTGGAGGTCCCGCCCGGCGAGTGGTTCCTGGGCCTGCACCCCGTTTACGATTTCGAGGCCTTCGAGGACGACCGCCGCGCGGCGGTCGAGGCCGGCTTCACCGAGCGGGCCATCGGCAAGAGCCGCGGCGGGCGCGAGGTAGTAGCGCTCTCGGTCGGCGAGGAGGACGCGCCGGCGGTCCTCCTGTTGGCGCGCTTTCACCCCTACGAGACCGCCGGCTCGCACTGCGTCTCGGCGGTTCTGGAAATGCTCGGCGGTGACCTCTCCGCCGGCGGACCGCTCACCGACAAGTTCCGCTTCGTAGTCGTGCCCATGGCCAACCCGGACGGCGTCGCCGCGGGATGCTGCAAGCGCTCGCGGCGCGGCGGGCCGGACCTCTGCCACCAGGGCGCGGACTCCGACGACTCCGCCGGCCGGGCGTTGGCGGAGTTGCTGGCCGAGACGAAGCCGGCCGGATACCTCGACCTCCACGGCTGGATGTACCGGGAGCACGACGGGTTGACCTTCTCTCATCAGGCTGAGCGCGACGCCTTCGCGGCGGCGCTGGCCGGCGAACCGCTCTTCAGCAAATCATGGAAAGGGAGCTTCACCGGCGAGCGTGAGCCCCTGCCCGGGGACTTCGCCTCGCGGGCGTATCACGATCACGGAGCGGTGTCCTTCATAATCAGCCCCTCGTGGTCCGGCCGCACGGTGCCGCAGATGCGCGAGTTCGGCAGGAAGGCGCTGGCCGTCTTCTGCGCGGTGATCCGGTAACAGAAAGGCGCGGCTGACCTCCCGGTCCCTTTGACAACCCGCCCGTTCCCGATAGACTCGCCTTGAAGGGGACAGGGGAGGGTGCTTTCGGCGATGCAGGTGCTGGTCAACGACGAGGCCGTGGAGCTTCCCGAGGGAGCCAGCGTGGCCGACCTCATTGAGCGGCTGGGCCTGACCGGCCGGGGCGTGGCCGTGGAGCGTAACCTGGACATTGTGCCCCGCTCGCGGCACGGCGAGACGCAGCTGGCCGACGGGGACCGTCTGGAAGTCGTGACCCTGGTGGGAGGAGGTTGAAGCATGGCCGACGAGAAACTTGAGCTGGGGCCATACGAGTTCGCTTCGCGGCTCTTCGTGGGCACCGGCAAGTACGCCACCAACGAGTTGATGGTCGAGGCGCTGGAGGCCTCCGGCACCGAGGTGGTCACCGTGGCCGTCAGGCGCGTGGACCTTTCGGGCAAGAGCGGCAAGACGCTGTTCGATTTCATCGACCGCGAGAAGTACAGGATACTGCCCAACACCGCCGGCTGCTATTCCGCCGACGACGCGGTGCGCGTGGCGCGCCTGTCGCGCGAAGTCCTGGGGACCGAATGGGTCAAGCTGGAGGTCCTCGGCGACAAGGACACCCTGCTGCCCGATCCGGTGGGATCGCTGGCGGCTTGCGAGACGCTTACTGCGGAGGGGTTCTACGTCCTGGCCTACACGTCGGATGATCCTGTGGTTGCTAAGCGTCTGGAGGGCGCCGGGGCCAGGGTGGTCATGCCCGCGGGCAGTCCCATCGGCTCGGGCCAGGGCATTCTCAACCCCAACAACATACGCATCATTCTGGAGCGCGCCGAGGTGCCCATCGTCGTGGACGCCGGGGTAGGCACCGCCTCGGACGTGACCCAGGCCTTCGAGCTCGGCGCCGAGGGCGTGCTGCTCAACACCGGAATCGCCCTGGCCGAGGACCCCGTGCGCATGGCGCGGGCCATGAAGGCCGCGGCGGTTGCCGGTCGCCAGGCGTTCCTGGCCGGCCGCATCCCCAAGAAGCTCTACGCCACGGCGTCCAGCCCGATTGCGGGAACCATCGCTTCGGCCAGGGGGAAGTAGGCTCAGCGCATGTTCAAGCTTTACAACACGGTCACGCGCTCCAAGGACGAACTGGTCCCCATCGACCCGCCCAACGTGGGCCTGTACACCTGCGGGCCCACGGTCTACAACCACGCGCACATCGGCAACCTGCGCACCTACGTCTACGAGGACGTCCTGCGTCGCTCGCTGGCCCGGGCGGGTTTCAAGGTCAAGCACGTCATGAACATCACCGACGTGGGTCATCTGGTGAGCGACGCCGACACCGGCGAGGACAAGATGGAAGTCGGCGCCCGGCGCGAGGGCCGCACCGCCTGGGAGATCGCCGAGTTCTACGCGGAGGCTTTCAAGGCCGACTGCGCGCAGCTCAACATCCTGCCCCCGGACATCTGGTGCAAGGCGACGGAACACATTGGGGAGATGATCGCCCTGGTGGCACGTTTGGAGAAGAACGGCTTCACCTACCGCATCGCCGACGGCGTCTACTTCGACACGTCGAAGTTCCCGGCCTACGGAGCGATGGCCCGCCTCGACAAGGCGGGCCTCAGGGCCGGCGCGCGCGTTGAGGTCGTGGAGGGCAAGCGGAACCCTACTGACTTCGCGCTCTGGAAGCTCTCGCCGCCAGATAAGCAGCGCCAGATGGAGTGGGACTCGCCCTGGGGCACCGGCTTTCCCGGCTGGCACATCGAGTGCTCGGCGATGAGCATGAAGTACCTCGGCGAGCAGTTCGACATCCACTGCGGGGCGGTGGACCACATCAACGTGCACCACACCAACGAGATCGCCCAGTCCGAGGCGGCCACGGGAAAGCACCCCTGGGTCCGCTGGTGGGTCCACGGCGAGTTCCTGGTCATGAAGGGTGGCGAGAAAATGGCAAAGAGCAGCGGAAGATTCATTACGCTGCGGACGTTGGTCGACGACTGGGGCTTCGACCCGCTGGCATACAGATTTTACCTTCTTCAGGCGCACTATCGTAAGCAGGTGAATTTCATGTACTTGGCAATGAAAAGTTGCGCACAAGGCCTCAAGAACATCTACAGGATGCTTGAAAGATTCGCTGCCGAGGCTAAGCCTGCCGCTGAGCCTCCCGCTAAGTACAAAGAGCGTTTCGATGACGCTGTCTTTGATGATCTGGACACACCGCGCGCCGTGGTCACGCTCTGGCACTGCCTGGAAGATTGGACCCTTTCCCCCGCCGACAAGCTGGCCTTCGCACATTACGCCGAGGGCGTCCTGGGGCTGGGCCTCGACAAGGTGGAAGCTGCCAAGCCCGTCGAGGTCCCCGCCGAGGTCGAGGAGCTGGTTCGGAAGCGCGCCGAGGCGCGGGCGGACAAGGACTTCGCCGCCGCGGACGCCCTCCGCGACCAGCTCGCCGAAATGGGCTACGAGATAGAGGACAAGCCCGGCGGGCAGTGGGAGGTCAGGAAGAAACATTGACTGATATCCCAATTCACGATTCTATAAGAGACAGGGACGGCTACTGATTCTCGCTACACCTTCTTCCACTTCTTGGTCTTGATATTGAACTCGTACTTGCCCTTGCCCTTCACGGTGAAAGTTACCGCGCTCTTGGCCAGGGCCACGTTCTCGATGCGGGCCTCCAACAGCGCGAAGTCCAGGTTGATGACCAACTGGCTCCAGGCACGGGTGCGCCGGTCGAAGACGAAAGCGCCCTTGTCGGTGCCCGCCCACACCGAGTCGGTCCCGTAGGCCACCCCGGTGACGCTGGCGTCCTTGCGGCCGACCATCTTCAGGAAGTCCTTGTACTCGGTCAGCGATCCGTCGGCGGCGTTGTAGCGCAGCAGGAACTTCTTCTCCAGGGCGATCCAGAGCAGCAGCTTGTCCCGGGGGTCGTCTTTGGTCCAGAGGACTTTGCCCATGGCCTTGGCCTTGGTCAGGGCCTGCTCGCGAGTCAGCACCGGCCGGGGAGGGGGCAGCGGCCGGGGGTCCGGACGGGGGAGGGGCCGGGGACGGGGACGGGGCCGGGTGATACGATCCGGCCGGTGCCCCAGGCTGGTCAGCAGCGTCCGCAGGCTGTTCTTAGTGACGAAGTCGGCCTCGCGCTTGTAGGCCTTCTGGAGGTGGGGAAGGGCGGCCTTGGCGCCGACCACCGAGACCAGGCTGCCGGCCGCGGCGATGCGCACGTGCCGGCTGGGATCGGCGGTCAGGACCTTCACCAGGGCCTGCTGAACATTTGTGCCCTTGTGGGCGGCCAGCTGCTCGACGAGGGCGACCCGAACGTTGCCCTGCGCCCCGGCCAGTCCGGCCAGGAGCACCGGTACGCAGCTGGGTCCGGCCAGCCGGCAGGCGGCCAGCACCGCCCGGAGCCGGCCCTTGTCCCCGGTCCAGGTGCCGGGATGGGCGGCCAGGTGCTTGGCGCCGCCGGGCTCCCCGAAGAGCAGCAGCGCCGCGGCTCCCAGGCTGCGCGCCCCCGGGCTGGCCTTGGCGTTGGCCATCAGTGTTCGGAAGAAAAGCAGGGCCGCGGTCTTCTCCCTGGCGGGGGCGGTCTTGGCCAGCGCGGCGCGGAGCAGGCCGCGGTGCTCCAGGCTGGGGCTATTGCCGCCGGCGGCCAGCTCGCGCCGGAAGACGGCCCACTCGACCTCCAGCACGCCGGGGGTCGCGTAGGTCCGGGCGATCTCCAGAAGGCGGTCGGCGGCCGCAGGCTTGCCCCCGGCGGCCAGTTTCTCGGCGATGGCCACCATCTGCCGGCCAGCGGAAACCCGCGCGTCGGCTGCGCCCTTCTTGCCGGGCAGCACCCGCCAGGCGGAGAGCAGGCGCGGCGAGGAGCCCTCTACAGTGAAGACCATTCGGGACTTGCCAACCATCGACATCCCCAGGAGGTCCAGGCCGGTCGACGAACCAGGCATCCACCACGAAGGACGGCCGTTCTTAGCGTCCATGAGCACCAGTTCGCCCCCGGAGCTCCAGAGCACGTGCTTGTCCGCGCCCAGCAGGACGGCCCGAGGCGCCTTGGCCGGGAGGGGCATGGCCGCCTTCCAGGAGTTCCTGCCGGTCTTGGCGTCGATGGCGCGCAGGGCCGCGCCGCGGCCGGCGACCAGCGTTCCGCCGGCCAGGGCCAGGGACAGCTCGTCGCTGCCGCCGTGGGCGGCGCGGAAGCTTCGAGTCCAGAGCTTCTTGCCGGCGGTGGCGTCCAGGCAGAGCAGTCCCTGGACCCCGGCGCTCTTCTCGCCGATGATCACCAGGCCGCCCTCGGTCAGGCAGCTGCGCGCGAAGCCCGAGCCAGCCGGTCGGGGCAGGCTCCACTTCACCTTGCCGCTGGCCGGGTCGACGCAGACGGTATCCTTCCAGCCGGGGAGGACCAGCTTGCCGTCGGCCACCGCCGCGGTCCCGCTGAAGCTGCGTCCGAACTCCTTGGGGGCCCAGGCGGGCTTGCCGGTGGCGATCGAGTAGCCGGCCAGCGAGCGGAAGCCGGCGGTTATCAGCTGCTTCCCGGCCAGATACAGCCGGCTGCTGCGGCGATTGACCCGCGTCGACCACGTGCGCCGGCCGCTGGTAAGGTCAACAGCGGTGAGCTCGGCGCCGATTTCCGACAACCGCCGCGACGCGCCCACCCGCTCGGCCCGGCTGGTTTTGACCAGCAGGTAGGCCCGTTTCCCCTCGGCGACCAGGCCGTCTATGCGCGAGGAGTAGGCCAGCTTGCCGGCGGCCTCCGCCCCCAGAGTCTGTGGCTCGTTGAGTGGCGGAAGCGCCAGCTCCCAGACCTGCCTGCCGGTCTCGGCGTCGAAGGCCCGCAGCTTGGCCAGAAGTGCATTCCGGGGCATCGCCCGGCCCGTCGGCTGGCTGGCGACCAGCAGCAGGCCTCCGGCCAGCGCGTAATGCTCGGGCAGTTCGTCGATCCCCACCGCCGCGCGCCAGGCCAGGGCGCGAACCGCGGCCAGCTTCTTGGACAGGCGGGGGGGGGCGACGTCGCTGAGTTCGGCAAGCCGCCGCTGCGCGGCGAAGGAGGCCAGCTGGACGTAGGCTGCGCCCTGGCCCATGCCCCTTCGCTTGCTGAGCGCCGCGGCCACGGCGGAGTAGGCCTTGGCGTACTCCAGGCGTTCCTTCGCGCTGGAGCCCAGCTCCGCGGCGAACTTCTTTGACATCAGGCCGTCTCCGCCGCCGGGAGCGGTCAGCGCGGCCAGGCTGTCGATGTAGCGCTCGGGTGAGCCGGCTCCGGCGCGGCGCGCGGCGGCCAGCACCCACTTGCGGCCCGCGGCGCGCTTGCCGGAGGCCAGGAGCGCGCGGCCGGCCTTGAGGGCCTCGTCGATGCTGAGATTGGCGGCAGCGGCGGGATCGAGCTTCAGGGCGATCTTGGCGGCCGCGTCGAAACGCCCCACACGGACAAGCAGCCTGAGCCGCAGGGGAGCCAGGCGGGCGTCCTCGGGGGCTATCTTCGCCAGTTTGGCGATGAGTTCCTGGGCCCGTTCGAACTTCCAGGCGCTGAGCGCGGTTCCGGCCTCGGCAGCAAGTTTGGCCAGCTGGGGGTCGGTCGGCTCGGCGGCGGGGCAGGTGCGGGCGACGGTCAGAAGGATGATGAGGGCTGCCAGGGCGTATCTGAGCATCATGTCTCCAGGGCGACGTAAGATTGGGAGTTTCTAACCGTTAGACGCCCCAAACGGCCACTGGTTTCAACAAAATAATATGTCCGGCCCATCAAGCGTATTGGGGGAATGGCAGCGGGACGTCGGCTTTGGCGCGCGTGGTGACCACGGCCTGTCCACCGGCGGCCACCATCCGTCCGCTGCGCCAGTCCATCCGGTAGTGGACCCGGGTGTAGGCCTGGACCACCTCCCGACCACTGGCCATTGCCTGGTTGCGAGCATGGATGATGTGCCCCTGCTCGTGGTGCTGGACCATGATGGCCGCCTGCCCGGGGGTCATCGCCGTGGCGTATTGGAATGAGGCCGACGGATCGTTGGAGCCGTCCTGGTAGACCATTTTCGGCTCCTCTTCGGGGCCCGGGGCCGGAGGACCATCGCCGGGCCGGGGCGGTGCGGGTGCCGGTCCGGCATCTTCGCCCTCGCCGAGGCCATCGGCGGCCTGCTCCGCGAGTATCCGCGCGGCAACCGCCTGTCCCTTGGCGGCCAGCATCCGGGCCGCGCCGACGGCCGCCAGCGCGCGGGCCGATTCGGCCCCGGAGGCGGCCAGCGCCTGGGCCTCGGCCCTGCGAAGGGTGTCTTCGGTGAGCGGGTCCTGGGATGTGTCCTGACCGGGAAGCGGCGGGGGAGCGGGCTCGGCGGGCGCAGCGCTGCTCGGGGCCGCCGGGAAAACCAGCGGACTCGCACCGTTCAGCGCGGCCAGTGCGCCCAGGGGCATCCCTGCATTCCCTCCCTGGAGGGCAGCCTCCCTGCCTCCATCTATCTATTATACCTCCATTTGGGCCAAAAATCAATCCGGAGCTTTCGAGCTCAACTTGACCACCTCCAATAACCGGGCCCGGGAGTTCCGCGCTCCCGGGCCCGGGCGGGGGGCAGAGTGTGTCCGTTAGCGGCGCTTGCCGCCGCGGTTGCTCTTTACAGACTGCTTGGATCCGCGGGAGGCCACCTTGCTCGGCTCGGTCCGACCGCGGGTGGTCGTCTTGTTGTGAATGTTGTTGTGGATATTGACCTTGGTGCTGCTGCGTCCGTTGTTCTTCGTGTACGTCGCGCTGCTGCGCCGATTGACGGGCTGGGGCGCCGGACGCCGCGCCGCGTAGGTCTTGTTATGAATGTTGTTGTGGATATTGACCTTGGTGCTGCTGCGCCCGCTGCTCTTCCTGTACGTCGCGCTGTTGCCCCGCTTGACGGGCTGGGGTGCCGGGCGCCGCGCCGCGTAGGTCTTGTTGTGGACGTTGTTGTGGATGTTGACCTTGGTGCTGCGGTGGACGATGGGCTTGGGTTCCGGGCGACGGACAGCAACCCGCTTGCGACGGACTATGGGCTTCGGCGCGCGGCGCTTAACGATGACGGGTTTCCTGTGGATGATCGGCTTGTAGGGACGGGGGTTCCTGACCACCACGGGACGATGCACTACGCGCTTCGGCGGGCGGGACCGCTTGACGACTATCGGCCGATGCACGACCCGCTTCGGCGGGCGGGGCTGGACCACAATGGGCCGGCGGACGATGACTCTGGGGCGGGGCTGGATTACCACGGGCCGGTTGATGACTACCGGGGGCCGCGAGGGGCAGGGCCGCGTGACGATCACCCGCGGAGGTGGGGGAGGGCAGGGACGTCTGACGATCACTCTGGGCGGCGGAGGGGGGCTGTGACGCACCACCACCCGCCTGCGCGGCACGGGTTCGAGCCAGACCACGCCGCTGCATCCGGACGCGGCGGCCAGGGTTCCCAGGAGCGCCAGGCTCCCGGCCGTTCTGATTATGCGCGTGTTCATCTCTCGCCTCCCTTCATCTCGTTTCCTAACTGACCGACGGGTCAGTTGCCGGTCTATTCACGAGAGTTGGGACTTTTTCAAACAGTTGTTTGAACCCGCCGGCCGGCCTGCGCACAGGTGCGCTCGTCCGCTGGCGGATAAATCCAAACTCTTCTCCCCCATACACTTGCGCCGGACGGCTCTCGGAGTTAGAGTTGGGTTCCGAGGGAGGGAAGGCCAGCCGATGCTCAAAGCCATCCTGGAAGGACCTGGCAGGTTCCGCGTGGTCGAGGTCCCGCGGCCCGCGCCGGGGCCCGGTGAGGTGCTGCTCAAGGTCCGGGCCGTGGGCATCTGCGGCAGCGACCTGCACATCTTCCGCGAGGCGCGCATCGGCGGCGATCCTGTAGACGCGGGCTTCACCCCCGGCCACGAATGCATGGCCATCGTCGAGGCCGTCGGCGCGGGAGTCGACGCGACGCTGGTCGGCCGGCGGGTGGCGGTCGACCCTTCGATTCCCTGCGGGGAGTGCCGCGTTTGCCGGAAGGGCTGGTTCAACCTTTGTCCGGCGGTGCGCTTTCTGGGTTCGCCGCCGGTCGCGGGAGTGCTGGGGGAGTTCCACGTTCATCCCGCCGCGGCGGTGGAGCCACTGCCCGACGGGCTTTCCGACGACGCCGGCATGATGCTCGAGCCGCTGGGAGTGGCCGCGCACGCCATGGCCGTCGGCCGGGTGAGGGCCGGGCGGTCGGCGGCGGTGCTGGGCAGCGGGACGATAGGCCTGTCGTGCATAATGCTCCTTTCGAGAATGGGCCTGGCTCCGATCATCGCGACGGACGTGCTGGACTACCGCCTGGAGGTCGCGAAAGAACTGGGCGCGAGCCACACGTTGAACCCTACACGCGACGACGTTCCCGCCGCCGTCCGGGAACTCACCGGGGGGCAGGGCGCCGACTACGTCCTGGAGTGCGCCGGCGAGGTCCAGACCGCCCGGCAGATGGCCGAGGCCGCGGCGATCAGCGGGAAGCTGCTGGTCATGGGCATCCCCGTGGAGGACCAGCTTGCGTTCCGGCACAGCGCCGCGCGCCGCAGGGGACTTACCATCGTCATGGTCCGGCGCTGCAACGTGCCGCTGACGGAGCTCATCGAGCGGGCGGTGCGCGACGCGCTGCCCCTGGATCGCCTGGTGTCACATCACTTTACACTAGAAGAGGTCCAGGCGGCCTTTGATATCGCGTCCAATTACGCCGATAACTCGCTCAAGGTTGTGGTGAGTCCTTAAGGGCCCAAGCGCCGCCGCGCTCAGGGCCCGTCGCGCGCCCGGGGCGATGGCTTTCGCACCACAGCGGACACGGAGGCGGAATCGGCGGAGGGACGCACCGTTCCGGAGGAACGGGCCGGCCCGGAGCGGCGAGCGACTCTAAGCGAGCCGTTGCCAGGGATGGCGACTAAGACCTGAGCCACGGATGGCGGATATGTTGCTGTGTGGTTGGTGCTCGCCCAGTGCATGTGCCGCCTGTGAATGAGCAGCGTTCGCGCCGCGCGGGCGGCGAGGTTTCGGTCGGGGTCGAACGCCAGGTCGGTGAGCTTCCTGATCGCTCTCGCTGCATAGAAGCGCGCGGTTTCGAGGCACGCCGTGCGCCAGTGCCGGTCCCAGCTCTTCACGTAAAGAAACGGCCAGCGCTCGACTTCCTCGTGATGCTTCCCGATCTCCGCAGCTGTCGAGAGCAGGTCTTCGCCCTGCGCGCGGCAGCAGGCCAGCTGGATGATGGGGACTCTTA
>CBDUSI010000113.1:0-14563 GCA_965370045.1 uncultured bacterium | reverse complement strand
GAATATCGACCAACACACCCCCAGTCCTTTAGAGAATTAGCAGACACAGCCTAGCGCTTTTCGACGCTTTTAGGGATAATCCGCCAACATAACCTCCTCCGGCGGCCAGCACCAGGCGGACGGAAGGGACGTTAACTGCCTCGTGGGGGAAGCCTGCGCGCGGACGCGGAACTCCTGAGAGACTACGCCCAGCGGGGCGACGAGTCGGCCTTCGCCGAACTCGCCGCCCGGCACGGCACCATGGTCTACCAGGCCTGCCTGCGCATCTTGCGAGACGCTCACGAGGCCGAGGACGCGTCCCAGGCGGCGTTCGTGGTGCTGGCCAGGAAGGCGAGAAAGCTCAAATCCAAGGGCAACCTCGCCGCCTGGCTGCACGGAGTGGCCCTGCGCACGGCCCGCGAGGCGGTCCGTGCCCGGGTCCGTCGCGCGCGGCGCGAGGAGGAGGCCGGCATGGTCAGGACAGCGGACGAGGGACTGGTCCCCGCGGAGAGAAAGGCGGTCGTCGAGAACCTCGACCGCGAACTGGTGCGCCTCCCGACCGCGCTGCGCCAGGCGGTGGTCCTGCGCTACATGGAGGACCGCAGCCAGGAGGAGGCCGCCGGCGTCGCCGGCTGCCCGCAGGGCACGCTGGCCTGGCGGGCCAGGAAGGGCCTGGAGCGCCTGCGGGAAAGACTGTCGCGCAAGGGCCCGGTCCTGGGTGCTGCGGCACTCGCGGGACTGCTGGAGGCCGAGGCTGGCGCGGCGGTGCCGGCCGCACTCCTTCCATCCCTGGCGGCCGTTTCGAAGCTCGCCGCGGCAGGTGCCGCGGCCGGCGCGGCCGGGGGCAAGACGATTCTGTTGGCGGAGGGCGCTATGAAAGCGATGATGTGGATCAAGATCAGTGCTGCGGCGATACTCCTGTGCGCCGCGGCGGTGGTTGGCGGGGGCGGAGCGCTGGCCGTGAAGCAGTTGGCTGCGGGTGAACCCAAGGCCCCCGGGAAGAAGGCCGGCCCGCCCAAGGCCCCCGGGAAGAAGGCCGGCCTGCCCAAGGTCCCGGCTGCCGAGAAGGGGCCTGCCGTGGACGGCGACCTCTCGGACCCGGTCTGGAAGCAGGCCTTGCCGCTCAAGTTGGGCGGTTACTGCGACGCGGAGCGCCGCAAGAAGGGCGAGAAGCCCAAGGACGCCACCGAGGTCAAGATCCTCACCGACCAGGAGAATCTCTACGTTTCCTTCCGCTGCGCCGAGAGCCACCCCCAAGGCCCCTGGGTGTACGAGAACGCCCGGTTCAAGCGCCGGCGCTGCAAGAACGCGCACGTGATGGGCGGGGACTACGTGGCGGTGGCGTTGGACATGGGCCGGTGGGGCCTCTACAACTACTATGTGTTCTTCGTCAACGCCAAGGGCGAGCTCTACAAGTCCTTCACCTGGCCGATGCGCTACGACCTGATCTTGAGGGATCTCGCACTGCCTGCGGCCACGTCCGCGGCCAAGATCGACAAGGCCGGGAAGTCCTGGAGTGCGGAGCTGAAGATACCCCTCAAGGGATTGCTGCGCCACCCGGCCGACGGCTTCCCCAAGGTCGTGGGCCTGGACCTTCGCCGCGTACAATGGGGCGAGGAGAGGGGCAAAGCCAAGTTTTCTATCTACTGGACCGGAATGGCCAACGTGAGCGGCAAGAACATGCGCCCCCAGTACGACCACATGGCCACCTGGAAGCCGCTCTTCGAGACATATCCGAACTATCTCAACGCCTACGCCTGCGGGCGCGGCTGGGTGCAGCTCGTATTTCCGGAAAGCTTCGGCCACCTCGAGTTCGAGGCCGGCAAGATCGACAACAAGCTGGTCACCGGCCAGGGAAGCAGGCTCATCGGACTGGCGGGGACCCGCACCGGCTGGCACAAACCCAAGGAGATGCGGGCGCAGGCGTTCAAGGCCTTCGACGCCCCGCGCATGGAGCACTGGGCCGACCTGCGTCCCGTGAAGCACCCCGAGGACAAACCGGTGGTGGTCTCCACCGCTCCGGTCCGAACGGCCGGGAGCGCGCTGAGCTTCACCCGGAAGCCGAGCATCAAGCAGGCCGGGAAAGAGACCCGGATTTCATTCGAAGTGTCGGCGCGCACGGACGTCATCGTCGCGATCCTCGACTCGAAGGGGAAGACGATCCGGCACCTGGCGTCCGGGGTGCTGGGGCCGAATCCTCCCAAGCCCTTCAAGAAGGATTCTCTCGCCCAGACCATCACCTGGGATCACAAGGACGATTCCGGCAAGCCGGTGGGGGCGGGGGGCTACAAGGCGAAAGTGTCCCTGGGGCTCGAGCCCGCCTTCCACTACGCCATTCCCATCGACAAGAAGAACTACTGGTACCAGGACAAGACGCCGACCGACAAGGGCCTGGACGTGGACAAGCTGCCCAACCCCAAGATCGGCCGGACGCTGGGGCACTTCAGCCGGGGTACCATGAACTTCATCACCATCGACCGTGAGCGGGAGGAGCTCTACCTCCAGACGCGCTACGTTTACGACGGCCGGACCGGCAAGAAGCTGAGGGACCTGAAGCTCCAGGGCAAGCAGCCCTTTGTCTTGAAGGGCGGCGGAAACGGCGAGATTGCCGTCTCGCCGCGCGACGGCCTGCTTTACATCGGCGGCCCCAACGAGGTGTGGCGCTTCGGCAGGGACGGCAAGCCCATGCCCTTCGGGGCCATGGGTCGGAACTTCATCCCCGAGCTGTGGGGCGCGCACAGCAACCCCCACCGGGGCATCTCCGTGGGGGCCGACGGTGACGTCTACATGGTCCATCACTACATACCGCACACCTCGCCCCAGAACCAGGTCACGCGCATCGGCAGCGACGGCCGGATCAAGAACTTCGGCTTCATCGAGATCAGGACGTCGGCCGCCGGCGTCCGCGTCGACCGCCAGGGCAACGTCTACGTGGGCTGCACGATCCAGCCGCCGGACGCGCTCCCACCCAAGTCGCTGGCCTCGAAGATGCCGGAGCGGCCGCGCAAGCTCTTCAAGCACGTCTACGGCTCGATCGTCAAGTTCGGCCCGGCCGGCGGCATCATCAAGCCCGACCCGGCGGGCGACCTGGTCTGCCCGGACTACCGCGCCCGCCTGCAGAAGTACTCCGCCCAGGGCGCCAAGTGGATTCACCCGGGCTACTCGCCGATGCTCTCGCGGGTCAGCGACGACCGGGGCGGGCCGGGATGCTCGTGCCGCAACGCCCGCTTCGACCTGGACGACTTCGGGCGGCTGTTCATCCCCGACGCCGTCTACGGCCGCATCGAGGTCACCGACAGCAACGCCAATACCATCCTCTTTATCGGGGGGCGGGGTGCCGCCGGCAAGAAGAGCGGCGTCGAGCTGGGATGGCCGACCGTGGTCGCGGCCTCCGACCTGGCCTGCTACATCGCGGACTACCTGCGCTTCCGGATGGTGCGGGTCAAGCTGGGTTACGTCGCCGAAGAGGTGGTGGAGGTCAAAGTCCGCTAGCGCCGAGCGCCTGCTCCGGACCGCCCCGGAGTGAGATGGCGGTTTTCTCAGCCCCCCGGCTGCCACCGGGCAATCCGATCGGCCGGGTTAAAGAGCCCGCCCGCCGGCTCTCTTCTGGAAATTCGCGCCCCGGGCGGGTATGCTGGTCCTCATGATCCTGGGCACCGGCATCGACCTGGTGGAAGTGGCCCGCATCGCGGAGCTGGCCGGCAAGCACGGCCAGCGCTTCCTCTCGCGGGTCTTCACTCCCGGGGAGCTGGAGTACTCTGTCGGCAAGGCCGCGCGCGACCAGCACCTCTCCGGGCGCTTCGCCGCCAAGGAGGCGGTCTTCAAGGCCCTGGGCACCGGGTGGGCCCAGGGGGTTTCCTGGAAACTGGTCGAGGTGCTCTCCGCCGAGGGTGCGCGTCCCGAGGTGCGACTCTCCGGCGCCGCCGCCGAGCGCCTGTCGGCCATGGGCGGCAAGTCCGTGCACATTTCCATAACCCACACTTCGGGCATGGCCGCGGCCAGCGCGGTCATAGAGGGGTAATGCAGGTGGCCTTCAAGCGGGCGATAGTCTACGGCGCGGGCGCGGTGGGCAGCTACCTGGGCGCGCGCCTCTCGTCGGTACTTCCCGTGACCCTGATCGCCCGGCGCGAGCACGTCGAGGCGGTCAAGGGCCGGGGGTTGTTCGTCGGGGGCCAGGCGGACATCTTCGTGCCGCCCGGCAAGGTCCAGGCGGTCACCGGCATCTCCGCCCTGGGCGAGGGCGATCTGGTGCTGGTCGCCGTGAAGCTCACCGCCGCGGCTCGGGCCGGGCGGGAACTCGCCGGGATGGCCCGGCCGGACACCGTCTTCCTGGTGGCCCAGAACGGCCTGGTGGGGCGAGAGCTTCTTTTGCAGGGCGCCGGGCGTGAGCTCGAAGTGGTCCGGGCCACGGCCTCCTGCGGGGTGGACTTCCGCGAGGCCGGCAAGGTGGAGTACTGGGGCGGGGGGCTCAGTTTCGAGAAGGGCGCGCGCGCCGCGGAGATCATGGAACTCTTCGGCCGCGCGGGAATCGAGGTCGCCGAGAGCCCCGACTTCGAGAAGGCCCTCTGGAAGAAGCTGGCCGCCAACTGCGTGGTCAATCCGCTGACCGCGCTGCTCGGCGTGCGCAACTGCGAGGTGATGACCTCGGGGCTGGCCGGGCTGCGCGGCCGGATAGTCGCGGAGGTCCGCGCGCTGGCCGCCGCCGAGGGCCACGAGTTGCCCGCCGACCTCGCCGCGCGGGTCGACGAGCAGCTGGGGGCCAGCCGCAACCGCTCCAGCATGCTTCAGGACGTCCTGCTCGGACGCGAGACCGAGGTGGGTTTCCTGAACGGCTTCGTGTCCGAGCGTTCGGCGGAGCTGGGGATGGAGGCGCCGGTCAACGCCGCGCTGGCCGCGCTGATCCGCGCGCGGGGCCCCGGGGACGGTTGAGCGCGGAAGGCGAAGAGGACGGCGAAGATGGAAGCACAGCAGGCCACGAAAAGGTGTCCGATGTGCGGCGAGGAGATCCTGGCCGTTGCCGCCAAGTGCAGGCACTGCGGCGAGTTCCTCGACGGCAGCACGCCCCGAGGCGGCCCGGCGGGTGACGACAAGCTCGCCGGCGGATGGTTCGCAGTCATCTGGCTGTCGGTGATTGTTCCCTACGTAGGCAGCTGGGTCATAGTGGCCCTGTCGTCGATAATGTACTACTCCTGGAAGGACGAGTACCCCCACAAGGCCCAGACCATCAACCGCCACGGCTGGCTGGCCTTCATCGCCGGCAACCTGCTCTGGTGGGGGCTGTTCTGCGTGGGGTCCATGGCCAACGCCTGATTTCCGTAATTCCGGCGCCGGAGATGACATCGGGAGCACTTGCATGCCCAACGACGACCTGCGAATCGTGAACCTGCCCGAGGAACAGAGCGCCACGCTCAAGGTCCTCTGCGAGCGGCTGGACCTCGACAGCCTGGAGGCTTTCGAGGAGGCTTGCCGGGAGCTGCTGCACACCGGCCAGCAGACCCTGACCCTGGACCTGCGCGAGCTCTCGCGCGTTCACAGCGGCTTCATCGGCGTGCTGCTCTACGCCAACTCCGAGGCGCACCTGGCCGGCCGACGGCTGGTGGTGGCCGCCGGGGGGAGGGTGGCCAGCACGCTGGAGAAGGTCGCCCCCGGCCTGATAGAGATCAGCAAGGACGCATAGGCGGTGCTTTCCTGTTGCGTCTAAGTCACTCTATCCTATAATCTTCGCCCATTGTGATGCCCAAAAAGGTCCGGACCCGGTGAGAAACTACTCCGACTCCGCGAGAGCCGAGGAGTTCTACGAGCAGGGCGTCAAGCTCGAGGACAACGGCGAGCTGGAGGCCGCGCTCGAACACTACGAGAAGTCCATTACCGAGGACCCCGCCTTCGGCGACGCCTACGTGGAGATGGCCTACATCCAGCTGCGCCTGGGCGACGAGCGCCGCGCCGTGGAGAACCTGCGCAAGGCCATTCGGGTGGCCGGACACCCCCTGGCCTACTACAACCTGGGCTGGATCTACGAGGGCCGCGACCGCCCCGAGCGCGCCGAGATGCTCTACCGCAAGGCGCTCTCGGTCAACCCGGAGATGGCCGACGCCCACCTGGGCCTGGGGGCCATCCTGCTCAACCGCGGGAAGGTCGAGGAGGCCGCCGGCCACGTCGAGCGCGCCGCGGAGCTCGACGCCGACCAGCACTACGTCGGCTTCCTGCGCGAGTCGGCGCTGCCCCGCTACCGGGAGTTCGCGGAGCCCCTGGCCGAACGCGGCGGCATCGCCGGCCTGGGGGTCAAGGAGCAGATCTACCTCGACTTCGGGGCCATGCTGCTGGGTTCGGCGGGTGACGATGGGCTGCGCCTGCCCGTCGAGGATCGGCGTCGCTTCGGCCGCCCCGAGGAAGCCGCGGTAACATGCGGCCGCTTTCTGGAGCTGAGCCGTACCTTCCGCTGGCGGTTCACCGCGGTCGCGGCGGTCGACCCGGAGTCGGAACCGCTGGCCGCGGCGCTGGCCGACCGGCTGGACCTGCCCTACTGGCGGCCCGACGAGCTCGCCGGACCCGGGCGGGTGCTGCTGGTCGCCGCGGCGCTGTCCGACGCCCGCGAGTACTTCGCGGCCCTGGACGCCCTGGAAGACGTCGACTGCACCATCTTCACGTTCATCATGGCTCTGGCCCCGGCCTGCGCCCGCAACATGGACTACCGCTCGCTGCCCCAGGTAGTGGGGCTGCTTTCGGAGGCACGGCCTTACTGGCTGACCGCCGGCGGTGCGCCGGAGGACGACCCCGCCGAGCGTCTGCTGGCCGACTTCGCCGCGCACTGGAAAGGAGAGGCGGGCATCGACGAGCAGGTTGCCTGGTACGCCCGGGAGCACTCCCACCTCAATTTCCCGTTGTGGGGCCTGGGCAGCGTCAAACGCTAGCCCGCCCAGAAAAATGCGGACGAATAGTAGCGCCCGAGGCGCGTCATCTGTTTAAGAGACTGATGAGAACGAGAATTCTCGCCCTCGCCGCCACGGCGGTTCTTCTGGGCTGCACAAGTGCACTGTGCGGGGCGCCGCCCGATCCGGAGGCGGCGGCCTGGGCTGCCTGCGAGAAGCAGGTCGAGGCCCACAAGTTCAGAAGCGATTACGACGCGGCGCGCCGCTCCCTGCGCGCCTTCATGGCCGCCTTCCCGGCCTCGACGCGCGCCGCCGCCGCCCGCAAGAAGATGGCCGGACTCGAGGAGTTCGCCGAGAAGCAGATCAAGGCCCTCCAGGCCAACGCCCGCGCCTTCAGCGGCCGCCGGCGCTTCGACCTGGCCCTGGAGATCTACACCGAGATCATCACCCGCGCGCCCAGCCCCGAGTGGCTCAAGAAGGCCCGGGAGGGCATCGAGCGCAACGACAAGGCCACCGCGCCACTGCACGCCGCGGTCAAGAAGAAGTTCGACCAGCTCTTCAAACAGTGGAAGTTCGCCGAGGCCGCCAAGCTCGCCGGGAAGACCGGCGGGGACCTGGCCGGCACCAAATGGGCTGAGCCGACCTCGCGGATGCTCATGGAGGCCGCCGGCGCGCGGGAGTTCTTCGCGAGCCTGGCCGCCAAGGTGAAGAAGAGCAAGGACAAGCCCAGGAAGACCCCCTTCAAGGTCAAGGACCTCTCCGGCTGGTACGTGCGCGGCAAGATAGTCAAGGCCGACGCCACCGGCTTCATCTGCACGGTGAGCGGCGCCGGCAAGACCTACACCTGGGCCGAGCTGCTCCCCAAGAAGGCCGGCGAGCATCCCAAGAAGCTCCTGGAGATACTGGACCTCTACGCGCTCGACGCCAGCGAGCAGCTGGCCTTGGGCATCCTGCTCTTCCGTCGGGGGTTCAAGAAGGCCGGCGTCGCGCGGCTGAAGATCGCCCGGAAGCGCCAGGAGCTGTCCGAGGAGGCCAGCTATTACCTGGACCTCATTTCCGGGAACCTCAACCGGGCGGCCTACGACTTCAGCTCCGGGCTGCAGCTCATGGACTGGCGGGCCGGCGGGGGACGCTGGCGCATCGTCAAGGGACAGCTGGTCCAGGAGGCCGCCAGCGGCGAGGGCCAGCTGACCCTGAGCCGGCACGAGTACAACTCCAAGGAGGTCCGCTTCTTCTTCGAGATGTCCACCAAGAGCTCCAAGGGGCTGGTCTCGGTGGTCTTCGTGCAGGACGCCAAGAACTCCTTCGGCTTCGTCTTCAGCCCGGCCGATGGCTACTCGGCCTTCGCCGTCATCGGCGAGGAGAAGAGGTCGGTCAAGGACGAGAAGTTCCGCCTGCCGCGCGGCAAGAAGGTCAGGATCCGCTGCGGGGTCAAGGGGGACGCCTTCGCGCTCTCGGTGGGCAAGAAGAAGCTTCCGCGGCTGACGCTCCCGGGCCTGGGCAAGCTCAAAGGCCACTTCCGACTGCGGACCTTCGACTCCCAGACGCGCTTCGACAATATCGTGATCCGCAACTTGAAGGAATAGGAACGGCGGTCACCTCTTCAGGCGCAGGCTCCAGAGACCGTTGCGGCACCAGAGAATCAGCGTCTCGCACTCGGAGTGCCAGGCCATGGCCGGCGCACCGAACTCCTCGGCCGGAGGGGAGCGGCGCCCCACCAGCCGGTTCCACTCCGGGACCGCCGGGTCGAGGACCCAGGTGTCGCCGAGCGCGCCGCCCAGCCGCGGCCGGCCCCCGAAGAGCACCAGCCGGCCGTCGTTCGTCGCGGCCATGGTCGCCCCCCGACGCGGTGACGGGCGCCGCTTCAGGGCCAGCAGCCGCCAGGAGTCGCTCTCTATGTCCAGCACCCAGGTGTCCGCCAGGGCCGCGCCGGCGGCGCTGCGCCCCCCGAAGAGGTAAAGACGCTTCCCGCCGTGCCCGGCGGCCAGGGCCGCGCCCGAGCGGGCCTCGGGATGCGGCCCCTTCGCCGCCAGCCGCCGCCAGACCCTCTTCTTGGTGTCAAAGAGCCAGGTGTCCTTCCGGCGTTCCCGGCCGGTTTCCCCGCCGACCAGGACCATGCCTCCGGCGGCCTCGGAGAACGCCAGCGCCGCGTCCCGCCGCCCGGCCGGCGAGGGCGACTTGGATTTTGGCTTGGGTTTGGGCTTGCGGCCCTTGACTGCGGAGGCGGTCGGAGGCGGTTGCACCTTGAAGGCCACGTTCCGCCAGGAGCGCCGATCCGTGCGACAGCGCCAGATGCCGGCGAGGTCGGACTTCCCGGCGCGGCCGCCGTAGAGCCAGAGCGCCTCGCCGCCGGGACCGGGCAGCAGCGCCCCGGGCTGCTGAGGTGGTGGAGAGTGCGGCAGGCCGGCGCCCGGCGGCGGCGCGCGTTTCGGCGGCTTGGTGACCTTCGCCCAGCCGCCCAGCGCGGGATCGATGACCCAGAGATCGTCGAAGTAAGCGGGCCTGCCCCTGCGCCGCCGGCCGCCGAAGAGGTAAAGCAGGCCTCCGGAGGTACCCCCGGCCAGCGCAGCGCCCGAGCGGTCCGGGGGATCGTCCCCGGAGCGCGGCAGCGCCACCCACTTGCCGGGGACCGCCAGGGGGCGGGGCTGCTCGCCGGCGGTGACCGCGGAAAGCGTTCCGGGCGGCACGGGGACGTCGGGGCCGCTCAGGCCGGCCAGCACCATCCCTTCGCTCTCCGAGTTGGCGACCAGGGCCAGCCGCTCACCGGGGGCCAGGGAACTGACCGTGGTGAAGCGCATCTTGAGGCGCCGGCCCTCCAGGTCGCGGGCCACCAGCCGCGCGCGGAAGGCCCCGCTGCTGGCCGCCGCGCGGCCGGCGGCGGTCTCGACCACCAGGTCGCGGACGCCGGGTCCCACTTCGAAACGCGCCGCGCCGGAGAGCAGTCTGAGGCGCGGGCGGACCATTCCCTTGACGCGCTCGGCGCTCAGCGCGCTGCCGGGCAGCATCTCGACGCGGCTGCCGTCGAAGAGCCCCAACGTCACCGTGCTTTCGGCCTCGATGACGTCTCCACGTTGGCGGTACTCTCCCTCCGCGCTGAGGATCGCACCATCCTCCCCGCGGCCGAACACCAGCCAGGCCAGTCCCACGAGCAGCAGGATCAGCAGGCAGGCCGCCGCCGAGCCCAGCCGCAGGCGTCGCGCCCGGGCCGCGGCTACCGCCGGCGAGCTGCCCCGGTCGGTGGCCCGCCGAGCCCGGTGCGACCAGCCCCCGGCGACCAGCTGCTCGAGCATGGCGCGCCAGTGGCTCAGGACCGCCGCGGAGGCCTGTTCCAGGCGCGCGCGCTCTTCGCAGCAAACCCCGCAGCTTTCCATGTGCGCGGTCAGCACCGCGCGCTGTTTCGCGCTCAACTCGCCGTCAATCTCGGCGGACAGGAAGGCCCCGGCCTGGCGGCAGTCGGTGCGCAGCACCCGGCTCAGGCGCTGGTTGGTGGAGGGCGCCGAAGCAGACCCCGTCCTGGTCGAGTCGCTGGGGGCGCCGACCAGGCGCGAGCGCAGCGCGGCGCGCGCCCGGTAGGTCAGCGCGCCCACGTTGGCCGGGGTGGTGCCCAGCACGGCGGCGCACTCCTCGTAGGAAAGAGCTTCGACGAGCACCAGGTAGAGCGCGGCGCGCTCGCGACCGGCGAGTTCCGCCAGGGCCCGCTCGATGTCCTGGTCGAACTCGTCGTTGCGGGGGCGGAGGTCGGCGGGCAGCGGGTGCCGGGGACAGCGGGCCAGGGCCTGCTGGCCAACCGTGGAGAGCGCGCCGAGCATGGCCCGGTGGCGCTCGGGGCCGGCGCGCGCGGTCTGCCAGCGGAAGGCCCGGCCGGCGGCGTCGCTCAGCAGCGCTTCGGCCGCGCCGGGATCGCCGACCGCCTCCAGGGCGTAGAGCAAGAGCCGCGCGCTGAGTTCCTGGTCACTGGCGGGAGTCTCTTCCGGGGACAAGGTCGGGATAAGCTTACGCCGAGAGGGCCTTCACCGCCGCGCCGGTGTCTTCGTAGTGGGGCAGGAAGCCCAGCAGGTTCATGGACTCCAGGGTGCGGATCACCTCCTGGCGCTTGGTGACGATGGCGAATCCGCGGCCGGCGCCGGCCGCGTTCTCTCGAAAACGGACCAGCTCGCGGATCACCCGGCTGGAGACCCGCTGCAGCAGGGTGAGGTCCAGCGCGTAGGCCTTGACCTCATGCTCCATGAGCGAGTCGAAGATGGCCCGCAGGCGGTCGGCGTCCTGGGCGGCGGCGATGGGGTCCACGAAGCGCACGATCAGGCACTGCTCCTGGCGTTCGAGGAGCAGGCCGGACTTCTCCGGGCTGGCCGCGGCGGCCGCCTTATTGGCCTCGGCCTCGGCCATGGCCTGGAATATCTCGGCCCGGCCGAGAATCTGGGTGCTCTCGGCCACGTCCCGGCCCTCGGGGGCCGGCGCGGGCTGGAGCTGGCTGGCGGTGCCCCCCGCGGCCAGGTGCGGCTTGACCTCTTCGATCAGCTTCTGGACTTCATCGCGATTCTTGCCGGAGCAGCGCATCTGCACCTGGCGGAGATCGTAGTAGTTGCCCTCCAGGAGGACTTCCTCGTCGCCGCCGTTCATGAAGCGCAGTCGCCAGCCTGAGGTGTAGGGCTCGCACTGACCGATAACCACCTCGCCCTTGGGCCCGTAGACCGGCTTCTTGGATATGGTCAGAAGCAAAAACGGGTCCTCCCCTGCTGGCCCGTGATTCTAGGCCGGGCCGGGAAGAATCGCAAGGGAAATTGGAGCGAAAGCCTGGAAGGCGTTGTTCCGCAAGCGGCCGCTACCCGCCCGGGCCGGCTGCTGAAGGCGCATGTGAATATCTGTCTAACCTGGCCTTTTCCCAATCCGTCCTAAGCTTGACACCCCCGCGCGGGGACCATAGAATTGCGCGCCAGTAACCACCTCTGACGGCTCCCTCCCCGCCGGGCCATTCCGCCGGAACGAGGGAACTGGCAGGCATTTAAGGAGGCTCGTCATGGGCCGAGGCAGCACCGGACTCATCATTGCCGGGGTCTTCTTCCTGCTCACGTCCGCCCTGTTCGGCTGGCTGACCTACAGCAGTTACAACCGGGTGGCGCGCCGGCCGGAGGCCGGAGGCGAGCTTGGCCTCAGATACCGGCTGGGCGAAGAGAGAAAGAACAGGGAGAAGCTGGAGGAGAAACGCGACGGGTTCCTGAAGAACCTGGCCACAGAGAAAGAGAAGTACCGCGAGCAGGCCGACAGGGTGCTCGCCAAGCAGTTCGCCCTCCAGGGCCAGGAGATCCAGCAGAAGACCGCCGAGTCCAGCAGGAAGTTCGCGGTGGAATGGCAGAGCAAGGTCAGCGACAAGAGTCCGAAGGCCACCGGTCGGGCGGATACGGCGGTGGAGGCCTACAAGGCGCGGCAGACCGAAGCCGGGACGAAGAACGACGCGCGCATCAAGGAAATCAACGCGGAAATCCGCCGGATCAACGAGGAGCTGGCGAAGTTCAAGAAGGATTCCGCCGATGGATTCCAGGCCGACACCAAGCGGAGGACCAACCTCCGGAACCTCCTGGACCATTACGAGAACGAGGTCGCCAAGCTGATCACCCGCGAGGACCCCCCCGGGCTCGGCCAGCTGGGCCGGATCATGACCAGCGATCCGGAGCGCAACATGGCGGTCATCAACCTGGGCACCCGCCACGGGGTTAAGGCGGGCATGCGCTTCGAGGTTTTCCAGATCCGCCGCGGCAACCGCCGGGTGCACAAGGGACATGTAGAGGTAAAGACCGCCGAGGCGGAAGTGTCCGTCTGCGCCATCCTGGTCAAGGAGGTGCGCCTGCCGCGCTGCCCGGTGTGCAGCTACACCGCCGCGCAGCCCGAGGAGCGCTTCTGCCCGCGCTGCACCTCTCCGGGCACCACCCAGGGAGCCCAGACGCTCAGCGACAGCCCCAAGATCGTGGTCCGGGGCAAGTCCGGCACCGATCCGATAGTCAAGGGCGACCTGCTCTTCAACCCCTTCCTCAGCCCCAAGCAGAAGAGGAGCTACGCGATTTCCGGCCAGGCCCTGATTAAGCGCAAGGACTACAGCCGGGCGGCCATCAAGGAGGCCGTGGAGTTCCACGGCAACACCGTTGCCGATCAGGTCAGCGCCAAGACCGACGTGCTCATCGCCCTGCGCGGCGACGTGGACGTGGTCAAGAAGGCCAAGGAGCTGGGGATCGTCATAGTCTACGGGTTCGAGCTTTTCCGGTACCTCGAGAAGTAGGCGGCGAAGGAGCCCATCATGGGAGAGCGCAATACCATACTCGGCGTCGGTGTCTTCATCCTCGCGGCGCTCACGATAAGCCTGGCGGGCGTCTGGTTCTACTACATGCTCGAGGGCCAGGCCATCGGCCTGCAGTTAGAGGCAGAAGGGAAGATGATCGGGGATCTCAACAAGCTGACCGCCGATACTACGAAGATCGGGATCCCCGTCAAGATCGCCAAGGTCAAGACGGACACCGAGGCGCTCAAGACCAAGATTGAGGACACCAACGAGGGCCTGGACACCAACCTCAAAGACACCGAGGTCCTGATAAAGGCGCACTACGAGGAAGCCGCCAAGAAGCACGGGGAGCGGGCGACCGCCGACGACACTCGCACCCAGGCGGTGGAGAAGGCCGTCAACTCGCTCGGCAGCGCCTACGATCTGATGACCAAGGGGCTGGACAACCTCCGCAAGGAGCTGGCCAAGTACGAGGAAGACCTCAAGAAGGAGCAGGAAGGCCTGCTCACCTATAAGGCAGACGAGCGCGGCAAGGGCAAGGAGCTCCGCCAGAGGATAGCCACGATCAAGGCCCAGGCGGACATCCTTGAGCAGAAACTGGAGCGCATGAAAGAGCGGCGCAAGCGCCTGGACAAGCTCCACCAGGACGGCACCGTGCTCAGCGCCGACGCCAAGACCAACATGGCGGTGGTCAACCGCGGCAGGCGCCACGGCGTGCGGCCCGGAATGGTCTTCGACGTGTTCGAGGTCAAGCGCAACGGCAAGCCGGTCCGCAAGGGCAAGCTGCGCCTGCGCCGCGTGGAGAGCCAGCAGTCCTTCGCGACGATCCTGGCCGCCCGCGAGGCCCCCAAGATCTGCCCGCAGTGCGGCTGGGGCTCCACGGACATAACACACCTCTTCTGCCCCTACTGCCTGGGTGGCGAGGAGGAGCGCGAGAAGGAAGCCATGCGCCTGTCCGAGGGCCGTACCAAGGACCGGATCATCGCCCCGGAGTTCCTCAACCCGGTCAAGAAGGGCGACTTCATCTCCAGTGCCTTCTACCTGGGCCGCCTCAAGAAGAAGGCTTTCGTCTTTTCCATCGCCGGCCAACCCATTGATCGCTCCCGCCAGGAAATTGCCATGTTCCTCAAGGAGAATGGTTGTACGCTGGCGCCGGCCATTACCCTGGAAACCGACTTCGCCATCGTCGGCACCGGCCCGCGGGTGGATGCGGACATGGAGAAGGCTCGCAAGATGGGCGTGAGCGTTCTGCGCGAGAGCGAGCTTTTCGACTTCTTCGGAAAGCTGGGTTCCAGCCCTGACGACCTGCCGAAGGACGAGGGACGCTAGCGACAACCAGACAGCCAAATTCGGCGGCCGGCGTGCATGCGCCGGCCGCGTTCTTTTGCCAGCTGGTGGGGGGCCTGCAAAAGGGGACCACTTTGAGGGGTTGATGGGCTTGTAA
>CBDUSI010000112.1:0-14869 GCA_965370045.1 uncultured bacterium | reverse complement strand
CGGCGCCGGCCAGGCGCGCGGCCAGCCGGTCCATTCCGGTGAGCACCTCCTCGTCGGGCGCGCCCGACTCGATCATGGTCACCAGGCTGGTGCAGTAAGCCAGGTAGCGCTCGGCGCGGTCCCCCGCGGAGGGTCCCGGCCCGCCGGACTCGCTGAGCCGCAGCGAGACGGCCAGGTGCTCGGCGGCCAGCGCCAGGATGCGGGCCACGGTGCCGAGCCGCGCCTCGCTGGCCACCGGGACGGCCCGGTAGGCGCGTTCCAGCTCGCGGCGTTCCAGGCCCGAGCGGCTCATGGCCTTCCAGACCCGCGCGAAGTCGCCGCGCGCGGGCTTGCGCATGAACACCTGGCCGCAGTTCACCGCGGCCACCAGCCGCCCCTCGCAGATCACCGGGGCGATCACTTCGGTGAGCCCGGCGTGGCAGCGATAGGTGACCGGACGGCTGCGGCGCGCGCAGAGCTCCGCGCCGCGCTGGTCGGAGCGGTCGCAGCGGCGCAGCAGGGCGGGGCTGGTCCTCACCAGGTCGCAGAACCTTATCCTAGTCCGCGGCCGGGGCGCCGAGGGGGGACGGGGCTGGCTGCGGCGCGGCAGGTAGATGACGCCGATGCGGAAGCCGGTGGTCTCCGCGGCCAGGCGGCGGGCCTCCTCGAAGACCGGGTCGGCGGCCAGCAGCGCGGCCAGCCGGGCGGCGTTATCCAGCGTGCTCATGACTGTGACATGATATCGCGTTCCGGCGGGGCCGCCAGTGCTCTGTTAGAGAACGCTAGCGCTTCTTTGCCGCCTCCGCGGCGCCGGGCCACTTCACCGAGTCGAGGGTCCCGGTGGCTGCCTGGAGGCCCAGCCTGGCCACTGAGTACTGGTAGAGGGCGCGGGCGTAGTTGAGGCCCGCCTCCTCGAGCTGGTTGCGCGCGTCCTGCACGTCCAGCTCGGTGGCCGCGCCGGCCTTGCGCCGCACCTCCGCCAGGCGCAGCGCCTCGGTCGCCTCGGAGACGTTGGCCCCCTGGGCCTCGATGAACTTGCGCGCGCTGGCCAGCGTCAGGTGCGCGTGGCGCACCTCCATCTCCACGTCGCGCTGCAGCCCGCGGCGCTGCCAGCGCAGGCGGGTCAGCTCCGCCCTGGCGCCGGCCACTCGCGAGCGGGTCAGCAGGCCGTCGAACAGGTTCCAGCGCAGGTCCAGGCCGATCAGGCCGGACTCGTCGAAGTTGTCGTCGCTGAAGGGGTTCTCCTCGGCCTGGCCGCCCCAGCGGGCCCGGGCCGAGACCGTGGGGTAGTAGCCGGCGCGCGCGGCGCGCATTGAGTACTTCTGGGCGCGCACCGCGTGGCGGAACTGGACTATCTCCGAGCGGCGGGCGGCGGCCCGGGCCAGGCTGGTCTGCATCGCCGGCGGCGCGGTGGGTTTCTCGAAGCGGGTAACGAGTTCCAGCGCGGCGTCCTGGGGCGCGCCCACCTCGCGGAGCAGCAGCACGCGGGTCTTGCTCACGGTCAGTTGGCTGTCGATCATCTGGGCTTCCTGGTTCTGCATGGCCACCTTGGCGCGCAGCACCTCGAACCGTGAGGCCGCCCTGGCCTTCTCGCGCAGGAGTACCTCGCGGTAGTGCTTGCGGGCCAGTTCGTAGGTCGAGCGGCGCACCTTGTGGACCTCCGCGGCCAGGAGCACGGCGTAGTAGCCGCGCACCGCCGCCGCGATGGTCGCCAGCCGCGCCGCGCGGAGTTCCTCGCCGGCCAGGTCGCGCCCGGCGCGCGCGGCCCGGACCGTATTCTTCACCCGCCCGCCGGTGAACAGCGGCTGGGTCACCTCCACGCCGGCGGTGTAGAGCTTTCCGTACTTGCTGGGCACCAGGTCGCTGCCTCCGGCGAAAGCCCCGGCCAGGCCCTGGAGGGCCTTGTCCGCCGCGGTGAGCTCGCGCTTGGTGCGCGTGAAACCGGCGTCAGCGCTGATCCGCGGCCAGCGTTCCGAGGCGGCCCCGCGAACCGCGGAGCTCGCCCGGGCCAGGCCCGCGCGCGCGGCGCGGACGCGCTCGGCGCTGGCCAGGGCGCGCTCCACGGCCCCGGCCAGGGTCAGGCGCAGCTTGCGAGGGGGGGGTTTCCCTTCGCCGGCGTCCGCGGCCCCCAGCGCGGCCAGCAGGGCCAGGGCGATCCCGAGCCCGGGTCGCCTCACTTCCGCGCCCGCTTTCTCTTCGGGGACTTGCCGGCCAGCTTCTCGACGCCGTCGAGGAACAGGAGCTTCAGGACCTTCGCGACGCGAACCGCCGAGGGCTTGACCGAGGGCAGCATGAAGCTCCTGATTATCAGCGCGTCATAGGCGGACATGAAGGCCGCGGCCAGCTCGTCGACGCTGATCCCCTCGAGCCGGGCGGTGCCCAGGAACTCCCGGAAGAGGGCGGCAATGCGCTTGCGGTAGAGGTTGTAGGTTCTGGTGACCAGGGAGTCCAGGCGCGCGCGGAGGCTGGGGGGCAGGCCGGTCCACATGCCCAGCAGCGTGCGGCCCACGTCGGTGACCTCGTCCTTCAGCCAGTTCTCGACGGCGGCCAGCTGCTCGAGCTGCTCCCGGGCGCTCATCTCCGGGCGGGCCGCCTCGGCGTAGAACTCTTCGACGGCCGCGTAGTGGTGCTTGAGCATGGCGACGAGCAGGTTCTCCTTGCTCTTGAAGTGCAGGAAGACGGTGCCCTTGGCCACCCCCGCCTTGCGGGCGATCTGCTCGACGCTCGCGCCGTGAAAACCTCGGGTGGCGAAGACCTCCTGGGCGGCGGCCAGAATGGCCCCCTTAGAGGCCATCGCGTCGCGCCTGCGCTTGCGGGCCATGGGCTTTCCCTCCGCTTGTCCCTTTATGACTGACCGGTCAGTCATAAAGATGTTAGCCCCCTCCGCCCTCCGGCGCAAGTCATTTCCGGCCCACCGCCGATGGTCTTCGAGGGCCCCGACGAAAAACAGTTGATATGCCGGCTGGTCCCCAATACCCTTGGGAACCTGGCAATCGCGCCCGCGGCGGCGGGCCGGCCTCTGGAGGCGCTTTCGACCATGGCAGAATCTTCCGGCAGCGAGGTGCGGCTCGGCGAGTTCATTATAGTGAAAAAGGTCGGCGAGGGCGGCATGGGCACGGTGTTCCTGGCCCGGCAGGAGAGCCTGGACCGCATGGTGGCCATCAAGGTGCTGCCCAAGAGCTTCGCGGAGAACCCCGAGTTCGTTGAGCGCTTCCGCCGCGAGGCCCGCGCCGCGGCCAGCCTGGTGCATCCCAACGTGGTCCAGGTCTACTCGGTGGGCGAGGAGAAGGGCGTTCCCTTCTTCGCCATGGAGTTCGTGGACGGCAGCAGCCTGGACGAGATGGTCAAGTCCGGCAAGCGCTTCGAGGTGCGCGAGTCCGTCCAGCTCTCGGTCCAGGTGGCCCGCGCGCTGGAGGCCGCCTTCGAGAAGGGGCTGGTCCACCGGGACATCAAGCCCGCCAACGTGATGCTCGACCACAAGAACACCGTGAAGGTCACCGACTTCGGGCTGGCCAAGCCCAGCTCGGGCTCGCTGGACATCACCCAGCCGGGGCTGGTGGTGGGCACCCCCACGTACATGAGCCCGGAGCAGGGCGCCGGCGAGGATGTAGGCTGCACCAGCGACATCTACTCGCTGGGGGTGGTGCTCTACGAGATGCTCACCGGCCGGGTGCCCTTCCACGGCGATAACGTGGGCACCATCATCTACAAGCACCTGCACGAGGCGCCCGAGCCGCTCTGCGCTCTCAACCCCAAGATATCCAAACAGCTCGAAGCCATCGTGCTCAAGTGCCTGGGCAAGCACCCCGAGGACCGCTACCAGAACCCCGGCGAACTGGTCGGCGCGCTGAGCGCCTTCCTCAAGGGCGAGTCGCAGACCGATCCGACCATCATGCTGAACGCCGCCGGCGCCGCTCCGGGGGCAGCGGACCTCACCATGCGGGTGCCTACCCCCGCGCCGGGGGGCTCGCTGCCGGCCGATAAGCGCGGCGTTCCCGGCTCCTACGGGCCTACCCCGGCCACCACGCTGCAGCCGGTGCCCGCCAGCAAGGGCAGCGGCGCGCTGACCGGCTTCCTGGTCGCGATGCTGCTGATGGTCGCGGGCGGCGGCGGGTACTACTACTGGTTCCACGTTCGCGAAGGAGGGGCCAGGCCGCCCGCCAACGGATCGGGGAGTCCGGACGCTAACGAAAACGGCAATGGCGCCGCCAACGGCGAGGGCCGCTTGGCCCTCGACCTGGCCCCGCTCAAGAAGCTGCTGCCGGCCGGCTCGCGCGTGGAAGTCAGGACGCCCGAGGGCCCCATCGCGGTGAGCATCGAGAACCCCCGGGAGCTCTTTCTCCCGGCCGGGACCTACGTGCTGGAGTTCTCGCGCCCCGGCTACCGGAGCCGGAGCTGGGAGATAGAGCTCTCCTCCGGCGGGGTCAACCCCGAGCTCGACGACGATCTGATTTCCCCGGAGCCCACCGCGGAGCTCCTGGACCCCTACGAGAGGGCCGAGAAGCTCCTCGGCGGGAAGCAGGTCAGGTTCTCCGAGGCGCAGGAGGCCCTTCAGGCGCTGCGCAAGGCCGCGGCCATCGACCCGAATTTCCGGAAGGTGGCCGAGCTTCAGGAGCGCGCCGGGCGCCTCATGGCCGCGGCCGAGCGCCGCTGGCAGACGGACTTCACCCGGGCCAAGGGCCTGGCCGGCCAGAAGAAGTGGCGGGAGGCCAGGGCCGCCTTCGAGGGGCTGCTCAAGGATATCCCGCCCGGCAAGCCGCTGTACAACAGCGTGCAGATGCAGGTTACTACTGTCACGGATTCGCTGATGAAGGTGTTGCAGTACCGGGAGCAGGTCCGGACCGGCATCAAGAATGGCGATTACGACAAGGCGCGCACCGCGCACAAGCAGCTGGTGCTGATATCCGTGGCGAGCGCGGAGCTGCGCGACTTCGCGGCGACCATCGAGAAGGGCGGCACACTGCTCAAGAAGGCCAACGCCGACTACGCCGCGGGCAACTTCGCGGAGGCCGGGAAGGGCTTTGGGGAGGTCTTGAAGATTTCTCAGGAGTGCACTGCCGCCGGCACGCTCAAGGCCAGGTGCGAGAAGCTGCTCAAGACCACCAACGAGATCGAGCGCGCCGTGGCCGCCGCCGAGGGCCAGCTCGACGCCGGCAGCTACAAGGACTGCCTGACCGCGCTGGACAGACTTGCCGGCAAGAAGCTCGGGGATTTCGCCAAGAAGGTCGCGGAGCTGCGCGAGCGCGCGCAGCAGGGTCTGGAGACCGAGAGCATCGACGCGCAGCTGGCCAGTTTCGACCGGGCCTTCACGGGGCTGGATCTCGATGTCCTTCGCAAGAAGGTCTTCGACTTCCGGCCGGCGCACGAGAGCTTCCGCAGGGATTTCGAGGCCCAGGCCAAGGAGCTGGCCGCCTCGGGAATCGAAGTCTCCGCCTGGGGGCACAAGCTGACCGGCGTCAAGATCGAGCGCTCCGCCAAGGGCGAGCCCACCACGGCCAGGGCGCAGGCCTCATGCAGCTTCAAGCTGAGCATTCCCGGCATTGGCAAGACAATTTCGGGCTCGATGCCGATGGCTTTTGTCTTCAACCACGTGGGCGGCAAGTGGCTGCTGGCCGCGGCGGCTCCGGCCGGGAAGCCCAAGGTGACGGCCGCCGGCGCCGGCCCGCCCGCCCCGCGGGTGAGCGGCAAGGTATTGGCGGTGGAGGGAAAGATAGTCACTATTGACCGCGGCAAGGCCCACGGGGTCACGGTCGGAATGGTCTTCAACGTTTTCGAGCAGGCCCGGGTGGTGCACCTGCCCATGACCAAGGAGAAGCTCCTCGTCGAGGAGCGCCCGGTGGCCGCCGTGGAGGTCGTTGAGGTCGGGGAGAAGAGCTCGCGCTGCGCCTTCGTGCCCGGCACCGCGCCGGGCGCCAGCAAGAAGGTCAAGGTGGCCATGCTGGTCTCGGCCAACCGCGTCCGGACGGTGACCAGGACTTTCCCGGTGCTGCTGGGGATCAAGGCCTCGGCCCTCGAGGCCGTCGCCGGCCGGCGGCTGACCGTGGACCTGGAGGTCAAGGAGGTCAAGGGCGCCTTCGTGAGCTACAAGTGGTCGGCGACCGGCGGGATGCTGAGTTCCAGGCAGACCGGCCGGCCCCGGGTGAAGTGGACCGCGCCGGCCAGGGCCGGGGAGTACAAGATCACCGCCACGGTCACGGCCCCCTCCGGCCGGCAGGAGCGCCTCAGCGTGACGCTCAAGGGCTTGGGCACCAGCAAGGCGCATCCCGGGCTCTACGCCCTGGAAAGCCGCCTGGGCGCGCCCGGCCTTCTCGACGACTGCCGGGACATCGCCTTCGACGCCTCGGGCTACGTCTACGTGGTCGACGGCCGCAAGCGCCGGGTGCTGCTCTTCGACCCCGATTTCCGGCTGCTGGGTCCCAGCAGCAAGTACACGACGGCGACCTTCGAGCGCATCGCCGTGCGCGACAACGTGCTCTACGGCCTGGATACCAGGAGCAACTCGGTCAAGCGCTACTCCGTGGTCCCCGTCGTGCAGTTCACCAAGGAGCACGGCAGGGCCATCGGCGGGCGCGGCGAGGGCAACGGCAAGCTCAAGGCCCCGGTGGACATGGCCTTCTCGCCGGCCGGCGAGCTCCACGTCCTGGACGCCCCGGAGGGAGCGCCCTCGGTGCAGGTTTTCGACACCGCGGGCAAGTTCGTTCACAGCTTCGGCTCCAGTCGCCGCCTGGCCAAGCCGGTGGCCATCGTCGCCGACCTGGACGGACGGATTCACGTTCTGGACGCCGGCCGGCGCAGGGTGGTCTCCTTCAAGGACGGCCGCCCGGTGCGGGCCTTCTCCTGCGGGGCCAAGACCGCCCAGCTCGTCGACATGGCCTACGACGCGGCCACCGACAGCCTGATCGTGCTGGACGCGGCGGGGGGCACGGCCGGCACCTACTCGCCGTCCGGCAAGCAGCGCAGCTCTTTCCTGGGCGCCAAGGCCGGCCTGGCCAGCCTGAAGGGCGCGACGCGCCTGGCGGTCAACCGCGCTGGCCGCGCGCTGGCCGCGGTCGCCGATGGCAAGATGCTCAGTCGCTTCTCGACCGACGGGACCTTCCTGGGACTGGCCGGGGGAACGCCACTGTCCTCTTCCTGCAAGATCGCCCCGGCGCCCGCCGAGGGGTTCTTCGCGCTGGACACCAGCGCCGGGACGGTGCGCGCCTTCGACAGGAACGGCTGGATGCTGGCCGAGTTCGGTGGCCGCAAGACCTTCCGCAAGGCCGCCGACCTGGCGGCCGACGAGAGCGGCCTGGTCTACGTGCTGGACTCCGGCGCGAGCGACGTCAAGGTGTTCGACTCCGCCGGGCGGCCCAAGGGCACCTACGGCAAGAAGGGCCGGCCGCCGGCGGGTCTGGGCAACGTGCTCGACCTGGCCACCGACGGGGCCAAGCGGCTGGGCGTGCTCTGCTACCAGCCGCAGAACAGCATCTTCCACTACGGCTTGGGCATGCGCTCGCGGCCGCTGGTCTTCCCCGCCAAGAGGAAGTCCACGCCCGGCCCCAAGCTCCTGGCGTTGGATTCCGATGGCCGGAGCTTCCTGCTGGACAGGAAGGGGCAGATCAGCGTCTGGGACCAGAAGCAGAACCGGCTGGGCGCCTGGCCAATCGTCTTCCGGGACGCGCGGGACATGCAGGCCTGCGCGGGGCGCGTGTTCGTGCTGGACGCCAAGATAGCGGCCGCGCTGGCCTGTGACTCAGGCGGAAAGGAACTCGCCCGGGTCAGGCTGCCCAAGGACTGCCGCAGGCCCGACGACCTGGCCGCCAGCGACTACGAAGTGGTCTACGTCTACGACTCGGGCCTCAAGACGGTGCTCAAGTTCAGGGCGCAGCGCTAGTCACCGACTGGTCCTCGACCCTGACCCGCCCGGATTTCTTGAGGAGCAGCAGCGCCGAGTAGGCCGCGGCGGGCGAGACTCCCTCCAGCCGACTGAGCTCTTCGGTGCCCAGACTGCCGCGCTCGGCGAGCGATGTCAAGATAGCCTCCTTGGCCCTCTCGATGTTTTCCAGGCTTTCCCCGCCGCGGGGCGGCTCGGGAATCATCACGCCGACCGGGGAGACGATGCCCCGCGGCGCCTCACCGGGCTCTTGCCCCAGCTGCCTGAGTATCTCGTAGTGCGCCTGGCCGGCGATGTGCATGGGCGTGTCGCCCAGCTCGTCGTCCCACTCCATGCTGGCGGTGCACGGGTAGCTGTGCATGCGCTTGGCGATCACCTCGTGCTTTATGTCCGCGTCGACCCGCCTGTCGGCCAGCCAGCGGGCGACGAAGTAGGTGGCCCCGCAGGCGGCCGAGACCTCCACGCGGGCCTGCTTTACGAGGCCGTCCTCCACGATCAGGTCCACTTCCGGGAAGCCGATGTGAAAGTGCCGCCGGAAAGCGTCGAGAAGCGAGCCGGCTGGCGGGCGGAAGGCGCAGAAGGGTTTGGGGAAGGCTATCTCCACGCCGAGCGCCTCGGCGACCTCGAAGGCCGCGGCGCGCGCCGCGGGGCTTATCCAGTCCGGGGCCTCCAGGGGAACGACCACGCCCCGGGTGCCCCACTCGCCGCACTTCTTGAGCACCTCAATGAGAATCTGCTCGTGGATGGCGATGGCCAGCAGGACGTCATGCGCCGGAGGCCTGGGAGGAACGTATTGCCCGGGCCGCTCCAGCACGTGGGGGAGCACCGCGGGGAGGTCCAGCACGGCGGCCAGGTCCCCGCGGAGGTCGCGCCCGTAGGGCGCGCGGCACGCGCAGCAGTCCGGACCGCAGGCAGTGCAGGGGCCGGCCCCGCCGGCGAGGTTGCCCAGCACCCTCTCGGCGTAGCGGGTATCGAATTCCTGGGAGTACTCGTCCCTCGCGGCCGCGCCGCGCTCCGGCGGCACGCTGCGCAGGACGACCAGCTTCATTTACTTCTTCGCGAAGGAGTCGGCGTAGATCTCCCGATTCATCACCAGTTCGGCGCCGCGCGCGGCGTTGACCAGGTCGGCGTCCATCACGTCGCAGATCGCCGAGTCCATCCCGTTGGCGATGGCCATCACCAGGAACGTGCGGTTGAGCAGCTTCTTGTGCTTGGTGCCGTTGGAGATGTTGGACAATCCACATGTAATATGCGGGGGCGGGTCGGAGAAGAGCTTGAACTGCGCGGTGGCCGAGAGTATCTCCTGGGCCTGCTCCTGCATGAACTTCAGCGGCATGGCGATGGGGTCCAGGAAGATGTCCTCCGAGGGGATGCCCAGCTCCATGGCCTTGGCCATGATCTTGCCGGCGTTCTCCACGCGCTTGTTGGCGTCCTTGGGCGTGCCGGACTCGTCCATGACCACGCCGATGATGGCCGTCTTGTGCTCCGCGGCCAGGGGCATCAGCGAGTCGAGCTTCTCGTCAACCGCGGTGGTCGAGTTGATCAGCACCTTGCCCTTGCAGGCCTTGACCGCCTCGGAAATTATGTTGGGCTTGTTGGAGTCGATGCAGATGGGGGTGTCCACCACCGACTGGGCCGACTCGATCATCCAGCACATGTCCGCGGGCTTGTTGGATATGGCCCCCAGGTTGATGTCCAGGAACGAGGCGCCGGCCTCGGTCTGCTTCTTGGCCCAGTCCTGAATGGGCTTGGGGTCCTTGTCCAGGACCGCCTGCTTGATCTCCTTGAAGCCGGTGTTTATCCGCTCGCCGATGAAGAGCATGTCGTCTCCCCTCCCTCTTACGCCGTCAGCCGGCCATCATGTTGTCGATTGCGCCCCGCGTGGCCGCGATGGCCTCGGGATGAGCGAGCACCAGTATGTCCGCCCCGGCCTGCAGGTAGCCGGCGGCGGCGGACGCCTCCCAGCGGGGGCCGCGCTCGGCGAGCTTGCCCCAGCCGGGCAGCACGTCCTCGTCGGCAATCGACTCCTTGACCTTCCAGGATTCCCAGCCGACGTTGGCGATCTGCGGCAGGGCCATCATCTTGTCGCCCTTGAGGCCGGCGATGCGCACCCGCTCGAAGATGGTGTAGACGTAGTCGAAGCCGTAACCCAGCGCCGCGGTCGTCTGGCACATGACCACGTTCTCCAGCTTGAAGCCGGCGTCCTCGAGCAGGATGTTGACCTGCTTGGCGATATTGATATCCACCGGGGCCTCGGCGATCAGCTTGTGCCCGTCGGCGGTGCCGATGGCGCCCATGGTCCGGTAGTTGCCCTCGGTGGCCACGCCCAGCAGGCAGTTCTCGCCCTTGGCCGCCTGGGAGCACTCGGGCATGACCTCGTTGTCCTTGTCCTCGTCGCCGCAGCCCCAGATGATCAGCGGGACGTCCACCGCATCGAGGACCTGCTTGACGGTGGCGGCGCAGTCCGCCGCCGAGCGGTTCGCGCCGTTGGGATCGGCGCCTATCAGCCGCAGGCAGACCATGTCGACCTTGTAGTCGTCCACGCACTTCCTGGCCCAATCGGCGGGCGATTTGATGGCTTCGCCGAGGGCGCCCTTGAGGACGTCCGGCCAGTCCTCGGGGACGGCGTCGGTGACCAGCCCGGCGACCACCGGGCGGTTGGGAATCTCGCCCTCGAAGGTCAGGCCCGGCAGGGTGGTCTCGCCGCCGACGGACACCGTCGAGCCCCGCGTTCCTCCCCCGTCCCTGGTGGCGCCGATGGTGACCGTGTTGATGCTGTTTGCCCATTTCTCTTTGACGTCGACGATCTCCATCTCAGATCTCCCCCAATCTCTCCATTATCTCGTCCATCTTGGTTACCGCCGGGCTGGCGTCAAGCTCGTAGATGGGCCTGCCGCTGAAGATCAGTTCGTCGAGCTGCGCGTCGTGCGGGATGCTGCCCAGGTACTCCATGTCCAGCCCTTCGGCCCGCTTCCTTATCGCCTCCACCCGGTCGTCCCGGGCCGAGTTTATCAGGTAGAACTTCCTGCGCACGTTGTTCTTGATGTCCGCCACCAGTTCATCAACCCGCCGGGCGCAGTCCAGGGACAGCGGGCTCTCGTTGATCACAGTGACCAGCGCGTCGACGTTGTTGGTGGTCTGGCGGCTGAGGTGCTCGAGGCCGGCCTCGTTGTCCATCACCACCCACGCGTAAGAGGGGCTGAGGCTGCTGGTGAACTGGCGCAGCATGTTGTTGATGGCGCAGTAGCAGCCGGGGCCCTCGGAGCGCCCCATGGCCAGGAGGTCCACTCCCTGGGTCTCGACCACGATCTGGTGCAGCCCGGCCTCGATGTAGGCCTGCTTGCTCATCCCCGCGGGCAGATCCCTGACCTTCTTGAGGGCCTCCTCGCGCACGTCGCCGATGGACTGCTCCACGTCCATGCCCAGCAGCGTCCCCAGATTGGAGTCGGGGTCGGCGTCGATGGCCAGCACGGCGCCGGCGCCGGCGGCTTTCAGATGCCGGATCATCAGCGCGGCGATGGTGGTCTTGCCCACCCCGCCCTTTCCGGTGATCGCCACGGTCCTGGTCACGCGCTGCCCCTCCCCTATCCCTTCCCGCGTGCCGAGGGGAAGAGCTCGATGTCCGTGTGCGGCAGGAACATGGCCTGCTTGAACTGCTCGACGTAGTCGTCGGTACCCATCAGGTCGTAGTAGGTGGTCTTGCGGCGGATATCGCGCAGCTCGTTGTCCGCTTCGTGCGAGAGGGCCGCAAGCTTTGCGCCCCAGATCGAAGTGTTGCCCACGTACTCGATGTTGTCGATGGGCAGATCGGGCAACAGCCCGATCTGCACGGCGTTTTCGCGGTTTATGTAGCTCCCGAAACCGCCGGCGAGATACAGTTTCTTCACGTCCGAGAAGCCCAGCTTGAGCCGGTCGAGGACGATCTTGGCGGCCGCGAAGACCGCCGCCTTGGCGGTAATCACGTTGTCGATCTCGTCCTGGGTGATGTAGATGTCCTCGCTCGTGCCGGACTCCGCGGCGGACACCAGCACGAACCGCCGGACTCCGTCGCGCTCGACGATGCCCGGGTGGGAACCCGCGGCCAGTTGCCCGGAGCGGTCGATGATGCCCATCTCCAGCATCACCGCGACCAGGTCGATTATCCCCGAACCGCAGAGGCCCGTCGGGGGAGTGCCGCCGATTGTCTCGCAGACCGGCCCGTCGGCACTGGCCATTACCCGCTCGATGGCGCCCTCTTCGGCCATCATCCCGCAGTCCACGCTGGCACCCTCCAGCGCAGGGCCCGCCGAGGCGCTGGTAGCGATCAGCCACTCGCGGTTGCCGATGACGATCTCGCCGTTGGTGCCCACGTCGATGAGCATCCCGACCTCGTCGGACTGGTCGAGTTCGGTGGCCAGGATGCCGGCGGTCAGGTCGCCGCCGACCCACGAGCTGATGCCCGGCACCGAGTAGAGCAACCCGCGGGGGTTGATCCTGATGCCGACCTCCGCGGCCCTGACCGGCGGGGCTTCCACGGTCACCGCCGAGTACGGCTCTCGCCGGATGTTGCCGGCCGGCAGCCCCAGGAGGAAATGGTTCATGGCCGTGTTGCCGGCGACCACCGCGGCGTTCACGTCGCGCAGAGCCACGCCCTTCTCGCTACAGGCCGCGGTGATAAGCCGGTTGATGTCCTCGACCAGCAGTTGCTGGAGTTTCTCGGCCCCCCCCTCCTTCTCGGAGGCCATGATCCGGGCGGTCACCTCCCGCCCGTAGGCTGACTGGGAGTTGAAGCAGGCCCGGGCCACGACGGTGGCCATCTTCACAACGTCCACCAGGTGGAGGACCACCGTGGAGGTCCCCACGTCGATTACGGCAATGAAGTTCCGGGCGGAGGTGTCGCCAGGCTCGACGTCCACGATCTCGCCGATCTCGCCGCGCCGACCGACGGTGGCGGTAACCTGGAAGTTTTGCGCGCGGAGCACCTCCGGCAGCCGCTTTATGACTTTCAGGCCGGTCTGGATCGAGGCGATTCCGGTGGCCCTGGTGACCATGCGCCCGAGGCGCTGGCAGTCCGGCAGGTTGTTCGAGATGGTCGGCTCTTCGAGCTTGAGGAAGACCTTCTCGACCAAAGGGCTCTTGGCGAACTCCCGCTTGCGGATCATCGGCCGCGCCGCCCGGAAGCGGTCGGCGGTCTCGTCGACCTCGACCATCTCGCGGGCGCGGGTCTCCTCGGGAATGTCGACTCTCAGATCGGTCAGGACAGTGCTCTGGCAGGCGAGCACCGTCCCGGCCATGATCTCCTCGCGGGTCAGCAGGCCGGTCGAGTCGCCGCCTACCTTCCCCTCGCGGACGATCATCCGGCAGCGCCCGCATATGCCGTCGCCGCCGCAGATGTTGCTTATGGCAATGCGCGCGCGCCGGGCCGCCTCCAGGAGCGTGGTGCCCCTGGGGACGGAGACCGCCTTGTAAATCGGCGAGAACTGGACCTTGCAGTCGGACATTGGAAACCTACCCGGGAAGCGGAGGTGTTTGGCCTCCCATTACTTGAAGTTCTCGGCCAGGAACGCGGGTATGCCGCTGGCGCTCTCCGGGCCGATCAGCACTTCCTTCCACTCGGAGGTGTCTTCTATCTCCGCCCGGAAGACCGGCAGCAGGCCGGGGATGATCAGCTTGCGGTGCTTGACCTTGTCGGCGACGCCCTGGTCCTTGAGGGTGGTGACCACCTTCTCGGCGGAAATCTTGTCACCGGCGTAGGCGTTGAGCACGCCCAGACCTTCGGTCTCCACCACGCAGATGTAGCAGGGCACCTTGCTGCGCTCGACTTCGCCCTGGACACAGAAGTAGGTCAGCGAGAAATTGGTGGTGAACAGCACCGGGGAGTTCTCGTTGACGTCGCCGATCTCGTAGAGCTTGGCATCCACGGTGTTGGGCACCTGCGGGTCGGTGTAGATGTTCTGGATGACGGTGAGCACCGGCAGGAGTTCGGAGCCCCCGATCCCGTTGATGATCAGGATCGAGGCGTACTTGGCGGCCAAGCTGCCGGCCAACACGGTCTCCTGCATGGGGTCATCGTGGGAGACGTCGACCATCGCCGGATATCCCAGCGGACGGAAGGTCTTCTTGAGTGCCGCACGCCGGGCCATGGTGATGTTCCGGATTGCGCCGACCATGTCGTGGCCGTCAAAGGAAAGAACCATGTCGGCCACGCCCTTTTCCTTGGCGGCCTTGATCATATCCGCGAGATGTTCGAGGCTCTGGGCGCTCACCGCCAGGGGGCACTTGGTTTCCGCGGCGATCTTGATAAAATCGTCGGCATTGGCCTCGGTGGCCTTGTATATCAGGGGCTTCTTGTCCTTGATGGCCCCAGCGGCGGCGGACATGGCGGCGGCGTCCGAGCCGATCAGCACGAAGGGCAGTTGGCTTTTGTCGGCCAGGGCCTTGACCCGCGCCGCCGCGGCGTCGGCGGCGAGTCCCTCGATCTCGACGGCGGCCAGGCGCACGCCGATGTCCTTGCCAACGCGGGTGAACTGGGCTTTGTTGACGGCCTCGACGCGCGCCAGGGCTTCTTCGTCGGAAAGGGAGGCGGCTACTTTGGCGGCCAGCGCGGGCTGCTTGTGGAACTTCTCCTCGTGGCGGAACATCACCGTTTCCTGCCCGACCTCGACGCCGGCGTCGCCCTGCGGGCCGATGTGCACCAGCTTCATCGGCGGGGTGGAGGCGTCGGAGAACTCCGCCTTGGCGTCGTCCGAGAGGTGCGGGCAGTCGGTCAGCGCCTTCTGCTTGGCGGCGACCTGCATCGCGAAGGCCATGCAGGTGGGGAAGCCGCAATCGCCGCAGTTGGTCTTCGGCAGGTTCTTGTAGATCGCCATTCCGGTCAGAGCCATTTGCTTCTCCCCCTTATTGCCTTCAAGTTGCTAGCAGGCTGTTGAAAAATGGAGCGCCGTGACGGCGGGTGCTCCCGAGCGATGCGAGGCCCGAGGGTAAGCGCGATGCCTCTGGCATCGTGCGAATCCCGAGAACGAAGCAGCGCGACGGGAC
>CBDUSI010000111.1:0-14881 GCA_965370045.1 uncultured bacterium | reverse complement strand
GTTCATCAGGATGGGCTACGAGCCCAAGCCCGCCGCCAGCACCGAGGCGGTGATGGTCACCTACCGGGACCGCCGCGGCCGCAAGTTCACCGCCGCCACTTACGACGGCAAGACCGGCAAGCTGCGCTGGCGGACCGAGCTGCCGGCCGGCTCGTACATGGGCCCGATGCTGGTCGGCCGCAAGCACGTCGCGACCACCGTTAACCAGCGGGGGCGCGTCGAGCGGCGCGTCTGGGACCTGGAAAGCGGCAAGCTCCTGGAGAAGAAGAGAGGCGGGCAGGGCTTCCTGACCACCCAGGAGGGTTCCGTCCTGCAGGTGACCAATCAGGGCGTGGAGAAGCTGGTGCCCAAGGTTAAGAGGCCAGCACCAGCACCAGCATCCACACCCGCACCCGCACCCGCACCCGCACCCGGGCCCGGGCCCGGGCCCGGGCCGAAGCCTGGCGGACGGCGCGAGTGAAACCAACTTGCGGGCGCCGGGAAGGGCGACTATACTCGGTGCCGACGATGGACAGTCGCTGCTTTCCCTCGGAAACAACTGGAGAAACGGGCCGCGGCGCGGTGCCGCGCCAGCGGTCAAGTGGGTTCTTACCACGAGATTAACGGGGAGATTGGGGCTCGGATCGCCCCGAAAAGGCGGTCCGCAGATTTAGGAGGCTGAGATGCCTGAAGAAGTTGCAGCCGGTGGAGCGGGGCAGGAGGTCGCCCAGCAGGACATCGAGCACGTCAAGAAGCTCAATCAGGCCTACCAGATCATCAAGAAGGAACTGGCCAAGGTTATCATCGGCCAGGAGAAGGTGGTCGAAGAGGTGCTCATCGCCGTCTTCGCCCGCGGCCACTGCATGCTGGAGGGCGTGCCCGGCCTGGCCAAGACGCTGCTGGTCAGCACCCTCAGCCAGGTGCTCTCGCTCTCGTTCCGGCGCATCCAGTTCACGCCGGACCTGATGCCCGCGGACATCACCGGCACCGAGATTCTGCAACAGGACAAGTCCACCGGCGATCGGGTCATGAAGTTCGTGCCGGGGCCGCTGTTCTGCAACATCGTGCTGGCCGACGAGATCAACCGCACCCCGCCGAAGACCCAGGCGGCGCTGATGGAGGCCATGCAGGAGCGCCAGGTGACCACCTCGGGCGTGAGCCGCAAGCTGCCCGAGCCGTTCTTCGTGCTGGCCACCCAGAACCCCATCGAGCAGGAGGGCACCTACCCGCTGCCCGAGGCCCAGCTCGACCGCTTCATGTTCAAGATACTGGTGGACTACCCCACGGAGAACGAGGAGTACGATATCGTCCGCTCGACCACCGCGGTGTGGAATCCGGACCTCCAGAAGATTCTCGGTGGCGAGGACATTCTGGCCCTTCAGGATATCGTCCGCCGGGTGCCGGCCGCCGAGCACGTCATCCGCTACGCCATGAAGCTGGTGCGCCAGACCCGGCTGAACACTCCCGAGGCCCCGGACTTCATCAAGGAGATGTGCTCCTGGGGCGCCGGGCCGCGCGCCTGCCAGTACCTGATCCTGGGCGGCAAGGCCCGGGCCATCCTCAGGGGTCGTTACTACGTTTCCTGCGATGACGTGCGCGCTGTGGCCCACCCCGTGCTGCGTCACCGGATCATCACCAACTTCAACGCCGAGGCCGAGGGCATCACCACCGACAAGATCGTGGATCGCCTGCTGGAAACCACCCCGGCGGCCGAGAGCGAGGCCCTCGGCGACAAGCGCGCCCCGCAGGTGCTCAAGGGTTCGGAGGCTTAGGGACCGGTAGTCGGGACTCTAACGATGGCTGGCGGGTCCTCAGTGGGACCAGCAACCGCCGGCCGGTAACCGGTAACCGGCAACCGGAGGAAAGTCGATGCCCAGAACCTTTACGACCGCGGACGCCACCCGCAAGTATCTGGACAACAAGACGGTCGGCAAGGCCTCGCGCCTGGAGCTCCGCGCGCGGCTGATCGTCGAGGGCTACATCTCGGGCATGCACCGCTCGCCCTACCACGGCTTCTCGGTGGAGTTCGCCCAGCACCGCGAATACGCGCCCGGCGACGACCTCAAGCACCTGGACTGGAAGGTCTACGGCCGCTCCGACCGCTACTACATCAAGGAGTACGAGGAAGAGACCAACCTGCGCTGCCACATCCTGCTGGACACCTCGGAGTCCATGAACTACTCCTCGGGCGGGAACATGACCAAGCTGGAGTACGGCTGCTACATCGCCGCCACGTTGGGCTACATGCTGCTCAAGCAGCAGGACTCGGTGGGGCTGGTGCTCTTCGACAACGCCATCAAGAAGCTGATTCCCGCCTCGGCCAACCCCTCGCAGCTGCGCAGCGTGCTCTACGAGCTCAGTCAGATAGTCCCCGAGAAGAAGACGGACATGAGCCGGCTCTTCCACGACCTGGCCGAGCGCATCAGCCGGCGCGGCCTGATCGTGCTGATCAGCGACCTGTTCGACGACCCCGCCAACCTCCTGGCGGGGTTGCAGCACTTCCGCCACAAGCGCCACGAGGTGCTGGTCTTCCATATCCTGGACGACGCCGAGACAAAGTTTCCCTTCCGGGACATGACCAAGTTCATCGGCCTGGAGAACTGGCCTGAGCTGGTGGTCGACCCGCCGGCCCTGCGCAAGGGTTACCTCGAGGAGTACCAGAACTTCAGCTCGATCATGAAGAAGGGCTGCCTGAACACCCGCATCGACTACGTGCCGATGAACACCAGCCACCCCTTGGACGTGGCCCTCACCGCGTACCTGGCCAACCGGGCCAATACGCGCAGCAAGTAGGAGGGAAAGCTCTTGGCTCTACCCTTCATTCACCCCTGGATGCTCGCCGGGACGGCCATGGGGTCGGCCCCGGTGATCATTCACCTCTTGAACCGCCAGCGCTACAAGCGGATAACCTGGGCGGCGATGCACTGGCTGCTGGCCAGCTTCAAGAAGAGCTCCCGGCGGTTGCAGATTGAGGACCTCATCCTCCTCATAATACGCATCCTGATCCTGGTGCTCCTGGCCCTGGCCCTGGCCCGGCCCTTCCTGCAGGCGTCCGGCTCCATCCTGGGCGGCAAGAGCCACGTGCACCGGGTCATCGTCCTGGACACCTCCTTCTCGATGTCCTACAACCCCAGCGGCAAGGACGTCTTCGCCCAAGCCAAGGAGACCGCCCGCTACCTGACCACCACCAGCACGCTCTCCAGCGGCGACGCGGTCACCCTTATCTACATGACCGACCAGGCCAACGCGCGCATCAAGGCCAGCACCAACCTCAGCGAGGTCTACCGCGAGGTGGACGCGGCGGAGGCCTCTCACGGGGCCTCGGACCCGGTCAAGGCGCTGACCCTGGCCATCAACATGCTCGACGAGTCCGCCCACCCCGGCAAGGAAATCTTCCTGATCACCGACATGACCCGCAACGGCTGGATCGATCCGAATTCCAGGACCGAGCGCGTCCGGGGGCTGGATGACCTCAAGAAGGCCATCAAGAAGTACCGGAAGAAGGACCCGGACCGCAAGCTCCCCGCGGTCTTCCTGCTGGACGTCGGCTCCGACAGGGCCCAGAACCTGGCCATCACCAACCTGGAGTCCGACGTCAACGTCATCGCCGCCAAGAGCCAAGTGGTCTTCAAGGCCGAGATCCGCAACTTTACCGACAAGGACCGCCCCGAGCTCACCGTCACCTTCAAGGTCAACGGCGAGCGCGTCGGCGACCAGCAGATCGAGGTCAAGGGCGCCGGCGGGCGCGGCACCGCCATGTTCTTCCACCAGTTCGAAATCCCCGGGCCGCACTGGGTCACGGTCTCCATCGAACCCGATCGCCTGTCCCTGGACGACACCCGGCGCATGGCCGTGCCGGTGGTCCCCAACCTGAGGGCCCTGGTGGTGGACGGCGAGGAGAATGCCCGTGAGCCGCTGGAGAGCGAAACCGGCCTCTTGACCCGGGCGCTGTCGATTCCGGTTTCGGAGCGCATGGCCTCCCGCGGCATAATCTCACCCTCGATAATCAGCTGCCAGGTGATTCCCGACTCCGATCTGGCCGACGTCCAGCTCGATGGCTCCGACCTGCTGATACTCGCCAACGTGTCGGTGGTGCCCGCCGAGAAGCTGCCCCAGATCCGCAAGTTCGTTCGCGAGGGCGGGGGGCTGCTGATCTTCGTGGGCGAGAACGTGCAGCCGGAGCTCTACAACGAGAAGCTCTTCACCAAGGAAGCCCCGCTTCTGCCCTGTCGCCTGATCGAGCCCCAGGGCGAGAAGGGCAACCCCGACGCCAAGAAGTTCTGGACGCTGAAGCCGAACAGCTTCACCGGCGTGGTCTTCCCGACGTTCGCCCGCAAGGAGCGCTGGCGGTTCCTCGAAGATCCCGACAAGGGCGTGCGCGTCTTCAAGCGCTTTCGCGTCAAGATAGAGGAACCCAAGAAGGAGAAGAGCGAGGCCGACGCGAAGAAATCCGCCGGGGAGCCCGACAAGGACGCGGTCAAGAAGGCCGAGGGCGAGACCGAGGCCGGCGACGATGCCGGGAAGAAGGCCAAGAAGAAACCCAAGAAGCCCGCCCGGGGCCGCGTCAGCGTGCCCCTGCGCTACCACGACGACAATGAACCGGCCGTCCTGATCCGCGAGTACGGAATGGGCAAGGTCTGCCTGGTGACCACCACCGCCGACAAGTACTGGAACGACATGCCCGCCAAGATGGCCCACCTGCCCCTGATGTACGACCTGGTCCTTCACTTGGTCAGGGCGCGCGGCAAGAAGCACAACCTGCCGGTGGGCGGCACCTTCTCGATCAGATGGCCGGCCGAGGACCTGCTCAAGGACGTGGCGATACAGCCTCCCGAGGGGCACGAGGAAGACAAGCGCACCATCAAGCCGGAGGCCAAGCAGCACCTGACCACCCTGACCTTCGAGAGCGCGCGGTGGGCGGGAGCTTACCGGCTGAGCCTCGCCGGGGACGATGAGCTGCGGGACATCTTCGTGGCCAACGTGGACCCGGCGGAATCTGACTTGGAAAAAATGCCGCTCGAGAAGCTCAGGGAACTCGTGAAGGAAATCAAGTTCGAGGAGATCGTCGAGCGCGAGAAGATTGTTGAGGCCATCAAGGCCAAGGCCTCCGGCAAGGAGTTCTGGCGGAACTTGACCTGGGCGGTGCTGACCCTGGCGGTGATCGAGACCTTCCTGGCTTGGTTCTTCGGCCGCCGTCGCTGGTAGGCGCTTTAGACCGTACGGGTCCTTAGCAAGATGATAGGAGCCTGACAAGGTGCGCTGGATTCTTCAGAAACTTCTGGGACTGGATGAGAGCGTCCTCAAGCCCGATGCGGACATAACTTTCCGCCTCGCCCAAGCCTGGCCGCTGTGGATACTCCTGCTGGTTCTGCTCAGCGTGGTCGTTTACGCCGGGGTGATCTACTACAAGGAGGGCCGCCCGGTGGGCCTGGGCATGCGGACCTTCCTGGCCGCGCTGCGGGTGGGCGTGCTGGTGATGCTCATCCTGCTGCTCTGCGAGCCCATCCTGGCCGTCGAGGAGGTGGAACTCACCAAGCCTTACGTGGTGTTCATGATCGACACCTCCCAGTCCATGAACCTCAAGGACCGCTTCCCGGAAGAAGAGGACGTCCAGCGGGCCCGCGACGCCCTGCCCGAGGAGTTCTCCTTCGAGGGCAAGCCCCGCGCGGACCTGGAGCGCGAGGACCTACAGAAGCTCGCGCGCATCGACTTCGTCAACGAGTTCCTCAGGGGCGAGAAGACCGACCCGCGGAAGTCCAGCCTGGCCCAGCGATACCGCCTGCGCTTCTACGAGTTCGCCAAGGACATCCGGCCCAAGTACGCGAAGGGCGAGGCCGGCGGCGGGCCGACCAGGGAGATAGTGGCCGGTTCCAGCGAGGCCCTGGGCACCGAGACGCGCATTGGCGACAGCATGCGCAAGGTCCTCAACGAACTGCGCGGGCAAAGCGTGGCCGGCCTGGTGATCTTCACCGACGGGCGCTCCAACGCCGGCGACAACCCGGTGGAGGCGGCGCGCATTGCCGCCAAGCGCAGTGTGCCCATATTCCCGGTGGGCGTGGGCGACCGCAAGATCTTCGACGTGGAGGTCAAGCGCGTGGAGGCCCCCGAGCGGGCCTTCAGCGGCGACTACGTCTCCTTCGAGGCCACGTTGGAGCAGAAGGGCTACGCCGGCGAGAAGGCCAAGGTGGTTCTCAAGCGGGGCACCGAGACGGTCGACTCGAAGGACGTGGAGTTCCCCGGCGACGGCAAGAGCTTCCGCGTGCCCCTGCGCCACAAGCCCGACACTCCCGGCAAGGCGGACTACAAGGTGGTGATCGAAGGCCGCACCGGCGAGCTGGTCACCGACAACAACAGCCGCTCGCACACCCTCAACGTGGTCGAAGGGAAGATAAAGGTGCTCTACGTGGAGGGCGAGAACCTGCCGCGCTGGGAGTACCGCTTCCTGAAGCACGCCATGATGCGCGACCGCACCCTACAAGTGAGTACCCTGCTGGCCCAGCCGGACCGGACCTGGTTCTACGACGGCAACTACGAGGTCGAGACCTATCCCGACACCGAAAAGGCCATGTTCGACAAGTACAACGTGATCATCTTCGGCGACATCGACCCGCAGTTCTTCAACGAGAAGCAGCTGAAACTGACCGCCAGGTTCGTGGAGGAGGGCGGCGGGTTCATGATGATCGCCGGTGAGCGCTACGCCCCGGTGAAGTACGTCGGCAAGAAGAACCCCATCCGCGCGCTCATCCCCGTGGTGGTCGACCCCGCGGACGACGCCATTCTGGAGATGGGCAAGACCATCACCCGGGGCTTCAAGCCCCTGGTGACCGCGGCCGGCCAGGAAAGCAAGGTGCTGCGGCTGGAGAACGACGTCCGCGCCAACGTCGCCCTGTGGAACAAGACCGCCGACCAGAACGGGCTGCCGCCGTTCTTCTGGTACCTGCCGGTTCCCAAGGCCAAGGCCACCGCCACGGTGCTGCTGCGCCATCCCAAGGACAAGGCCAGCGGGCAGGATCAGACCCGCCCGCTGCTGGTCGTGGGGCGCTACGGCGAGGGGCTGACCATGTTCGTGGGCACCGACGAGTTCTGGCGCTGGCGCTTCGGGCACGGCGACCGCTACTTCTACCGCTTCTACGCCCAGGCCATCCAGTACCTGGCCTCGGGCCGCGGGGGCAAGAGCAAGCTGTCCATTCTCAGGTGCGACCGCCCGGTCTATTCCCTGGGCGAGCCCGTGAAGCTCACCGCCGAGATCAAGGTGTCCAAGGGAGACAAGTACGAGCCCTTCAAGGGCGAGACCGTAACCGTCATCTACCAGATCGAGGGGCTCGGCGAGCAGCCGCCCCTCAAGCTCAAGAAGGTGCCCGGCTCTCCGGGGACCTTTGAGGGCCGGCTGATTCCCAAGGGCCGCGGCAAGTTCCACGCCTGGCTCAAGCCGGTGGACACGACCTCCGTGAAGAAGAAGGGCGGCGAGTGCGACTTCGAGGTCAAGCTTCCCCAGCTGGAGTACGAGGACCCGCGCATGGACGAGAAAGCCCTGCGCAAGCTGGCCGAGGCCGGCGCCAAGGGCGGGAGGTTTCTCTTCGCCGACGAGGCCCACAAGCTGCCTGTCTTGATCACCGAGCCGGAGCGCAGAGACCCGGTGATCACCGAGCACCCCCTGTGGGACAACTGGCGGCTGTTCGTGTTGTTCACCCTGGTGATTGGCGCCGAGTGGATCCTGCGCAAGCGGGTCCGGATGATGTAGCGCCCACCCCTGGAGGCCAGCCAGTGAAGAACCCGGTCCTGATGCTGACGGCGCTCGCCGTCCTGGCCTCGCCGGCGGTCGCGGGCGAGGCTCGGCGCACCCCCGAGCCGGTCGCCGAGAACGAACTCAATCCGGCGACGGTCCGGGCCCTTCGGAAAGGCCTGGCCTACCTCGCCAGGCGGCAGGCCCGCGACGGTTCGTGGAGCGGGGGCTACGGCGGCGGTTCGAGCGGCAGCGCCGCGATTACCGGCATCTGCGGAATGGCCTTCCTGGCCCAGGGCAACGTCCCCGGGCGGGGCAAGTACGCCCGGAACGTCGAGAAGGCCCTTGACTGGATGCTCAAGTGCGGCGACAGGACCGGGATGCTCCACGGGTCGCAGGTCTCGCACGGCTCCATGTACGGGCACGGCTTCGCCACGTTGTTCCTGGCCGAGGTCTACGGCATGACCGCCAACACCAACCCGGCGCTGGCCAGGAGGACCAGGAAGAAGCTCCAGCGGGCCGTGCGCCTGATCTGCCAGGTGCAGCTCAACAGCGGCGGCTGGTGGTACCAGCCCAGCAAGGTCGCCGGGCGGACCAGCGACCTCTCCGTGACCATTTGCCAGACCATGGCCCTGCGCGCCGCGCGCGCCGCGGGCATCAACGTGCCCCAGAAGGTGATCGACAAGGCCGTGGACTGCGTCAAGCGCGCCGCTAATTCCGATGGAGGCTTTTCCTACCAGGTGCCCGAGAAGCGCCGCGCCCGGGGCGGCTCGGCGTTTCCCCGCTCGGCCGCGGGGGTCTGCATCCTCTACGGGCTGGGCCAGTACAAGGCGAAGGAAACCAAGGCCGGCCTCAAGTACCTCATGAAACACCTGCCCGGTGGAAGGTCTCGCACCGGCCACTACTACTACGGGAACTACTATGCTGCGTAGGCCATGTACCAGGCCGGAGGGCAGTACTGGGAGAAGTGGTGGCCGGCCATTCGCAAGGAGCTGGTAGGCAAGCAGGGCTCAGACGGCTCATGGGGCGGTGGGGGTGGGGCCGCCAAGTCTTACGGAACCGGCATGGCCTGCATCATCCTGGCCATTCCCTACCGCTACCTGCCCATCCTGCAAAGGTGATTTCCGGCCGCAGGTTCGCGGAAGGCATTGATAATACGTTGTTTACGCACCGCGAAATTCCTCGCCTCTGGCGGTTTTTGCCCGAACCTTTCGCCTCCTGGAGGGGTCTTACGTGGTGAAGGGCCGCGGCTCGGACGCGGGTGCCGGGCAGGATCGCCGGGACATGGCCGAGCTGGCGGCCGGCCGCGAGGAAGCGCTGGAGCGGCTTTACCGGAGATACTCGGCGAGACTGGCCGGGTTCTTCTGGCGGCTGGGAAGAACTGGCGGAGATGTCGATGAGCTTGTCCACGAGACCTTTGTCCGGCTCTGGCGGCACGGCCGCGGCTGGCGTGGCGAGGGGCGATTCACTACCTACCTTTTCGGCATCGCCAAGTCGGCCTGGCTCGACGCTCGCTCGGGCCGGCGGCGCACGGTGGACCCTGGCCGCCTGCTCCCTCATGCGGACCCGGCCCGCCCGGACCACGAACTCGAGCGCCGGGAGTTGGGCCACCAGATCGAGCACGCCATCGCGGGTCTGGCGGAGCCGTTGCGGCTGGTCTTCTCCATGGCTACGTCCGGCGACCTCAAGTACCGGGAGATCGCCGAACTGCTGGACATACCGTTGGGCACCGTCAAGAGCCGGATGTCCGCTGCGGAGGAGAAGCTCCGCGAGAAGCTGGCCGGATACCTGGGAGTGAAACGGGACCAATCGTGAAGCCTGAGTGCGAGCGCTACCGCCAGGAACTGACCGCCCTGCGCCGCGGCGAGGAGGCCGAGATTCCCGCAGCCGAGCTGGGCGCGCACCTGGAGGCCTGCGAGGAGTGCCGCGGAGCCCGGCAGCAGGGCGACCGACTCTTCGCGCTGCTTGACGAACTCCAGCCCGCACCCGCCGGGAACGGCCCCGAGCGCCTGCGCCTGGCCATCTCCACGGGCAAGTACCGGTCCGGTCCGGCCGCGGGCGCGCGGCGCTGGCGAATCTCCCTGCCCGCCGCGGTGTTCGCCGCGGCCGCGGCCTTCCTGGCCGCCCTCTGGCTGGGCGCGGAGATCGACTGGGACGGCCCGACGCCCCCCAAGCTCGTCGCGGTGCTGACCTCCATGCAGGGCGCGGAGTCTCCGGATGGTAAGGCCCTGCGCCCCGGCGACGTGCTCACCGCGGGGACCAGGCTGCGCCTCGGTCCCGACGGCCGCGCCCGGCTGGTGCTGCACCGCGGCGCAGAGGTGGAGCTGGCCGGGGGCAGCGTCGTCGAACTCCTGGCCGAGGACCGGCTGCGCCTGGAGAAGGGCAAGCTCCTGGCCGTGGTCCGCAAGGGGGGGACCCCCTTCACGGTCAGCACTCCCCAGGCGGAGGTCACCACTCTGGGAACCCGCTTCGTGGTCGACGCCGGGCAGGGCGCCACGCACCTGGCGGTAATCGAGGGCCGGGTGCGCTTCACGCACACCGGGCCGGGCGATGGCAGCGTTGAGGTCGGCGGTCGCCAAGCCTCCACCGTGCTGGCCGGTTCCGCCCCCAGCCGCCCGGCGCCCGCGAGCCTCGATGATCTGGCCTGGACGCTCTCCGGCCGCCGGCCCCAGCTCAAGTTGGAACTCGTCCCCGCCCGGGATGCGATCCGTCCCGGCGAGAGACTTTCCGTCCGGCTGCGACTGGTCAACCACGCCAAGACCGGGCTCTCCGTGGACGGCACCGGCCGGGGCCGGTCCAGCTACTTCGTGCGCGTGGAAGACCCCGCGGGGCAGAGGTCCCACTTCAGCCCCACGGTGCTCTCGGCCCGCGTCGATGGAATGCGCACCAAGGCCCCGGTGGTCCGTCTGAATGCCGGGGGCGCTTACGAACTGGAACTGAACCTCGGCCGGTTCGCGAAGCGGCCCGGCGAGTATCTGTTGACCGCCATCTACCTGGAATCCGCCGCCTCGGCCTCGACCGACTGGTCGGGCGCCCTGGTGAGCGGGACGTGCAAGATAACCGTGAAGGCTCCGCCCCCGGCCAAGGCCGGAGCGAAGTCCAAAGAGAGCAAGAACCGCACGGGACACGAGCGGAAACGATAAGGAGAGAAGGCGATGGCACCAATCGAGCTTCAGGGCAAGCTGCGGGCATTGCGCACGCGGTTGAGGGCGTTCTTCCTGATCGACGGCTTCAGCCGCACGCTGGCCGTGGTCGTCGGAGTGCTGACGGTCTCGATCGGCTTCGACTGGCTGACCAGTCCGAAGCTGCCCCACTTCATGCGCTGGGCGCTGCTGGCGGCCGGATTGGCCGCGGTCGGCTACGTGGTCTGGCGCTGGCTGATCTCCCCGCAGAGGATCCGGCTCACCGAGGACGACATGGCCATCGCCGTCGAGCGGGCCAATCCCGAGCTCGGCGACCGGCTGATCAGCACGGTGCAGCTGGCCCGCGAAGAGGGCCGGCCGGGATTCACCGCCAGCCGGGCCATGGTGCAGGAGCTGACCAACGAGACCCTGGCGGCCACCGCCACCATGAACTTCGGTCGGGTGGCCGAAGTGGGCCGGCTGCGCAACCAGCTTATCGCCGGCGGCGTTGCCCTGGTCTTCGTGTTGGGTTGCGTGGCGGTCGACCTGGCCACCGGCGGCAAGAGCTTCATCGGCACCGGCCTGGCCCGCTACTTCGCGCCCTTCAGCAAGATGGAGTGGCCCCGGCGGACGCAGCTGACGCTGGATAAGGCACCGCTCCTGCTCGCCCAGGGCGACGATCTGGAAATAGAGGTGTCGCAGGACGGCTACCAGCGCGAGAAGGCGAAGATATTCTCCAGGTACGTCGGCGAGAAGGCCGGCTGGCAGGACCGCTGGGTGGTGGCCGATGACAAGACCGGCGTGCTGAAGCCCAAGATCAAGGCCCTCACCGGCACCGTCGAGTTCTACATCGAGGCCGGCGACGGGCGCTTCCCGGAAGAGCTCAACACCTATTACCGGGTCGAAGTGGTCGACAGCCCGCGGGTCGAGCAGGTCAGGCTGCGCTACATCTACCCCGTCTACACCGAGCTGGAGCCCGAGCGTGGCGAATCCGGCAAGGGTACCGCCAAGGCAGTGATTGGCACCCGCGTACGGGTGGGCGCCTGGCTTAATCAGAAGGTCAGCGGCGCGCGAATGGTCGCGGTCGGCAACGAACCGCTGGAAATGAAGATAGACACCGAGGGCGAGAAGCCCTTCGCCGTCGGCGAGTTCATCGTCAAGAAGAACGGCAGCTACGAGATCACCCTGGAGAGCAAGCACACCCGCACGGACGCGGAAGGCAAGGTGCATAACTTCGCGTTCAAGAGCCTGCGCCCCGCCAAGTTCAGCATCAGGGCGGAGGCCGACAAGGCCCCGCGCATCCGGGTGCTCAAGCCGGGCAGCGACCTGGACGTGATGCCCAACGCGGTCATCGCCATCCAGGCCGAGGTCCGCGACGACTTCGGCGTGGCCTCCGCGCGCATCAAGTACGGGATCAGCAACAAGGAGGGGGACAAGGACATCCTGCTCTCCTCCGAGGGGTTCGGCTCGCGGACCGCGACGCTGGCCCATGTGTGGGATCTCTCGGAGTTGAAGCTCACCCCGGGGCTGGCGGTAAGCTACCGCATCGAGGCCCGCGATTTCCGGGACAAGCCCGGCGCCAACGTGGGCAACAGCGAGGTCTACCACCTCAGGATCATCAGCAAGAGCCAGCGCGACCGGCTCACCATCGATAAGAAGGTGGCCATCCGCGAAGAGCTCGAGCGCATTATCCGCCGGGAGGAGCTCAACTGGGGGCAGGTGAACGGTCTGCGCAAGCTCGCGGCCGACGAAGCGAAGCCGTTCAACAACACCGCCAAGCACAAGACCGCCCTGGCCGAGAGCGACCAGCGCTCCATCGGCCGCCAGACCGGCAAGCTCAGCCAGACGGTGCAGGCGCTTCTCGACGAGCTGGGCGTCAACAAGGTGGGCACCGCGGAAGACGAGCAGGAGCTCGGCGGCATGGCCCAGATACTGGCCGCCCTGGCCCGCGAGAAGATGCCGGCGGCAGCCGACACCATCCGCGAGGGACGCAACGCCAAGAAGGACGACCTGCGCAGCAAGCATCTGGCCGGCGCCAACGACCAGCAGAAGAAGATTCTGGCCGAGCTCAAGGCGCTGCTCGAAAAGGCCCGTAAGTGGGAGGAGACCGCGGAGCTCCTGCGCCTGGCCCGCGCCTTGAAGGCCAAGGAGGAGGGCATCGCCCGGACGACCATCAAGGAGGCCAGGAGCGGCAAGTTCAAGACGCGCGACGTCGCCAAGCTCTCCACCGAGGCCAAGAAGACGCTGATCACGCTCAAGAGTTCGCAGGACGAGGCCGCCTCGGACATGTCCGAACTCGAGGAGAAGATGGCGGCGGCCCTCGGCAAGCTCCAGGACGCCTTCTCCAAGCAGAAGGTGGAGGACTCCATCCGCATCGCCCGGGACATCGACGCGGCCAAGGACGTCGAGGCCCCCGCCAACGTCACCACCGAGCCGCGCAAGATCGAGGACGTGATGCGCAGCGCGGCCAAGAACCTGGCGGCCATCCGCTTTGGCTCGGCCGCCGGCCAGCAGAAGGAGACCATCGACGCGCTCGAGCGCATCATCAAGGCCCTGAACCGGCGCAAGGATCGTGACTACGTAAAGTACATGAACCAGCTGGCCCAGGTCGAGCAGAAGCTCAACCAGCTGATAAAGCAGGAGAAGGACCACATCAAGAAGACCGGGGAGCTGGCCAAGGAGCAGAACCTGTCTCAGCAGGTGGCCGAGATGCAGAAGGACCTCACGAAGCTGATCAAGGAGCAGGAGAAGCTGCACGCCAAGACCGGCAAGCTTACCGACCCCCAGCGGATCGCCAAGCTCCAGGCCGAGCTGGCCCAGGCCGAGCAGGAGCTGGACAAGCTCATTGAGCGCCAGGCCGAGGCCCAGAAGGCCACCGAAGGCCAGCTCAACACTGCCGAGCAGCTGGTAGCCCGGGCCATGGCCGAACTCGCTGATATCGAGGCCAAGCAGAAGGCCCTCACGGCCAAGACCAAGGCGACCGGCGACGACGCACAGAGCGCCCAGGACCTCATGAAAGACCAGCACAAACTGGGCAAGCAGACCGAGGCGCTCGGCCAGAAGCTGGCGCAGGCCGCCGCCGCTGCCAAGGGCGGCGACGCCAAGGCCGGCGGCAAAGAGGCCGCCGGCAAGCTCGGCGCGGCCTCCAAGGAGCTCGGCAAGGCCGGCGGGTCGATGAGCAAGGCCAAGGACGCCCTCAACAAGGGCTACGGTGAGCGGGCCCAGCCCAGTCAGGGCCAGGCCGAGAAGCAGCTCGCCGATGCGCGCAAGGCCCTGGAGAGTCTGGGTCAGCAGTTGGCCGGCAAGCGCGGCGCGATGGAAAAGGCCGCCGCCGGCCAGGAAGGCATCAAGAAGGCCACCGACGCGCTGGCCAGCAAGGTCGGCGAACTCGGCAAGCAGGTCGCCAAACAGGCCGGCCAGCCGGGGGCCGAGAGCATGGGCAAGGCCGGCAAGGCCATGCAGGGCGCTTCGGGCCAGATGTCCAAGGCCGGGAAGCAGCTCAAGCAGGGCGCCGCTTCGTCGGCCGCCGGACGTCAGAGCCAGGCCGGCAAGCAGCTGGCCGCCGCCAAGCAGGCCCTTCGGGCCGCGCGGCAAGCCCTGGCCTCGGGCAACCCCTACGCCAAGACCGCGGCCAAGCAGGGAGCGCTCAGCAAGCAGGCGCAGGCCCTGGCCCAGAGGATGGGGCAGATGAAGGGCCTCTCAAGCGCCAAGCGTGCCCAGGGCAACGTTGCCAAGGCCGGCCAGAGCATGTCCGGCGCGCAGAAGGCCCTGGGCGCAGGCAAGCCCGGAGCAGGCAAGCCCGGAGCCGGCAAGCCCGGCGCAGGCAAGCCCGGCGCAGGCAAGCCCGGCGCAGGCAAGCCCGGAGCAGGCAAGCCCGGAGCCGGCAAGCCCGGAGCAGGCAAGCCCGGAGCTGGCAAGCCCGGAGCTGGCAAGCCCGGAGCTGGCAAGCCCGGCGCTGGCAAGCCCGGAGCTGGCAAGCCCGGCGCTGGCAAGCCCGGAGCAGGCAAGCCCGGAGCGGGCAAGCCCGGAGCGGGCAAGCCCGGAGCGGGCAAGCCCG
>CBDUSI010000110.1:0-14889 GCA_965370045.1 uncultured bacterium | reverse complement strand
CAGGCCTCGCATCGCTCGGGAGCGCCTGTCGTCACGACGCCCCATTTTTCAACGGACTGCTAACCCAGAATCGCCTTGAGGTCCTCCTCCGGCGTGCTGATCGGCGCGATGTTGAACTTCTCGACGAGCACGTTTAGCACTCCCGACGATACGAATGCCGGCAGGCTGGGTCCAATCTTGATGTTCCTGATCCCCAGGTGCAGCAGCGACAGCAGAATGGCCACCGCCTTCTGCTCGTACCAGGAAAGGACTATCGAGAGCGGCAGGCCGTTGACGTCGGTGCCGAAGGCGTCGGCCAGCGCCATGGCGATCTTCACGGCCGAGTAGGCGTCGTTGCACTGGCCGATGTCCAGCAGGCGCGGGATGCCGCCGATGTCTCCAAAGTCCAGCTTGTTGAAGCGGTACTTGCCGCAGGCCAAGGTGAGGATCACGCAGTCCTCCGGCACCTTCTCGGCGAACTCGGTGTAGTAGTTGCGCCCGGGCTTGGCCCCGTCGCAGCCGCCAACCAGGAAGAAGTGTTTGATCGCGCCGCCCTTGACCGCCTCGATGACCTTGTCGGCCACGCCCAGCACCGCGTTCCTGCCGAAGCCGACGATGATCTTCTTCTCGGGGGCGTCCTCGCTGAACCCCGGCGCGGCCAGCGCGGCCTCGACTGCCGGGCCGAACTCGTGGTCCCTGAGGTGGGTAACCCCCGGCCAGGCGACCAGCCCGGTGGTGAAGATGCGGTCCCCGTAGCTCTCCTTGGGCTTCTGGATGCAGTTGGTGGTCATGAGTATCGCGCCGGGGAAGGCGTCGAACTCCTTGCGCTGGTCCTGCCAGGCGCCGCCGTAATTGCCCACCAGGTGCTTATACTTCTTGAGCCCGGGGTAGGCCAGGCAGGGCAGCATCTCGCCGTGGGTGTAGACGTTGATGCCCTTGCCCTCGGTCTGCTTGAGTATCTCCTCGAGATCCTGGAGGTCGTGGCCGGAGACCAGCAGCGCCTTGCCCTTCACCGGCGTAACCCGCACCTCGGTAGGCTCGGGATGCCCGTAGGTCTCGGTGTTGGCGGCGTCCAGCAGCTCCATGGCCCGGATGTTGATCTCGCCGGTCTTGAAGGCCAGCCCCACCAGTTCCTCGCCGCCCGCGCCCTCGGCGATCTTGGCCAGGGCCTCGTGGATGAAACCGAAGACGGCGTCGTCCGTCTGGCCCAGGATCATGGCGTGGTCGGCGTAGGAGGCCAGGCCCTTGAGCCCGTAGGTGATCAGCTCTTCCAGCGCGACGGTCTCCTCGCCGCGGTCGGCGCGCCGGGCTTCGATGCCGATCTTCCCGGCCAGGGCCAGCTGGGCATCGAGCTCCTCCACCGGGGCGGAGGCCGCCGGGCCGCTCAGCTTCTCGGGCGTCTGCCCGGCCTTCGTCGCGGCCGCCTCGTAGAGCTTCCGGGACTTCTCGCGGAAGCCGGAGACGCACTTGATCATGGCCCGCAGCGACTCGGGGTCGAAGTTGACGTTGGTCACCGTGGTGAAAAGCGCCTTGATGCTGCAGGCGTTAACGCCCTCGTCGGTGACGCCCAACCCGCGGGCGCGGTGGGCGTACTGGCTGAGCCCCTTGAGGGTGTAGATTAACAGGTCTTGCAGCTCGGCCGTCTGAGAGTCCTTGCCGCACACGCCAGACTTGGTGCAGCCCTTGCCGCCTACGGTCTGCTCGCACTGGAAACAGAACATGAGTTTCTCCTCCTCGCTTCCTACTCGGCTTTCTCAAATTGCTCCTTGCCCGCCGAACATACCGGACAGCGCCAGTCCTCGGGCACGCTTTCCCAAGCCGTGCCGGGCGGGACGCCATTGTCCGGGTCACCCTTCTCCGGATCATAGACGTAATCGCATGGTAGGCAAATCCACTTCTGCATGACGGTCTCCTTCAAAGCCATCGCGTCGACGACACCCAGGCACTGGTCCGCGTAGTGGCACCACTGCGCGCAGCCAATGTCCTTGCCGGGGTCCCCGAAGCGCGCCCCGCAGTTGGGGCACTTGCGGGAGCGCTCGTCCTTCATGAACTCCACCGACTCGCCGCACTTCGGGCAGGGCAGGTCGGTCATGTCCTCCGGCTTCCAGCGGGCGCGGTCCATGCCCGGACAGCGGGGAACGGCCATCAGGCGCGCCTCTCCGGGACGACCTCGCGCTCGGCGCTGCCGTCGCTGATGGAAACAGTGTGGACCTCCAGCGGGCAGCCGGGAGCCACCTCGTCCCGGCCCCCCTGCACCGCGTGGGAGATCCCCGCGCAGCAGGGCACCTCCATGCGCACCACTGTAACGCTGCGTGGGCCGGCCTCGCGGAATATGTCCTTGAGCTTCTCGCTGTAGGACTCCAGGTCGTCCAGCTTGGGACAGCCCACCAGCACCGCCCGGCCGGCGAGGTAACGCTTGTGAAAATCCGGCACCGCGAAGGGCACGCAGTCGGCGCATATTAACAGGTCAGAACCCTTGAGAAAGGGCGCGCCCGGGGGGACCAGCCGCAGCTGCACCGGCCAGTGGCCGAGCTGAGAGATACCGCTCTCGCCCGCGTCCGGCGAGGCGCTGCAGGCCGCCGCCGCGGCGGGCTTCCCCGCGCCCAACTGCCGCACCGCCGTCCCCGGACAGCCGCAGGGCAGGGGCTCGGGCTTCTGCAACGCCGCCTGGCGCTGCTTCACGGCGGCCTCGTCGAAGTCGGGGGCCTCGCGCTCCTCTATAGTGATGGCGTCCTGGGGGCAGTCGCCCAGGCAGGCGCCCAATCCGTCGCAGTAGACGTCGCTGACCAGCCTGGCCTTGCCGTCGACGATCTCGATGGCGCTCTCGGCGCAGGCGGTGACGCACTGGCCGCAGCCATCGCACTTCTCCTCGTCGATCTTGACCATCTTGCGAACGCTCATGATTTCCTCCTCTAACCCGCTAGCTCTCGCGGCGCGCGGGGCTGGGGCGCTCCAGGAGGTCGGCCAGGGTGATCCCCTTGAAGAACTCCACCAGGTGGTCCTGGACGGCGACCAGCTTGGCGCTCAGCGGGCAGTCGCCCTGATTGACGCAGAGGTCCTCTCCCAGGAAGCAGCGGTTGACCGCCAGCTTGCCCTGCACCGCCTCGGCCACCTCCAGCACGGAGATGTCCTCCGGCCGGCGCGCCAGGCGAAAGCCGCCCTTGACCCCCTGCACCGACTTGACCACGCCGGCCTTGACCAGCCTCTGAAGCAGCTTGCGCAGGAGGGGCTCGGCCAACTTCTGCGACTCGGCCAGCTCGCGCGCGGAGACCACCTGGCCGTCACTCACCGCCGCCAGGCCTACCAGCGCCCGCAGAGAGTAGTCCGAACTGCGCTTGAGTATTTCCATGGTCATGGTTGTTTCCTCCGCTTATCTAAGACCATTATAGTCTCGGTTTTCTTCCCGTCAAGTTCAAATAAAGATGTAAATAGTCCTGTATGCGAGGAGTCCTCCGTAAGCCACTTAACCGCAGCCTATTAACTCAGCCGAGTTCAGCCAGTATTGCTGCTCCGCCATATCTCAATGGCCAGGAAAAAGGCGCCACCGGCCAGCACGGCAGCCAGCGGCGGCGCCAGCGCGGCGACCACGGCGGGAAGCAACCTGGTCCGGTGCACGCTGAGAAGACCGATGGTGGCGATCACTACGTACCAGCCGAAGAAGATGAACGAGCCGCAGAAGGGAACCACGGTCAGCACCGCCGCACTGGCGGTCGCGTAGCAGCTCACAGCGAAAGTGAGCGAGAGCGCCGCGCGCCTCTCACCGAAAAGTCGCAGGCAGAGCTGCCCGCCCAGTGCGGCCAGCGCCGGCAGCAGCACGGCCAGCACCGGGGCCTTGGCCAGCGCGACCACCAGTCGCGTCCGCAAGGAAGCGTCCGACTCACCGCCGCGCGAGAGGGCCCGGAGGAAGAGCGACAGGACGTCGTACGCGCCGCCCCGCGCGTGGGCCAGCAGCGCCTCTAGAATTCCGGAGAGCGCCCATGCCGCGCCGCCGACTGCCAGCGCGTAGAGCAGGGGCTCCTTCCAGCCGCCCGTCCGGCGCATGACCCGGAAAGCCCTCAGCGGCGACAGCAGCACGATCTTCAGCGTGAGCCACAGCGCGCGCGCGGGTCCGAACTCGCTCCTGCGCTCCCAGGGCAGCCCTCCGCCTTCCGGGCCCAGCAGGAAGTCGAAGATGTTGGCCGGACCGGCGGGCGCTTCCTCGTCAGCCTGCGATCCGGGCTCGGGCCCGGGCGCGGGCGCGACCTCTTTCTCCCCGGGCGGGGGCACCGTGCCGCAATGCGGGCAGCGCCCGCTGGCGGATGGCTCGTATGTATTCTTGCACCAGGGGCAGTTGATCATGCGGGCGGAGGGGCCGGGGAGGGCGGGGTGGCCTGCGCTTCAGGGGCGGGCCCCGCGGGCACCTCGACCTTCTCGACGGGCACCGGCCGTGCCCCGGACGTCTCGGCTTCGTCGCGGCGCATGGCGTCGACTTCCTCGGCCAGCACGCGGTAGGCCACCGCGCCGTGGCAGTGGCGGTCGAAGTGAATCACCGGCTGGCCGACGCCCTGGCTCTCGGCGATGCGGATATTCTGACGAATAATCGTCTTGAACAGCTTGTCAGCGATGCGCTCGTGACTCTTGAGCTTGTCCATCACTGCCTGGGCCACCTTGGTGCGCGGGTCGAACATGTTGATGATCACCCCGGTGAGCCCCAGGTCCGGGTTGATTTCGCTCCTGACCAGCTCGAGCACCTCGAAGAGCTTCCCGAGCCCCTCCAGAGCGAAGGGGTGCGCCTGCATGGGCACGAACACCTCGCGGGCCGCGGCCAGCGCGTTGACGGTGATAAGCGAGAGCGAGGGCAGGCAGTCCATCATGATGTAATCGTACTTCTCGGGAAGCTCGCCCATGGCCCGCTGCATGCGCAGCTCGCGCCCGTACATAGAAACCATCTCGATCTCCGCGCCGGAGAGGTCGATGTGACTGGGGACCACGTCGAGCCGCTCCCAATGGGTGTGGCGGACCGCGCCGGCCAGCTGGGCCTTGGGATCGATGATCACGTCGTAGATGCTCTTGCCGGCCTCGACCTCCTGGTGGCTGATGCCCAGCCCGCGAGTGAGGTTGGCCTGGGGGTCCATGTCGATGAGCAGCGTCCGCCGGCCGAGCTCGGCCAGCGCGGCGCCCAGGTTGATGGCCGTGGTGGTCTTGCCCACGCCGCCCTTCTGGTTCAGAATGGTGATGACCCGCGCGGACAACTCGCCTCCCTCTATTTCTTTCCGGCAATCGCCAAGCCGGCGACCAGCACCGAGCCGCAGCCGATGGCCGCGCTCATCCCCGGAGAACCGAACTCGAAATCGCTGCCGGTGCCCTCCACGCCGGCGAGCATCCCCTCGAAGGAGCCGGCCACCGTGAAGTTGTGCAGCGGCTCGGCGCGCTTGCCGTCCTTGAGGCGGAAGCCCAGCATGGGCAGCGAGAACTCGCCGGAAATCGGGTTGGCCCCGGCGCCGCCGGTAATCGTGAGGATTTCAAGGTCCGCGCCGGCGCGCAGCTCGTCCACCGAGGCCTTCCCGGCGGGCACGGTCAGGTTGCTAGGCGCTATGGAGGGCACGCCCTTGTAACTGCGCAGCGCGTGGCCGGTGGGCTCGACCCCCGCGCGCCGCGCGGTGTCCGAGGCGTGCAGGAAGGCCTTGAAGGCTCCGTCCTCGATGACCGCCAGGCGCCGGGCGGGAACGCCCTCGGCGTCGAAGGGTCGCGAGGCCGGGCCGCCGGCCATGGTCGCGTCGTCCAGGAGGTCCAGACCCGCGGCGCCGATCTTCTCCCCCAACCGGCCGGCCAGGGGCGAGCGCTTCTCCTCGGCGCTGCGTCCCGAGAACTGCGAGAAGAACATGCCCAGCATGCTCGCGAAGGCCCGCGGCCCGAAGAGGGCCTTCATCCGGCCGCTGGCCGGCTGGCCGGCGCCCAGCAGGCTGATGGCCGTCTCCCCCGCTTTCCTGCCGAGTTTCCCGGGGTCGAGGTCCGCGACCCGGCGGGCGAAGCAGAAGTCGAAGTAGGTCTTGCGCTCCTCGCCGCGGGCGGCCAGGGCCTGCACGAACATCTGCGCGCTGCCCCGGCGCCCGGAACGCTCCAGTCCCTCGGTGTTGGCCAGGAATACCTGGCTGTCGGTCTCCCCGTAGCCGGCCCAGGGAACGTTTATGATCTCCGCCCCCGCGGCGCGCGCGGCGCTCTCGGCGGCCAGGGCCAGTTCGATCTTCTTCTCGGTGGCCAGCGCGGCGATCTCCGGCGCCTGCAGGCCGTCGAGTTGGGGAGGCTCGGGCCAGTCGGAGAGCGCCACGCCCTCCTGGGAGGCCAGGTGCTCGGTGGCCTCGGCGGCGGCGTCGAGGGTTTCGGCCACGGCCTCGGCGGTCAGCAGCTCGGTGTAGGCCGAGCCGGCCCGGCCGTCGCGCACCACCCGCAGGCCCAGCCCGCCGGCCTCAGCGCGCTCGAAGTGGTCTACCTTGCCCCCGAAACAGCGAATCTCCAGCTCGCGGTCCTGCGAGTAGTAGACCTCGGCGCTCAGACCGCGTTTGGCGGCCAGCTTCAGCCCCTCGCGGGCGGCTTCGGTGCCGTTCACTGTCAGCTCCTCCCGCCCACGGTAATTTCGGACACCTTGATCGACGGCTGGCCCACGGTGGTGGGCACCCAGCCGGAGATCGACCCGCAGGAGCCGGACTCCAGCGCCAGGTCCGGGCCGACCATCTCGATGCGCTGGATGATCTCGTGCCCGAAACCGATCAGGCTGGCCCCCCGCACCGGGCCGGCCAGCTTGCCCTTCTTTATGAGATAGCCGTCGCGCACCGCGAAATTGAACTCTCCGGTGGCCGGGTTCACCGAGCCGCCGCCCATCTTCTCCGCGTAGATCCCGTGGTCGATGGAGGCGACCATCGCCTCGAAGTCGTCGCTCCCCGCGGCGATGTAGGTGTTGCTCATCCGGCTGGTGGGCGCGTAACGGTAGCTCTCCCGCCGGCCGCTGCCGGTGACCTCGTATCCGGTCTTGACCGCGCCCAGGCGGTCGACCAGGTAGCTCTTGAGCACCCCGTCCTCTATGAGCGTGGTCTTCCGGGTGGGCGTGCCCTCGTCGTCGATGGCGGTGGTGCCCCAGACATCCGGGTGGGTGCCGTCGTCGACGGCGGTGACGCACTCGGCGGCGACCTTCTGGCCCAGCTTGCCGGTGAAGGTCGAAGAACCCTTGGCCACCGAAGTCGTTTCAAGCGAGTGTCCGCAGGCCTCGTGGAAGATGACCCCTCCGAAGGCGTTGCCGATGACCGCGGGCATGTTGCCGGCCGGGGCGTGCGCCGCGCGCACCTGCCGCACCGCGCACTCCGCGGCCTTGCGGGCCATCTCCTCCGGGTCGAAGTCGCGGAAGGCACCCATCCCGGTGCGGCTGCCACGCCGCTCGCTGCCGGTCTGCTGCTCGCCCTTCTCGGCGGCCACCGCCTCGATGCCGGTCATTAAATAGCAGCGCTTCTCGGCGACGTGCACGCCCGCGCTGTTGGCGACCAGGATTTCCTTCTCCGACCAGTTGGCGCTGGCCGACACCTGGGTGATGACCGGGTCCACCGCCCGCGCGGCCTCGTCGGCCCGGCGGACGAAGTCCAGGTACTCGGCGGTCTCGGCGCCCGCCGGCGAAGCGTCAACGGCGACGATCTCCGCCGGCTTTACCTCGCCCACCGGCTCCGGCCTCCCGGCGGAGCCGCCCTCCCCGGCGGCGGCCACCGCGGCGGCGAGCGTCAGGAGGTTCTCGCGCTCCAGGTCCGAGGTGTGTGCGTAGACCGCACGCTCGCCGTAGAAGACCCGCAGTCCGGCGCCCCGGTCGCGCCCGCGGATCATGCGCTTGGCCATGCTGTCGACGTAGGCCAGGGTGAAGCAGCGGGTGTCCTCGGCGAAGATCTCGGCGAAGTCCGCGCCGCCCGCCAGTGCCCGCTCCAGGACCGCCGCGATTGTCTCGCGGTCAATCATGCGCTCTGGCCTTCTTCTTTCTTCTCTCCGGTCTCTTCCTTCTTGACCGAGTGACGCTCCTGGGCCTTGGTGGCCTTGGCCAGGCAGCGCTGGGCGCGCTTGAGCTGCTTGCGCGTCCGGCGAACGTTCTCCGGCTTGGCCTTGCTGTCCCCGGCGGACTGTTTGGCCAGGGCCGCCTTGCGCCTCTCGACGCCCGCAGTCAGTTTTTCGCTGTCGCTCATTTCTCCTCCGTCAGTGAGTCTGCCTTCAAAGCGTTGAAGCCACTAAAGTAGCGTCCCCGGGGGTGGATGTCAAGCGGCCGGGGAGGCGAGGAGGGCGGCTCCGGCCCCTTGCCTTCGCCCCCCGCCCCGGATAGACTGCGCCGGGCAGGGCCGCAGGAGGGCAGGCTATGAGCGCCGAGAGCGCCTCATCACCCGGGAAGAGCAAGTGTCCCCAGTGCTCGGCGACCAATCCGGCCGACGCGGAGTTCTGCTCCCTCTGCGGAATGCTCTTTGCCGGCCCCAAGCAGAAGGCCGCGCCGCCCGGGCCGGCGCCCGCAGCGGCCTCCCCCGAAGAAGAACCGGTCGCGGAGCCTGCTCCGGTCCCGCAGGCGCCGCCGGCCCCCGCCCCCGCCCCCGCCGAGGACGGCTTCACGCCTATTCCCCGCAGGCGGGAAGCAACCGCCGAGGGGCGGGGCAAGTGGGTCGCGCTCCTGGTGGTAATCATCCTGGCGGTCAGCGGCGGCACCTGGTGGAAGATCAGCCGGCCGGGCAAGACCAAGACATCGAACGGGGAGGCGCCCCACGGCTCGGAGAGCCCGGAGAGCGCGGAAGCTCCCTCGCTGAGTCCCATCCCCGAGGCGCTGCTGGCTCCGGTGGCGCCGACCGGCGGCGCCAAGCCGTCCGCTTTTTTCGATAAGAGCACCAAGACGCCTCCGATCCGCCGGACGGTAGCGGTCGGTCTGGGCAACAGCCTGCACGACATGGCTTACACTCCGGACGGGCGGTTCCTGGTGGGGGCCGGATACGGGGACTTCAAGGTTCGGCTGTGGGACGGGCTCACCGGCAAGGAGTTGCAGCGCATCGCCGTCAAGCGCCGCCCCGAGTCCCTGGCGGTCGCGCCGACGGGCGAGTCGGTCCTGGTGGCCGACGCCTACGGCTTTCTGACCCGCTACCCGCTGCACCCCTCCGGCCGGCTGGGCTGGTCCCGAAGGCACCGCACCGAGGGGCTGAAACATATTTACGTGGCGATAAGTCCCAACGGGCGGCTGGTGGCCACCGGCGCCTGGAAGCAGGTGGCGGTGCTCGACGCGAAGAGCCTGGCCGTCCTGGCCAGGGTCGAGATGCCCGAGCATCAGCGCCGGCTCACGTTCTCCCCCGACGGGCGGCGGCTGGTCATCGGCAGCCAGACCAACAAGTTCACGGTCTGGGACCTGGCCACCGGGAAGGGCCGTACCTACACGGTGCCTCGGGTGGGCGCGACCAGCGACGTGGGCAGCCTGGCCTGGAGTTCCGATGGCAAGCTCCTGGCCACCGGTCACATGAACTCCAGCATCACGGTGTGGGACGCCGAGAAACCCGCGCCGCTCAAGACCTTCTACGTGCCGCAATCCTCGACCCGGAAGGTGGCTTTCAGCCCGGGGAGCGAAGTGCTGGCCACCGCCCACCAGGGGGGCAACGTCCACCTGTGGGAGCCCCGGACCGCCAGGCAGCTGGCGATCCTCAAGGGCCACGCCAAGTCGGCCAGACTGCTGGCCTTCCATCCAAGCGGCCGCCGGCTGGCCACCTGCGGCGAGGACGGCAACCTCCTTTTCTGGGACACCGGAAGCCTGCCTCCCGCGGCCGCCAGACCGGCGACCGAAGAGGAACTGCTGGCCTGGAACCTCGCCAACCTGCCGGAGGCCAGGCCCTTCGCCGACGGCCTGCGCGCGGTGCGCACGAACAACCTGAAACTTTTCAAGACGGTCTTCAGCCGGGCGACATCCCAGCGCTTCGCGAAGCGGGGCTGGGCCGGCGCGCTCAAGGATCTGAGGCCCTACTGGGAGAAGACGGTGGGCTCGACGCCGACCTCGCAAGTCCACGTGGATTTCGAGGGCACCGGGTCCCGGGGCACGCTCCACGCCCGGGCCGGAATACGCAGGGTCCCGCCGACTCCGGTGGTCAAGGAGGACGGGGCCTGGAAGATAGACATGTCGCCGCCGGGCGCCGGCGGAAGAACGCCGAGAGGAGGAAGACGGTAATGAAGCTCCTGAAGGGACTGACTGCAATTGTGCTGCTGGCCGTGCTGGCCGGGGCGGGTGCCCGGGCGCAGGAGGAAAGGGAGAGGGAGGCCGACGACGAGGTCCGCATGGACAGGCGGATCGACATCGATCTCAAGAAGGCCACCTTCGAGCAGTGCATGGTGTCTCTCCGCAAGGTAACCGGCGTCAACATGGTGGCCACGCAGAAGGCGATCAAGACCATGGAGGGCAAGCCGGTGACTTTCGCGCTCAAGAAGACACCGATCTGGAGCGCGGTGCACCTCTTCGCTCGCTCCTGCGGGCTGGAGGTGTCGCATCACGACCGGGCCTTCATGTTCACGCGCCAGGTCAAGCCCGACGAGGTCTGGGCCACCCTGAAGCTGAAAATAGACGGCGGGAAGATCGAGATAACCATCCTGCGCGCCGACGTGCCCCCCGAGCTCCGCCGCAACATGGTCAGACGTCTGCTGGTGGAAGAGCTCCTCGAAGAGCACGACGACGACGACGAACGCAACGAAGAGGGCCAGGAAGAAGGCGGCAAGGACAAGGACCGGGACGGGGACAAGAAGAAGCCCAAGAAGAAGGGCCCGGCGGCCAAGGGGGACCTCTTCTAGCGCCAGCCCTCCCGACGCTGAAGAAGGGCTCATGCTGTAAGCGGCGCGCCGGGGGCTTGACGGTCCCCCGACCAGGCCTAGAATCGTCCATCGAGTTCCACGCTCCGCTCATCAACCGGGAGAGAACATGGCCAAAGTAGTTGAACGACGGGAGATAGCGCCGGACACCGTGCTGCTGGAGCTGGAAGCTCCCAAGATCGCCGCCAAGCGCCAGCCGGGGCAGTTCGTCATCTTGAAGAAAGACGAGCGCGGCGAGCGCATCCCCCTGACCATCGCCATGAGCGACGCGGAGAAGGGCACCATCTCGGTGATCTTCCAGATGGTCGGCGCCGGGACGAAGGGGCTCGGCGGGGTCGGCGCCGGCGGCGAGATCCAGGACGTGGTCGGCCCTCTGGGCAAGCCCACCGAGATCAGGAAGATCGGCACGGTGGCGGCGGTCGGCGGGGGCATCGGGGCGGCGGTGGCCTATCCCATCGCCGAGGCCATGAAAAAGGCCGGCAACAAGGTCATCGGCATCATGGGCGCGCGCACCAAGAATCTGTTGATCCTCGAAGACGAGTTCCGCGCGGTCTGCGACGAGCTCTTAATCGCCACCGACGACGGCAGCTACGCCCACAAGGGCTTCGTCACCGACGTGCTCCAGGAGGTCATCGACCGCGGGGAGAAGATCGACGAGGCCCTGGCCATCGGCCCGGTGCCCATGATGCGCGCGGTCTGCAAGGTCACCAAGGCCGCGGGCATCCCCACGGTGGTCAGCCTCAACCCCATCATGATCGACGGCACCGGGATGTGCGGCGGCTGCCGCGTGGAGGTCGGCGGGTCCACCAAGTTCGCCTGCGTCGACGGGCCGGAGTTCGACGGGCACGAGGTCAACTGGGATGTCCTGATCCAGCGCCTCTCGGCCTACAAGAGCTTCGAGGAGGAGAAGTGCAACCTGACCGGGGAGGCGAGGCGGTGAGCGCCGAGGAGAAGCCCGCGGAGGGCAAGAAACCGCGTCCCCCGCGCCAGAAGATGCCCGAGCAGCCCCCCGAGGAGCGCGTCGGGAACTTCCTGGAGGTCCCCTTCGGCTACACCCCGGAGCTCGCCGAGCTGGAGGCCTCGCGCTGCCTGCAGTGCAAGAAGCCGGCCTGCGTGCCGGGCTGCCCGGTGGCCGTGGACATCCCCGGCTTCATCAAGAAGATCGTGGAGGGCGACTACCTGGGCGCCGCGCGGGTGATCAAGAGCACCAACAGCCTGCCGGCGGTCTGCGGCCGGGTCTGCCCCCAGGAAGAGCAATGCGAACAGCTCTGCGTGCTCGCCAAGAAGGGCGAGTCGGTGGCCGTCGGCCACCTGGAGCGCTTCGCCGCCGACTACGAGCGCGAGCACGGCGACGGGGCGCTGCCCGAGAAGGCCCCGCCCAGCGGCAGGAAGGTCGCGGTGGTGGGCTCCGGGCCGGCGGGTCTGACCTGCGCGGGGGACCTCGTCAAGATGGGTCACTCGGTCACCGTCTTCGAGGCCCTGCACAAGGCCGGGGGAGTGCTGGTCTACGGCATCCCCGAGTTCCGCCTGCCCAAGGCCATCGTCCAGGCCGAGGTGGATTACCTGAAAAGCCTGGGCGTGAAGGTCTCGCTCAACAGTCCCATCGGCAGAAGCGAAACGGTCGACGAGCTGCTCGACGGCCAGTTCGACGCGGTCTTCGTGGGCAGCGGCGCGGGGCTGCCCTACTTCCTGGGCGTGCCCGGTGAGAACTCCATCGGGGTCTACTCCGCCAACGAGTACCTCACCCGCTCGAACCTCATGAAGGCCTACCTCTTCCCGGAGTACGAGACACCCATCATCCGCGGCAAGCGCGTGGCCACCATCGGCGGCGGCAACGTGGCCATGGACTCGGCGCGCACCGCCCTGCGCCTGGGCGCCGAGAAGTCCTACATCGTCTACCGCCGCAGCCGCAAGGAGATGCCCGCGCGCGTCGAGGAGGTCCACCACGCCGAGCAGGAGGGCGTCGACCTCCAGCTCTTGACCAACCCCACCCGGATGCTCGCCGACGAGAAGGGCTGGGTGCAGGGCATGGAGTGCCTGCGCATGGAGCTGGGCGAGCCGGACGACTCCGGCCGCCGCCGGCCGGTGCCCATCGCGGGCTCGGAGTTCACCCTGGACGTCGACGTGGTGGTGGTGGCCGTCGGCAACGGGCCCAATCCGCTGATACCCCAGACCACGCCCGGACTGGAAACCGGCCGCAAGGGCACCATCGTCGCCGACGACGAGACCGGCCAGACCTCCAAGCCCGGGGTCTTCGCCGGCGGCGACGTGGTCACCGGCGCGGCCACGGTCATTCTGGCCATGGGCGCCGGGCGCCGCGCGGCCCAGGCCATTGACGGGCACCTGAAGTCGAAAGGATAGCCGGGTCCGAATGAGCGAGCCCCAAGACCAGGAAACGCCGGAGCCTCAGCCCGCTCCCGAGCCGCCTGCCGGGCCGGAGGCCCCTGCCCCGGTGAAGGGCAGGCAGTCCAAGGTGACCCGCGCCGCGGCCATCGCCGCCGTGTTCGGCGTCTCGGTGGCCGCCATGGCCTTCCAGAACCTCTGGCACTACGTCGGCCCCCTGCTGGAGGAGAGCCGCGCGACCACCGGTCTCTTGCCCCTGGTGGTCCTCGGCGGCGTGACCGTGCTGGTCTCCCTGACCATCGTCGCGCTGGTGCTCAAGCGGCTGGGGCGGCTGCTGCGCTCGGTGCGCATGACCGTGGCGCTGCTGATCGCGGTCGCGCTGCTCTCCCTGGCCAGCACGCCCTTCGAGACCGAGAGCTCCGCCGGGCTGCGCGGCCCGGCCAGCGAGCGCAACGACGAGAGCACCGGTGAGCTCTTCGAACCCCTCCTCGGAAAGCAGCGCGGCCAGAGGGCCGGCGAGAAGGTCATGATCCTGGTGCGGACCGCCGGGCTCACCGACCTGTCGCGCTCCTGGACGCTGCACACGCTGCTGGCCCTCCTGGCGCTCTGCTCCGCCGCGGGGCTGATCTGGCGGCGGCCGGTCGGCGCGCGCGAGTTCGGCTTCCTGGCCGCGCACGCCGGGGTGCTGCTGATCCTGGGCGGCTCGGCGGTCGGGGCGGTATTCGGCACCCACCAGACCGACCTGACGCTGAGCTCGGGCGGCCAGCCCCGGCCGATACCCGGCGGCCCGGCCGAGGACGCCGCCTTCACAATGCGGATCGTCAAGGGCGGGATTTCCCTGGAGGAGTTCCCCGCGGAGTACCGGGTGCTGGGCCGGCTTCCCGGGTGGAAGGTGCACGAGACCCTGGCCCTCGACGCCCTCCGGCCGGGGAGCCGGACGCGCTGGCGCGGCCTGGACGTGGAGGTACTCGAGTTCCGTCCCGACGCGGTGCCCGAGGCCTACGTGGAAGATGCCGCCAGGGACGGGCGGCCCAGGAACCCCGCGGTGCGCGTCGAGCTGCTGGCCGGGAGTCAGAGCCGCGAGATGGTGCTCTACATGTTCTCGGCCGGGTGGCGCAAGGCCCGCGGGGTGGACCTGGAGATCAGCTTCGAACGCCACGCATCCCCGGCGCAAGCGGACGCGGCCTGCCGGCGGCCACGCGCGGGCGAGATGGAGAAGCTGGTGGTGCTTTCCGCCAAAGGGCGCAGGGCCGATGAGACCCTCCTGAAGTTCGGCCGGGCCAAGGTGGGCGAGACGATAGCGCTGCGCAGGCTGGGCCTGCGGCTCGAGGTGCTGCGCTGGTTCTCGGGCGCGCGGGTGAGCAGCACGCAGGGAATCGTCCAGGCCCCGCCGGTCAAGGGAGTTCCCCCGGCCATAGAGGTGCGACCCATCCCCGACGTGGTCGACCCGAAGCTGCAGAAGCCGCCATCGTTCTGGATCATGGGCGGCAAGCGCCCCACCGAGCCGCGGGGGGAAGTGCCGGCAAAGCTCACGAGGCTCAAGTTTCTGTACGACCCGCAGCGCTGGCAGCCCTTCTCGATACGAATAGTGGAGGGGCCCAGAGGCGAGTTCCAGCTGGCCGAGCTCCTCGACGGGAAGATGATCAAGATCCGCCGGATCGCGGTGGGCCAAACCCTCAAGCTGGAGCTCGGCCGGAGCCTGCGGCTGGTCGAGTTCATCAAGGCCGCGCGCCCGGCCTACCGGCC
>CBDUSI010000109.1:0-15233 GCA_965370045.1 uncultured bacterium | reverse complement strand
GCGGTCCCGTCGCGCTGCTTCGTTCTCGGGATTCGCACGATGCCAGAGGCATCGCGCTCACCCTCGGGCCTCGCATCGCTCGGGAGCGCCTGTCGTCACGACGCCCCATTTGTCAACGGCCTGCTAGACTCCTTACAGCTTGGCCTCGGGTCAATTTGCAGGATGCATTTCGTTGTTCGATCCTGTTCTGTTCTCTATGTCAAGACAAGCGGCAATCTCATTTGCTTTGCTTGCAGCAAGGTTCAACGCTTCTTCATTGGAGAGCTTGCCCGTCTTCATCTGCTTCCGGTGCTTCCGGTCCATCGATGGCCGCGACGACATTCGTCGACGCCTCGCCGCCCGGGGGCTTGCTGAACAGGTTCACGTCCGCGTGATACCTGTCGCAGTCCGGGCAGACCGAGAGGTGCAGCTTGACGCTGACCAGGGCCTTCTTGGCCTCGGGAACGCGGGCCCGCTCCAGCGCCGCAATCGCGTCCTCGCGTTTCTGGCCGGAGATGCTCTCGGCTATCTTGCGGGCCTCTTCGCCCTCCTCTTCGAGCATCTGCTCGAAGGCGGCCTTACGCTCCTTGCGCTTCATCTTCTTGATATCATCGACGGCCCTGGAGACGAGCAGGTAAGTGGCGTGCTTGCGCAGGTACTTCTGGCAGTCGGCGCAGTAGGGTTTACCGCGCAGCATCAGCGACGGAATGGTCGTGCCCAGCGAGAAGCCGAGGAGTTCGAGCGCCATTACGCCGTATCCCAGCTTGCCCATTTCAGTCGGCTGGGAGTCTCCCTCGGTGGACGTGATCGTCACGTTTTCGCAGATGAAGCGCAGGTAGTCCAGGAAGCTGACTCCGGCGGCCTCCTCGGGCGGGAGCTGCGCGCAGATGCTCAGGTAAGTGAGGTAGTGCGCCGTGAAGTAAGCCAGCAGCGAGATGCCGGTTATCCACGCGATCACGCCCCAGGACACCCTGACGTTGAGGAAGCGCTGGGCGGCGCAGTATCCGCTACCGCACAGCGCGCCGACGATGATCGCCCCTAGCGGGACCACGTACCAGAGCAGGAAGCCCATGGGGTGAAAGCCGGTCAGGTTCACCAGGTAAACGACCACCATCGTGATGATCGTAGTCACGATCCCGCCCAGCAGGACAATGAGTCCCGGCGCGGCGGCCCTGTGCTCACGCACTGCCGTTTCATCCCTCATGATCGTCCCCCGGTTCTGGTGTGCCTCGCGCGCCTTCTCCAGCCACGCGGTGGTTGAGCACCGTGCCCGTGCCGGTTGCCGATGGCCTGCCGTCGCGCATATGGTGACGTTGCTGATCCGCGTCAGCAAGCTGCTGTTCCGCCGCTGTCGCATTCAACTGGTTATCGCTCCCTTGGCCGACACCCCTTAGCCGACATTTCCCATTTGGTGCTTCCAAGGCATCCCTCCGCTCTGTTTCGCCCGTGAGCCTCTCCATTTTTCCCCTCCGTTCAAGCGGTTTCCCCTCCCTGGACCCTGGGAATCACCGATTGCAGCAGCGCTTCACGAGTGCTACGGCCAGAATGGCACGGTTCAGTAACGGTGGCGCAAGCCGCCGCTCAACCAGCCGGGCTCGCTGGCAATGATGGAAAACCCGGCTCAAGCCGGAGCCGCCGGGCCCGCCGCGGGCGAAAGTTGCCCCTTTTGTTTCTGAACTGGCGCGGGTCGTGGAGCGTTAGGGTTATGGAGAGGGCGAGTGGCGCCGCGGCCCAAGACCGCTGTGCAGGCTTGACACCCCTGGCCCAGGGCGTAAACTACACTCTGTGAGGAGATAATCCCGTGATTGACTTCACCGGCGGAGCGCTCAGGAAGAAGAGAAAAGAAAACATCTTCGCGGAGGTGGTCGAGCGCCGCAAGGACGAGGGCAATTACCTGAAAATGTTCCTGCCCACCAGGAACCGCGGCGAAGCCGCCGGCAAGCTCGGCTGGATTCGGATGGTGGTGCTGGCCGCGATCATCGTGTTTGGCGGGTTGATGGTCTACGTGGTGCGCACCACCCCTCGGGTGGCGGGGCCCGAGGACATTGGCCTGCCTCCCGGCAATGGACTCGGGGAGACCCGGGCGGGGACCGCTGGCAAGACGGAAACCTCGCCGCCGGTGAAGATACCGGAGATCATCGGCAAGGGCGGCGTGAAGTTCCGGCCGATACTGCCCAAGTTCAAGCCGCTTCCCGAGATGGACCACGACGTCCTGGGCAACGCCTGGGACACCAACATGCTCCTGCAGACCAGCCCGCGGGTCGGCTTCGAGATCAAGGGCGAGCACGAGATAGTCGCGCACATCTACCGCTTCCTGCGGACCCATCCGCCCCAGGTGCTGGCCGAGCGCGCCGACCCCAAGCTCACCCACGGGGACATGATGAAAAGCCAGGACTTCCACCGCGGCAAGCTCATCAATATGCGGGTGATGGTCCTCCGCAAGTTCAAGATATACGGCTGGCCGCTGAGCGACTCCGGCGTCCCGGACACCACCATGCTCTTCGTGCGCGACGCCGGGGTAAAGCGCGCCCCCTACATATTCGTGGTGCTGGTCGCCGAGTCCCCCGACAAGTTCGAGGAGCGCGAGCTCTACGAGTTCACCGGCGTGTTCATGAAGCGCTTCCCGTACCAGCGCAAGGACAAGTACTGGGAGGTCCACCCGCTGATCCTGACCCTGAGCATGAAGCCCGCGGGGGTCACCGCCCGGGATTCGGTTCACTTGACCGTGGCCATCGTGGTGGTGGCGCTGATCGGCATGATCGTCCTGTACTTCGCGGTGCGCGGCGAGACCCGCGAGAGCGAGGAGAAGCGCGCCGAGCGCCTGGGCCGGCGCAAGCATGGCCGCCAGCGGCTCAAGCGGCAGCTGGAATTGGCCGGGCTCCAGGCGGACGGGAAGGAGCCGGACCCGGACCCTGATAAGGGTAAAGAGGGCGCTGCTGCCCAGGACTCTGAAGACTCTGAGGACCCGGAGGCCGGGGGGCAGGACGCGGACGCGGAGCCGGAGAAGACGGACGACGCCTGAGCCCATGCACACTATCACCGTCAACACCTCTTCCGGCGGCAGCTACCAGGTCCGGCTGGCCGCGGGGCTGCTGGACACGCTGGGCCCGGCGGCCTGCGAGGCTCTGCCCGCGGCGCGGCGCTGTCTGGTCATGAGCGACACGGACGTCTGGCCGCTCTACGGCGCGCGCGCGCTGGAGTCGCTGCGCGGGGCGGGCCTGGAAGCCTCGGAGGCCATCTTCCCCGCCGGGGAGGAGTCCAAGCGGCTGGCCACCGCGGAGAGGCTCTGCGAGGCGGCGCTGGCCGCGGGGCTGGATCGCTCCTCGGCGGTGGTCGCGCTGGGCGGTGGCGTAGTCGGCGACGTCGCCGGGCTGGTCGCCGCCCTGTACATGCGCGGCCTTCCCCACGTGCAGGTGCCCACTACGCTGCTGGCCATGGTTGACAGCTCGGTGGGCGGCAAGACCGCCGTTGACCTGGCCGGCGGCAAGAACCTGGTGGGCGCTTTCCATCAGCCCTGCCTGGTGCTGGCCGATCCCGAGATGCTGGCCACCCTGCCCGAGCGGGAGCTGGCCGCCGGCGCGGCCGAGGTGGTCAAGGCCGGGCTGCTGGGCGACGCCGGGCTCTTCGAGATGCTCGAGAAGTCGCCGGGGGACATCCTGGCGCGGGAGGGGACTGCGCTGCTCGAGGCGGTGCGCCGGTCGGTGGAGCTCAAGCGCCGGATAGTCGAGGAGGACGAGCGCGAGACCGGCGTCCGCGCCCTGCTCAACCTGGGGCACACCTTCGGCCACGCGCTGGAGACGTATCACGGTTACAAGACGCTGCTGCACGGCGAAGCGGTGGCCGTGGGCATGGCCGTCGCCTGCCGCCTGGCGGTCCGCCTGGGGCGCCTGGGGGCCGGCGACCTCGAACGCGCCGTTCGCCTGTTGAGAGCCTTGGACCTGCCCGTCGAGCTGGGCGACGTGGACCGCGGCCGGCTCTTCGAACTCATGGGCCGGGACAAGAAGGCCCGCGGCGGCCGGCCCCGCCTGGTGCTGCCGGTGGCCATCGGCTCCGCCGAGATATTCGAGGACGTTTCCGAAGATGACGTTCGGAAGTGTCTCGAGGCCTGCCCTTGAGCGCGCGGCGCCACCAAGCTGACAATGGCCGCGGGGTACTGAAGCAGCACCTCCGCGGGGCGGGCGCGAATGGCTGAGCCGCTGATTCCCCCCGGCTCGCGGGCCCCGGAGCTCCGGGAGCTGCTGGCCCTGCAGCTCACCGCCGGCGTGGGGGCGGTGACCTATCGGCGCCTCCTACGTACTTTTGGCTCAGTGCAGGGCATCCTGGCCGCGCCGGCCTCGCGCACCGAGGAGGTCGACGGCGTCGGCCCCAAGCGGTCGCTGAGCCTGGCCTCCGGCAAGGGGTTGGAGCTCGCCGAACAGGAATTGTCTCGCGCGAAAGAGCTGGGCGTCGCCCTTCTGGCCTATACCGACGACGCCTACCCGCCGGCCCTCAAGCAGATTTACGATCCGCCGCTGGTGCTCTACGTAAAGGGGAAGCTGCTGCCCGAGGACGCCCTGGCCCTGGGCATCGTCGGCGCGCGGCGCGGCACTTACTACGGAAAGACGCAGGCGGAGCGCTTCGCCCGCGAGCTGGCCGGGATGGGCTTCACCGTCGTCAGCGGCCTGGCTCGGGGGATCGACAGCGCCGCGCACCGGGGCGCGCTGGAGGCCGGCGGGCGGACCCTCGCGGTGATGGGCCGGGGCCTGGCCGGCGTGTATCCTCCCGAGAACGAGGAGCTTGCCGGGCGCGTGGCGGCCAGCGGTGCGCTGCTCAGCGAGCTGCCCCTGGACACGCCCCCCAACCGCGAGAACTTCCCGCGGCGCAACCGCCTGATCAGCGGCCTGTCGCTGGGCGTGCTGATCGTGGAGGGCACCCGGCGCTCGGGCTCGCTGATTACTGCTCATTGCGCGCTGGAGCAGGGCCGCGAGGTCTTCGCCCTGCCCGGCAAGGTGGACAGCAGCCTGTCGGCCGGGCCCAACAGTCTCATCAAGCGCTCCGGGGCCAAGCTGGTCGAGGACGCGCAGGACATCCTCGACGAACTCGGCCCGGTGGCCGATGACCTGGTGGGCCTGAAGCTGCCCGCCATCGCCGCCGCTGCTGGCGACGGCGCGGGAAGCGCAGAGGCGGTGCAGGGCGAGCTCGACCTGCGCGCCGCGGGGCTTAACAGCAAGGAGCGCGCGGTGTTCGAGCGGCTCTCCAGCGACGCCGTGCAGGTCGACGCGCTGATCGAGGACTGCGGGCTGCCCCCCGCGGAGGTGGCCAGCGCCCTGATGGTTCTGGAGATCCGCCGGCTGGCCAAGCGGCTGCCCGGGCAGCGCTACGTGCGGACTGCCAAGTGATCTACACGCTGACCCTCAACGCCGCGCTGGACCGCGTGCTGCGCGTGCCCGGCTTCGCGGCGGGCGGGGTGTTGCGTGCCGAGCTGGTCGCGCTGCTGGCCGCCGGCAAGGGTTTCAACCTGGCCCGGGACCTCGCCGTGCTGGGCGTGAGGTCAGTCGCCGCGGGGCTGATAGGCCGCGGCGAGCTGCCCTTTTACGAGCAGAGCTTCAAGTCGCTGGGCGTCGAGGTGCTGGCGGCGGACTTCGAGGCGCCCACCCGCAGCAACGTTACTGTCCTTGACCCGGAGGCCGGGAGCGAGGCCCATCTTCGCGAGCGCGGGCCGGCGCTTTCGGAAGAGCACGTCGCCAAGCTCGCCGATATTCTGCTTCCCCGCCTGGGCGCCGGCGATCTGCTGGCGGCCTGCGGCTCGCTGCCGCCGGGCGCCTCGCCGGAAAGCTTCGCCGGGCTGCTGAGCGCGGCGCGGGAGCGCGGGGCGGAGCTGTTGGTCGACTCCAGCGGGCCGGCGCTGGCCGCGGCCTGCGACGCCTTGCCGGAGATACTTTCCGTCAATGTGGCCGAGCTTGCCGAGCTGACCGGCCGCGGCGCCGGGACGGTGACGGAAGCCCGGGACGCCGCGCGGGAGCTTGTCTCCCGCGGGGTGGGCAGCGTGCTCGCCAAGCTGGGCGCGGCGGGCGCGGTGGTCGTCGCCGGGGGCCGCGCGCTGCATGCGCGCTGCGGGCCGGTGGAGGCGCTGAACACGGTGGGCGCGGGAGACGCCTTCAACGCTGGTTATCTGGCGTGCCGCGCCGAGGGGCCCGAGCCCGCCCTGCGCCTGGCTGTCGCCTGCGGCGCGGCCCAGGCGGCCAGCGCGGCAATCGGCCGGCTGGAGCGCGCCGAGGTCGAGCGCCTGGCCGCGACGGTGGAGATCGCGGAAGTCTAGCCGGGCTTTTTCCGCTTACCTCGGGAGGTGGCGACGGTTATAATTCCCCCGGGAGTTTGGAGGCCGCAGGACATGATTCGTTCGGGTACGCTCGCCGCGCTGCTGGTGCTGCCCGCCGCCTTGCTGCCGGGCCGCGCCCGGGGCGCTGAGAAGCCCCGCCCGCCTGACACGGTCACCAAGCGGCAGCTTCCTCAGATAGAGCGCCAGGCCGCCAGGTTCAGCACCGCGGCGGTGGTCGAGGTGATCGCCGCGGGCAAGGCCGAAGAGGAGAAGGCCGGGCCGGCGCTTCCCCAGCCGAATCGCTTCGGGATGGGGGTGGGCGGCGCGCGGCAGTTCGGGGGCAAGGCCCAGCGGATCCGCTGCCGGGTGGTGGACATGCTCCGCGGCCCGCAGGGCGTCAAGGAGATCACCGTCGTCCTCCGGCACTTCGACTACTACGGTGCCCGGCGCAGGTTGCAGCAGAAGGACCCCAAGAAGCGCATTCCGGCCGAGAAGGACATCCTCACGGAGGCCTCTTTCCAGAAGGGCCAGAAGTATCTGGTGTTCCTGGCCGTGGACGAGAACCTCAAGCCCGACAAAGGCGCCAAGGGTCCGGTCTACTCGACGGTGCACAAGCCGTTCTACGGTCCGCCGCCCGCGGTCGTGAAGGCCGTGCGCGAGATGGGCCGGAAGATCCGCGAGTACCGGAAGCCTCCCAAGGCGACGGAGGCGCAGCTCGCCGAGGCCGGGAAGCACCTGGAAGCATTGAAATCCCGCGAGTACACCGTGCGCAGCAACGCTCACGCGGCGCTGGTCAAGCTGGGGGCGCGGGTCCGGGATCTGGTCACCGGGACCGGAAAGAAGACCGCGGACCTGGAGGTCCGGCTGCGCTGCGAGAAGATACTCGAAGACATCAAGCCCATTCCAGGCGGGCGTCCCGAAGACTGGGCCGGAGACTTCGTTATCAAGAAGGTGGAAGCGGAGGAAGTTGAAGAGGGCGAGGACGAGAAGGCCGTGATCAAGAAGGTTATAGAGAAGGCGGAAGTTAAGTAGCGTTCCGGTCGCGAAGGATAATCAAGAAAAGTCTTGCCGCCCGGCCGGGCGGTTTCCAGAATCTGCAGCCAGCGCCGGATGACTCCTCGGAGCACCCGAACATGGACGCCCCGCAGAAAAGCTGACCGCGTTCAGGCTGCGGCGTCCGGCCCCTGTTCGCGCGCGGCCACCTTGGCGGCCTTGCCCACCAGCGCGACGGTCAGCAGGGCCAGCCCGCCGATCATTATCGGCTCTCTCCAGGGGTTGGGTATGCCGCCGTAAAAGACCTCGGCGGCGACAACGTCGCCGGAGTCGGCCCCCCTGCTGGAGGCTCCCGCGCCGACCGGCTTCCGGGCCGGCCACTTGCAGTCCTTGAGGATGTTCACCTGGTCGAAGACCTCGAACTTCCCGTCCTTCGGGGCGTGGGCCTTCACGGTCAGCTTGGTCTTGGTTACCGTGACGGTCAGGAAGTGCAGTGTGGGCACGAACTTGACCGAAAAAGTGTCACCCGCCCGCGGCCGGCCGCGGCGCAGCGGGGCGCCGCCGCCTCCCGCCGTGAAGTGGGTTACTCCCCCGACCGGCTTGGTGCGCTCGTAGTTGTGGTCGTGACCCGCGAACACGGCGTGGACCTTGCCCTGGATCAGGAAGGGCTGGACCAGCTTGCGGAAATCCCGGTTGCTGCCGTGCGCGCCGCTGGAGTATATGGGCTCATGAAACGCGACAAAGCGCCACTTGTCCTCCGCCTCGGCCAGCCGCGCGGCCAGCCATTTCATGCGCGGGCCCTTGCTGCGGGCGGGCGCGTACTGGTCGAGGATGATCACCCGCACCGAGCCGTAGTCCACCACGTAGTCGTCGGCGTTCTTGCTCTCCTTGGGCCGCGGCGGCGCCGGGAAGTACTTGCCGAAGAGCTTGGTGCCGCATTCATGGTTGCCGCGCAGCGGGGCGATGGGCATGATGCCCAGCAGGGGCTCGCCGGGATCGAAGAACTGCCTGGCGGTTGCCTCTTCGTCGGAGCCGTTGCGGGCCAGGTCGCCGGTGATCACCGTGAAAGTGAATTGCTTGAGGCGCCGGGCCTCCGCGGCCATGCCGCCGGCCACCAGCGCGTGGGCGATCGGGTCGCTGCGGGTGTCGCCGTAGACGAAAAAGGTGAAAGCCTCCAGCTTCTCCGGCGCGGTGCCGAAGCTGAGGCCCCCGAGCTTCTTCTTGCCCGAGCGGACCTCTACTTCGTACCGCCCCCCGGGCTTGAGCCCGGCCAGCGTGACCGCCTGGAAGCGCGTCGTCTTCCCGGCGGTCTCGGACCACTTGGCGGCGCCCTTCGCGCGATAGCGCAGCTTGCCGGAGGCCTTCTCCATGGTCTGCCAGCAGACCGTGGCGCCGGTCTTCTCTATGGCTATGACGTAGGGGCCGCTGAGCAGTTCGGCGGCCCGGCCGGCTCCGGCAAGCATGAAGAGACTGAGGATCAGGCTCAGACAGCGCATGTTACCTCCCGTGAACAGGTTCCCCTGCCGACAGTCTACGCTCCGGAGGCTCGGATTACAACGGCCTGCTAGGCTATTCCCGCGGCGGCGCCGGTGTCGCGGCCGGCCACGGTGCGGCAGACCACCGCCACGCGCACCTCGCGGGCCCCGGCGTTGCGCAGGGTGCGGGCGCACTCCTCGGCGGTGGCGCAGGTGGTCATGACGTCGTCGAGCAGCAGGACCAGCTTGCCGGCCACGCGTTCCGGGCGGCGGACCACGAAGGAACCCTTGATGTTCGCCAGGCGCGTCGCGCGGGCCAGGCCCATCTGGCTCTCGGTGGCCCGGGTTTTGACCAGCAGGCCCAGCTCCAGGGGGAGGCCCAGCAGGGGGGCGAGCTTGCGAGCCAACTCGGCGGTCTGGTCGAAGCCCCGCGCGCGGCGGCGCGAGCGGTGCAGCGGCACGGGGACCAGCACCTCGGCCTCGCGGGCGGCCAGAGGGCAGTCCGGCGAGTCCAGCGTTTCGGCCAAGAGCCCGGCGAGAAAGCCGGCCAGGTGTGCCCCGCGGGCGCGGGCCGTGTACTTGTAGACCTTCATCACCTCGGCCAGCGCACCGTCGTAGACCCCGGCGGCCGCGGCGCGCTTGAAGACCAGGTTCATGCCGCCGCAGTCCGCGCAGTTGCGGCCATCCCGGTCGTCCTCGAAGGGGCCCAGAGGTGTGCCGCAGCGCGTGCAGGTGCGACCGCGGATGAGCGGCAGCGCCAGGCGGCAGCGGGCGCAGAGCGGGTCCCGCTCTCCGGGCTCCAGCCCCGTCCCGCAGGCCGGGCAGACCGGTGGCCAGAGCAGGTCCAGCGCGGCGGCGGCGGCGAGCTTCAGGCCGCGCAGCGGGCGGGAAAGACGGCCGTCAGCCACGGCCCGCCATGCGCAGTCCGGAGTTTATTCGGTAGAGGAAGGCCAGCAGCTCGGCGATGGCCTCGTAGAGTTCGTCGGGCACCTCGGCGCCGACGTCCAGGCGGGACAGCACCTCGGCGAGGTCGGCGTCCTCGCGGACGGGCACGCCGTGCTCGCGGGCGGTTTCCAGGATGTTCTCGGCGAGCAGCCCCCAGCCGCGGGCCAGGACCGCGGGCGCGCGGTTCTCTCCCGGCCGGTAGCCCAGGGCCACCGCCAGTTGGCGGGGCACCTTGCGCTGCGGTCGCAGCCAGGCGGGGAGGGCGTCGAAGTCTATGCCCACAGGTCCAGCCCCCCGCTGTCCAGGTTCTCGGGCCAGAGCTCCGCGGCCAGGCCGGCTGCGGCCGGCTTGCGGGCCTCGGCGGTGACCTCGGCTTCCAGGCCGCGGGCGGCCAGGCGTTCCGCAAGGGCGGGCAGTTCGGGGATCACGAAGTCGCGGCGCTCCGCGTCGGGAAGCTCCAGGCGCACGGCCAGGTTCTGGCCGCTGAGCACCAACTCGGTCCAGACGTCGCCGAGCGCCGACAATGAGAGGTCCAGGATGGCCCGCACCGGTCCGGAGTGAGCAGGCTTGCCCTCGCCGCCGCCGCCGCGACCGTCGCCCTTGACCATCACTCGCAGGCGCGCGGTGGCCTGCTCGCCGCCGCAGGAGGTGGGGATCTCGACATACGTGAAAGTGGCGCCGGGCTGCGAAGTGGCCATGCTGCCCAGCCGACCGAGACCGGTGCGCGCCGCGGCATTCAACAGATGTTGGTGGGCGCGTCCCAAGGCGGCCAGGCGGGGAGAGCTTTGGACCAGCGCGCCCTCGCGAGCCGCGGCCAGCTGCCCGAGCGCGCCGCGCTCCCGCGCGCCCAGCGACTCCAGCTCGGCGCGGAGCTCCGCGGGCAGCTGGGGGCGGCCGTCGGGGCCTTTGGCCTGGGGCCGGGAGAGGGCGGCCAGCAGCCGGTCGAGAAGCTGGTCGAGCTGCTGAGCGGCGGCCGCCTCGCCGGGAGGAGGGGCCGCGGGAGCGGCGCCGGGCAATGCCATCCCCGGTGCGGGCGGTGGCGGCAGGCGGTCGAGGGCGGCGACCAGCACGTCGAGTTCAATCGCCCCGGGCAGCTGGGCGAGGACCGCTGCGCTGCGGGCCTCGACGAGGGCCAGGAGCTGGGCGATCCTGTCCGGCGCGGCGGCGACCAGCGCGGCCAGCTGCGCGGCGGCAGGCGTTTCCGGCGGCGGGGTAGGGACCGCGCCGGGCGTGGCTGGCGGAGCCTCGAGGGCCGGGCCGGCCAGCTCGGGAAATGCAAGCGTCAGCGCGCGGAGAAGCTCGGCGATCTGGGGAGAGAGCTCGGCGGGCGTCAGCGCGGGCGTCAGCGCGGATGCCAGAGCGGGGGCCAATGCGGGAGCCAGCGCTGGCGGAGGCGCGGCGGAGGTGGCGGCTTCGGGCAGCGGAGGAGCCGGCGTCGCGGACACCGGGGGTTGATCGGGCGCGACGGGTTGGGCTGGCGATAAAGGTGCGCTGGGTGCCGGAACCGACGCAGGTGCGGGCGCGGGCGCGAGAACCGACGCGGGTGCCGACGCGGGTGGGGGCGTGGACGGGGGAGGCGCGGTCTGCGGGGCCGTGGCCGCGGGCGGGGCGGCTCGAACGGTGTCAGCGGTCACCGGTCCGGCCTGAGCCGGCGTGCCTGTTGGGGACGGCGAGGGTGCCGCTTGCGCGGAAGGTCCGGCGGCAGGGGCTGGCGCTGGGGCGGCGGCGGGCAATGGGCTCTGCCGGGGAGCCGTGCTGGTTCCGGCGCTGGAAGGCGGCGGGGCGGGGGAGGGCGCTTCGCGCGGGGCGGCGGCCGGCGAGCCGTTCAGCGCGCGGCGGGCCTCAATAAGGGTCTCGCCCAGCGGCGCGGAGCGGGCCAGCGCCGCCTGGGTTTCGACCTGGACGGCGCGCGCGGCGACCGAAGGCGAGGCTGGCTCCTGAGCGGGTCCGGCGGCCACGGGAGCGGACGGCTGCGTTGGCTGGGCCGGCTGAGCGAGGCGGGCTGGGGTCTTGGTCGGCAGCACCAGATCCAGCAGCAGCCGGGTTCCAGAGTCCCTGAGGGCGAGACTGAGCCGTTCGCCGGCGGATAGAGTAAGTCTGCTGTCCGCAGTCACTTGCGAGCCGCCAATATTGAGCAGATAGCGTCCGGGCGCGATCTCCCTGATAACCCGGGCGGAGAGGCTTTCTCCCGGCTTGAGGGTGTTGAGCAGCTCGGTCGGCAGCCCCTGGCGGTTGAGGGCCAGGGCGGCTTCGCCGGGGAGGTTGGGCGGAATATCCGGCATTTTAGGCCTAAATCCTGCTCAAGACCGACCGATGGGGATGGGGGGAGCGGTCTCTTCCCCGGGAGGTGCGGTCATGAGCCAAATCAGTTCTATCGCCGCAATGGCTACCGGAATGCAGCAGGCCCGCGTGGAGGCCGAAGTGGCCATTCGCACGCTGAAGATGTCCAACGCGCAGCAGTCCGCGGTGCTCGATCTCATCCTCAAGACCATGGAAATGATGACCACGAACCTGGGCCAGCATATCGACGTTCGAGCCTGATCTCAGCACGTTTCCGGTCCCCTCTGGACAGATGTTAAGCCGCGGGCTATCCTTGTGCAAGTCAGGAGGCGGCCCCACTGTGACCCTCTACTTAACTACTCGGTTAAGTTCGCACATGGTTAAGCCACTGATTGCTTCCCTGTTGGCCGGGATGCTGTGCGCCGGATGGGCTCGCGCCGGCGAAAAGCCCTTAGTAGAGACGGGTGATCCGGCCCCGAAAGCCGGCGCGTCTGAAAAACCCAAGCCCAAACCCAAGCCCAAGGATAAAGACAAGGATAAGGACGCCAAGGAAAAGGAAAGAGAGAAAGAGAAGCAGCGGAAGCTGCGCGCCGAGATCGCCGGGCTTATCAAGCAGCTCGGCGACGAGAAGTACAGCGTGCGCGTGTCCGCCGAGAAGCGTCTCACGGCGATTGGCAAGCCGGCGGCCCCCGCGCTGATGACGGCGTCGGGGAGCAAGGACCTGGAAGTGTCCATCCGCGCCAAGGCGATTCTCAAGGAGGTGGTGGGGGTCGGCTGGCTGGGCGTGGAGATTCGCGACCCGGACGCGCGTGATCGCAAAGGCCGCAAGCTGCCCGAGGGCGCCGGGGCAATGACCGTCCGGGTGCTCGCCGGGACGCCGGCGGCGGACGCCAAGCTGGTCGTCGGCGACTTCGTGTACTCCCTGGACGGCCAGGTGATAAAGGACTCGGCCAACTTGACAGAGGTAGTGGGCCGTACCTGGCCGGGCACGAAATCCAAGATGGTGCTCTATCGCAACAACGTGAAGATGGAGGTAAAGGTGGTCATCGGCCGGCGGCCCAAGGCCTACGAGCGGCCGGGGGAGTGAGCGCCCAATCCGGATTCCGCCCCGGAAGGAGGCAGCTGGTGCCCGCACAAATCGGTAACCGCCCCCGGATTGCCCCGGATTGCCCCAACGGCGCAAATCAGCGGCGCGGCATTCCGCGTACGCTGCATTTGTCTTGTTGGGGCATGTTCTATCCCTTAATCTATGGAGTGTAGTTCATTCCTGCCGAGTAGTCGTCCGAGGAAAGCTTGGCTCCACATTTGGCACAGACCTCATCACCTTCGGACAGGTATGGCAACAGCCAACTGAAGATGGGGACGACGATGGAAGCATAGAAAGCTGCACTGAAGCCTTTGCCTCCCCGAGTCTTGGCTTTGCCATGGTGCCCGCACTTCGGACATAGGTACTTCCCCATATTCTCCAACCGTCGCATGGATGTCTCATGTTCTTTCAGTTCACGTTCGTTCATCCATACTCCCCGCGACAGACTTCATCTCTTTGCCCCTACCAATGATTCTACCAAGCTCCCCTTTTCATGGCTTCGGTAGCGACCACGCATCGCTTTGTCGGCCGGGAACCATTTTAGTCAGCGCGGAAGCCATTTGCAATCCTCAGCGTATCCAGTTCTGCTGCCATGCGCTGCGCATCGAAGTAGGCCCAACCACCGCAGGCCAATTCACGGCAATACCTTGATAGGCCTTCTTGACCTAAGCAATCCAGGGGCGGTTACCGATTAAGGAGTTGCTGGAGAAGAGGTTTCGCATCCCCTGCGTGCAGGCCCACGGCCGAAGAGGTTGACAAGAGCGCCCTCTTCCGTATAATTGTTTGCTTCAGGGCACACAGTCGAGAGGAAGAAGCATGGCACACAAGGCAGGACAGGGCTCGACCAGGAACGGTCGCGACTCCAAGCCCAAATACCGCGGCATCAAGGTCGGCGACGGCCAGGTCGTCAAGGCCGGAGCGATCATAATCCGGCAGTGCGGGACCAAGTTCAAGCCCGGGGTCAACGTGGGCCTGGGCCGGGACTACACTATCTTCGCGCTGAAGCCCGGGAAGGTGTCGGTCAAGAACCGGGTGGTCAACGTGGCGCCCGTCGCCTAGCCGCCGCCAAAGAGTCGCAGTCAATCGCCCGGACCGGTTACGCCGGTCCGGGTTCTTATTGGGGGTCCTTCAGGCGCGCTCGCCTTTCGGCTTCGCGCTGCTGCCGGCGGAGGTTGACCGCGTCGAGGTCCAGTGCGTCCAGGCTCTCGCGCACTTGCGCGAGTTTGAAAGGCTTGGTGAGGCAGGCCGCGGCGCCCGACCGGCGGGCCTCAGCGAGGATCTCCGGGTCGGCGGTGCCGCTGACCACTATCAGCTCGGCGTCGGGCTCGACGTGTCTTATCTGGTGCAGGGCGTCGGCCGCGTATGACTGGCCGGTCCACAAATCGGTGGAGACCAACTCGAAGAACTCGCCGGCGAGGCGTTCGAGCCCCTCATCGGCGTGCGCGGCGGTCTCCGCTTCCAGACCGTGTCCGCTGATGACCTCGAGCAGCAGTGCGCGCAGGTCGTCGTCGACCTCGATAACCAGGGCGCGATGCGGCCCGGGAGGGGGGTCCCCCGGCAGATACTCCGAGGCCCGTGACAGCCGCCGGCGGCGGCCCACCGAGGCGGCCTGGGCCAGGAGGTCCACCAGCAGCGCGGGATTGAAAGGGCGCTCCAGCACGGCGAGCGCGCCGGCGGCCGCGCACTTCCCGCGCGCGCAGTCGCATGAGATGTCGGCCAGAAGGATCACCTCCGTGTCGGGCGAACGCCGCTCGATTTCCCGGGCCAGGTGCACGCCGCTGGTCCCCGAGGCGTAGAGGTCGGTGACGGTCGCGACGAACTCCGTGCCCTCAACGCGCTTGAGTCCGTCGGCCGGCGGGCCGACGGCGTGAACGTCGTAATTCGCGGCGGCGAGAAAATCGGCCAGCGTCTCGCGCCGGCCCTCGTCGGCGAGCACCAGGAGCACCGGCGGGGCCTGGCGGCCCACCGCGGGATGGCGGCTTGAGGGCACGCGACGCCGGCGTGGCTTGCGAGGTTTATCGCCGTCGTGAGGGTTCATGGGCGGGAAACGTGCCCGGAGGCGCTCCGGCTAGCAGGCCGTTGAAAAATGGAGCGCCGTGACGGCGGGCGCTCGCCCAGCGCTGCGAGGCCCGAGGGTGAGTGCGATGCCTCTGGCATCGTGCGAATCCCGAGAACG
>CBDUSI010000108.1:0-15343 GCA_965370045.1 uncultured bacterium | reverse complement strand
TTCTGCGTGCTGAGTGCGGTTCTGGGGCTGGGGCTCGCCGCCCGTGCCGGGGAGCCGAAGGTCACCGGCATCAAAGCGTCCTGCCGGGACGGCCAGGTCTTCGTCACCTGGAAGGACGTGGCCGAGGGCCAGGCCGGCGCCGCCTACCGCTACTCGGTCTATCGTTCGGAGAAGCCCATCACCCAGGCCAACGTCACGGTGGCCAAGCCGGTCATCAGGGGCATACTCAACAACTCCTGCAAGCTCATGGGCGGAGCCTTCAGACTGCGCGACCGACTGGATCCGAAGAAGCCCTGCGCCAGGCTTGTTGCGCGTGGGGAGACACGGCCATTGTGGTCCGGCGTCGGCGTTCACACTGTAACTAAGCCCGGCAAGGGCTACTACGCGGTAGTGGCCACCGACCTCAAGCTCAATCCGGTGTCGAAGGTCGTGCCTGGCAAGAGTGCCACCACCGCGCCGGTCGACGAGAAGGTCGCGCCGGTCCAGCCCATAAGGCAGCTCGCAGCCGATGAGCGTTTGAACAAAGCCAGCAAGATAGCCAGCAAGAAAGGGCTGCCCCTGTGGGTCACTCTGCACGCCAGTTGCGGCAGCAGCTCGAAATTGCCCAGGCTCAGCAACTACTTCCTGTACTTCGCCCCGGAGAAGGAACTGGGCTGGCGCGCGGGTCAGCCAGGAGCGTTCAGCCTTTGGGAAGGCGGCAGGGAGCGTCCCAGACTGAACCTGCTCCCTCGTGACACCATGACCACCCCGGGGGGCCGTGTGGGCCGCGAGAACCTGTGGTTCGGCCTGTTCTGCAGGCCCAACTGGTCCCGCGATTCCGAGCCGCGAGCTTACCCCTTCGCCGAACGCCGCGTTGAATGGATCATCGACTGGGTGGTCAAGAAGTACGGGGTCGATGCCAACCGCATCTGCATGGGCGGGCAGTCCATGGGCGCCTGGGGGGCGATGACCATCGGTTTGAGGCGGCCCCGGATCTTCGCCGCGATCTACCCCACCGGCCCCAAGTGTCATCAGTGGGCTCTGCCCAACCTGGTGGGCGGCAAGATATACCTCAAGACCCCTACGCGGAAGAAGGTGCTCAACTCCGGGTCCATGCGGGTACTCAAGGGCAAGAAGCCCATGATGCCCGACGGCAAGACCGAGTTCTTCGACTACCTGGACATGATCAAGTTCGTGGAAGACACCCCGGCCTCGGTGGACCTGCCCTTCGCCTGCTTTATCGGCGGGCGCTTGGGCGGCAGGCCCGGCGCTGGCTACGCCAAGTGGCCCAACATGGTCGCCATGGTCAAGGCCTTCAGCAAGAACCATCACGGGTTCGGATTCGGCTGGGACAACAAGGGGCACGGCTCGGCCCGGACGCAGTTCAAGCTGCTCTGCAAATACTACCCCTGGCACCGCTTCTCGCTGAAGGAGAGCTACCCGGCCTTCGGCAACAGCTCCATCGATGACGACATTGGCCCGGAGGGCCCCAAAGAAGGCTACATCAACGTGGGGTTCGTCTGGAAGGAGGTCGTCGACGAGGCCGGCAAGTGGTCGGCCAAGATATCCAACGGCGAGGCCAAGGGGGACATGACCGCCGATGTCACCCCGCGCAGGTGCCAGAAGTTCAAGGCCAAACCCGGCGAGAAGTTAAAGTGGACCAGTTCCGCCGGCGGGGCCGGCACGGTGACCGCCGACAAGTGGGGACTGGTCACCGTCGAGAAGGTCAAGATCCCGCACGGGAAGGAAGTCACGCTGACGGTGACGCGCTGACCCGGCGCTCAAGGCGGCGCGATCAAACGGAGGTGCCGGCTCCGCAGAGCCCCCTTCACCACTCAGTATCGTTCGCGGTTCTAGACCAGCTCCACGCTCACCGCGCGCATGCGCACGTCGCGCGGTCGGCGGGCGCCGACCTTCACGGTGAAGACCCCGCCGGAGCCGGGCAATGTTCTTGAGAGCTTCCGCCGGCCGCGGGGCTTCTCGTCCCACTCGTAGTCCACGCGGAGGCGGGCGCCGCGCGGTGCGCCTTTGGCCGCCACGCTGACCCTGTTCCTGCCGGGCCCCAGCGCGGGCAGGGCCATCATGTTGCACTGGCAGCTGGTGATGATCTTCAGGCTGTCGAAGCCCACCTCGCCGAGCGCCCGGCGGGCCAGCATGTCCAGGCGCACCAGGTACCCGTACTTGCCGACGACGGAGAACTCTCCGGCGCGGTAGGCGGCGGCGCCGAAGGTGGCCCGGGCCCGGCGCGGCCGGGCCGAGGGACGCTTCTGCGAGAAGATGTTTCCCCACAGGTGCTTCCAGCTTGAGCCGCCATCGACGGACACGCAGATTCCCAGCATGTCCAGCGGGTCGGAGCCGGTGCGCACGGTCGCCTCCACTCGCGCGTCGGTGATGACGTAGGGGGTCCTGACCTCGTAGACCAGCTCGCCGACCCGTCGCAGGGCCTCCGGGTGCAGGAGGGCCGAGCGGCGCGAGGGACGGGCCTCGGAGACCGCCCCCGCCGCGCTCAGCGCGCCCTCGCGGAAGCGCCCGCCGGCCAGCGGCACGGCGTAGCTGAGCCCGACCGTGCCCGGGCGCCGGCAGCGTGGCCGGCGGTCACCGGGCCGCTGCTGGTGGGCTCCGCGGGGGGACTTGTACAAGTAGGGGATCACGTGCTCGCCGAGGTAGCTGTCGCTGATGCCGCCGCCCAGAGAGTCTTTCTCCAGCCAATAGGCGACCAGGGGCAGAGGCTTTGCTCCCAGGGCGTAGGGCCAGTAGCTCTCGCCCGGCGCCCAGGCGCTGGTCAGCCGCTCGCCGCGGCGCAGGTCGAGGCGCATCTCGTGCTGCGGCTCGGGGGTCATGCCCTCGATGGCGTTGCCGATGGTTCGCTCCGCGTCCCGGTAGCGCTCGCGGCCCTTGCGGAAGTAGAAGTAGGGCCGGGGTGGGTTCTTCGCGTCGGTCAAGAGCTCGGGGTCGGCGACCAGCTCGGCGACGCTCGCCACGTGGCCCCCGTCGCGGCTGAAGACGTACCAGCCCTGCCGGGGGTCGAAGACGTGCCAGCGCTTGCGAGCGTCGGCGTCGCGGTACTCCAGCTCGGCCACGGTGTGGCCCAGCCGGCAGATCACGGTCTTGCGCGCGCGGCCGCAGCCGGAGGCCCGCCAGGCGGTGATCATCAATCGGGAGAGTCCGTCGCAGTAGTGGTTGCCGTAGACGTTGAGGTACTTGAGCGTGTCCATCAGGTAGGCTTCCAGGCCGCGCTCGCCCTCGTGGGGGGGCGGACCGCTGCGCCCCATGGTGATGAGCATCCACTTCCAGAGGGCCAGGGCCTTCTCCTGGGGGGTGCGGGCCCCCTCCAGCCGGAAGCAGTCCCGCGCCCAGCGGCCCAGGCTCTTGGGGTCCGGCCAGCGGTCGGAGCGGATCCACACGTCGCGCGCGGCCGAGACTTTCCGTGAAGCCATGACGGTGTCCTTTCAGCAGGCGTCCGAGCCCATAATGTCCCGCCGGTGGCCGCAGTCAAGTGATGGGGTGGCTCGTTTCTCGATATAGCGGGAAAACCGCTTGAGCCGAGGGGCGAGATGGCGAGAATCACGGGCGGAACAGGTCGGAGGGACAGCTTGAAAGCGCCATCCGGGAAATGTCGGGTCGATATATGTGCATGGTTGAACGGCAGCGACAGTTGGCGCAGGAAGCACCTCCGAAGCGAGAATTCGAGGGACGGATAGTGACAGGCTACGACCAGCTGACCCTCCGGAATGCCGGGTACATCGGGCCGGATCTGCAGGGCAGGATCCGAAGCACGCGGATCCTGGTCGCCGGATGCGGACTGGGCAGCGTCGTGGCCGAGACGGCCGCACGGACCGGCTTCGAGCGCTTCATCCTGGTTGACGACGACACCGTCGATGGCCACAACCTCAACCGGCAGGCCTACGTCGATGCGGACGTCGGGACGCCCAAGGTCCGGGCCTTGAGTGGGCGGATCAGGGCCATCAACCCGGCCGCCCGGGTCGAAGCCCGGGACTGCCGGATCGAGGGGGCCAACGCGAAGGACTTCGTGGACCGCTGCGACATCGTATTCGACACCATCGACTTCCTGGATCTGCCCGCCATCATCGCCCTGCACGACGAAGCCCGCGGTCGCGGCCTGCCGGTGATCTCCGCCTTCAGTGCCGGGTGGGGCTCGGTGTCCGGCGTCTTCCTGCCCGGCGGTGCGTCCCTGCGGGAGATATGCGGGCTTCCCGTCGAGGGGGACGTCTCGGCGGCGTCCTACGTCGAGGTCTTCAGCGGACTCTTGGCGAGACTGGCGCCCGGCCTGCCATCTGAGTTCGTGGGGGTCAGCCGCAAAGTGGCGGCCGATCTGGCCGACGGCAAGCCCTGCCCCGCACCGCAGCTGGCCGGGGGGGCGGCCTGCACGGCCTCGCTGATGGTGACCCAGGCGGTCCGCCTGCTGGCCGGGCTCCCGGTCACCGTCGCGCCGCAGTTCGTGGTGGTCGACCCGGCCGCCCTCGCGGCAACGCCGGGCGTGGCACTGGAAGACAACGCGGAGTAGGCCTTGCCCGGGGGCAACTGCGTCTTCCGCATCGCTGAAACCCGCGAGGATCTCGAGGGCGCCATGCGCCTGGTCTACCACAATTACGTGGAGCAGGGCTACTGCCGCCTGGACCACTTCCGGATGCACTTCTACCTCTACGACATGCTGCCCGAGACGCGCACGCTGGTGGCCGTCGCAGACGGGGAGGTGATCGCCACCGTGACCCTGGTGTTCGACTCTCCGCTGGGGATGCCTTCCGACGGGCTCTACAAGAAGGAGCTCGATGTTCTGCGCGCTCAGGGGCGGCGCCTGATGGAGATATCCAAGCTTGCCGCCGACCGGGACTCCGGCAAGCGCAGGATGGACCCGCTGCTGAACCTCTGCCGCCTCTTGTGGCTGATCGCTGATCGGATCCGCGGCGCGAGCGACATGTGCATCATGGTTGAGCCCCACCACGGAAGCTTCTACGAGAAGAAGTACCTCTTTGAGCGCATCGGAGACCTGCGTCCGGACCCCAAGGCCGGCGGCGCGCCCAGCACCCTGCTGCGCCTGGACCTTGTGGGCGTCGCAGAACGCTACCGGCGCGCCTTCGGCGAACGTTTCCGCCGGACCAACACCTACTGGTTTCACTGCCTGGACCCCGCGGCCCGCGCCCTGGAGGAAGAGTCCCGCGCCGCCGACGAGCGCCTGGCCCGGCTCCACGCACGCATCGAGACCGGCAAGCCGCTGGTCTCGCCCAGCGTCTCCGAGCGGCGTTACGTGGACTTCCGGCTGTTCGGGATCGCCCTCAACACCAACCGGATATGCGATGAGGCCCGAGAGCGCTCCGCCTCCGGGCAGTTCCGCGAGGAGGTCGAGCAGTACGAGCGCCTCCTCGCGGTGCTGCCCTCCGGCTACGCGCCGGAGCGGCGGGCACGCATCCTCTTGCAGTTAGGCCGGGCGGCCTGGTACTGCGGGCTCTACGAGCGGACCCTGTCGCTGTGCGCGGCGGCTCGCGGACTGGCGCTGGACGCCGACCTCAAGAGCAGCAGTTACCAGCTGGCCGCGGTGGCCATGCACTTCCTGGGCCGGCGCGAGGAAGCCCGCGAGATGATCCGCGAGGGTCTGGCCTTCCCGGGCTCTTCCCCGCTGAGCCGGTCCAAGCTCCTGCGCAACGATGGCCGCATGGCCATAGACGACGGGGATCTCGAGCGGGCCCGGGCGCGCCTCACGGAGTCCCGTGCGGAGCTGGCCAAAGCAGACGAGAATCTCTCATCTCACAAGGCCCGTGCTCTCCTGGCCCACGACCTTCACATCGTCGCTCGCAGGTCTGGAGACATGCTGGCCGCGCGTGCCGTCCTGCGAGAGGCTGTCCCTTGCTTCGAGAAAGTCGGGGGGCAATCGCTCCTGCATTACCACGAGGCCCTCACCGGCCTGGAGATGATGATGGGTCGGCCGCGCAAGGCGCTGGTCCACGCCGAGCTGGCGCTGGAGGCCATCCTGCCGGACTCCAACTTCTTCAATGCCGCGGTGGTCCTCGACAAGCGAGGCAAGGCCTTCATCGCGCTCGGCGAGATGGAAGCCGCGGGCCGCGCGGTGGACCAGGCCCTGGATATGGCCCGCCGGTCCCGCCAACCCAGGATCATCGCCGAAGCCGCGATGCTCTCCGCCAGGCTGCACCTTGTCGAGGATGACCTTGCCGCGGCCGGAGACGTGCTGGCCGAATGCGAAGCTCTGGTCACGGAGAAGGGTTCCCCTTGGGCGCGCGCCCAACTGGCCGAGGGGAAGGCGCTGCTGGCTGCGGCCGGGAATCGCTGGGATGATGCCAGAGCACTTTACGCCGCAGCCGAGGAGGACGTCAAGGCGGAGCCGGCCTTCAGCGCCGAGCTGCGCTGCTCGCGGGTCGAGACCGAACTGCTCGCCGGGGACCTTTCCGTGGCCCGCGAGCTCGCCGAAGATCTGCGCGATCCGGAGCGAATGCCCGGATACGCCACCTACGCCGCCCGCTGGTGGTCGCTGCGGGCCGTCTTCCTGGCAACCGAGGGCGACGAGCCAGGGGCGCTGGCCGCACTTGAAGAGGCGGTGGCGACAGCCCTGGCTGGCGAGGCCTGGGTGAGCCTGGCTCTCGACACTTGCGTGGTCGCCCTGGGAACGGCGGCCTGCGGGGTGGCGGAGCGCTGTCCTGACCTGATCAGCCGCTGCCGGGAACTCCTCGGCCAGGCAACCGGGCACGCCAAGCTGCCCTATTTCGCCCGGCGTCTGGCCGAGCCGCCGCTGGCCCCGGGCAGCGCGTAGACGCAGCCGTTGTCACCCGCAGTGATACGACAGGCTGTCATCTGCCCCAATGATTATGACCAGGGACACCGAGAGCCCATAACCTGCGCTATTTCAAGATGTTGCCGCCCGGGATAATTCTTGGTAGGATTCTTGTAGACAACTTGGCCTCGGTCGGGAATCTTGGGTTGAAGCAGGAGGAGGTGAGCGCAACAGTGCTTGAGTTCTACGTTGCCCACACGAGAGTCAGGGACCATGACTGACCGCGAACTGCTGGGTCAGTATGCCTCCACGAAGTCGGAGGAAGCCTTTGCCGAGATCCTCCGGCGCCACTCGGCCATGGTGTATTCGGCCTGCATGCGAATCCTTGGCGACGCAGGCGCGGCCGCAGATGCTACTCAAGTGACCTTTGTGGTCTTTGCGCGCAAGGCACGGGATATCCCCGGGGCTGCAACTCTCTCGGGGTGGCTGTTCCTCACTGCCCGGAACTCGGCTCAGAAGCTGGGCCGCGCTGAGGCTCGTCGGGCCAAGCACGAACAGGGGGCCGCCATGGAGCGGATGCGATTGAGACCACAGGAGGCCGTTTCGTGGGAACACGTTGGGCCGGAGCTGAACGCGGCGATAGCCTCGCTGCCTCGAAGACAGCGGGACGCCATCGTCCTGCGCTACCTCGAAGGCAGAACTGAAAATGAGGTGGCCGCGGAAGTAGGCTGCTCGCGGAGCACGGTAGCGACGCAGCTTTCGCGCGCCGTCCACAGGCTCCGCGAGAAACTCCGCCGCCGGGGCGTGACTGTACCGGCTGCGGTTCTGATGGGTTTCCTGAGTGAACAATCTGTGGAAGTCGTTCCTGCCGGTCTTCCCGCATCCATACGAGAGGTCTGCCTTGGGAAGGCGGTGGCTTCAGCACGGGTCCTTTCGACAGCGGAGGCAGTCATGAAGACATTGATGTGGGCGAAGGTCAGGTCGGCCGCGGCGATTGTGTGCGTGGCGGTACTGCTGGGAACCGGGGGAGCGGTCGCCGTCCGGGAGTTGGTCGCTGGCGAGGCAGAAAAGATGCCAGCGCCTTCGCCCGACAAGGAGGGGTTCCTGCCCGCGCGGGTTCTGCTCATCGGAAGCGGGGTCAGCCCCAAGTTCAAGAACCCCGAGGTGACGAAGATCGAAGCCAAGTACAAGGCGAAGGGTAAGCCCAGTCCCTTCCCGCGAAAGTATGCACATGCCCGGCCGGAGTTCTGCTACTTCCCGCATCGCAGCTGGCCGGCAGCCGAGGTGTTCGAGAAGAACATCGAGTTCATGGCCAAGGAGATAGTTCCCTATTGTCCCGGCGACGTGTACGCCGGGATTGCGGAGATGAAGGGCGGCATCTCCCACGGCAAGGGGCTGATCTGGCGTCCCGAAGAGGGGCCCAAGAACCTGCACATGGCCAATTTCATGAACATCCATTCCATGAGAAGACAGGCCAAGTTCCTGGCCGACCGCGGCATCAAGATGGGTTTCCACATGGGCCTGAACACGGTGCTGCTCCACCAGCTCCCCGCGGACGCCATGAAGACGGGTATGGCCAGAGGCAAGCCGGGCAAGCCGGGGAGCGGGGGTATCCGCAAGCTGCCGGCGGGGTTCCAGATGATCGGCCTCAATTCCAGAAACGCCGATGCCGTGAAGTGGATGGAAGACACCTGGGAGCTGTGGGCGGATATTGGCCTGCGCTACTGCTGGCACGACTGGGGCAACCGCTCGGCATTCGTGGCCGCGGCACGGCGCGGCGCCGCCCGCAAGGGCAAGACGGTGGTGATGCGCTCCGGCGCCGGCGGCGGCTGCGGGAACGAGGAACTCGACATCCTGGCCCCCAGCCCGGACCTGGGTCCCCGCTGGCACAGCTACGAGAAGCGGTTCCATTGGTGGTTCCCGAGCGTCTTCCCGAAGCTGTTCGAGAATGTGTGCCGGATGGGGGTCGACGATTTCTATATCAACCAGGGCAACACCCTCGACCAGGCCCGCTTCATCTGCTCCATGTGGGCACTGGGCGGCTCGGGAATAACCTGGACGGAGCAGGATTTCTTCAAGACTCCTCTCCGCAAGATGCGCGTCGTACAGCGGATCCTGCCCTTGCCCGAGGTCGAGCCGCTCAAGTTCGAACCCCAGGGAATCATGAATGCGTGGGAGACCTCCCTGCGAGGCGACGCCAAGCGCTTTCGCGATAGAGCCGCCTCGCCCGAAGAGGCCAAGACGAAGCTGCAGACACTGCAGAAGAACATGGCCGTCACTCCGCGCGCCTGGGCCATGTTCCTCTCCCGGCCCTTCGAGAAGTGGCACGTGGTTGGCTTCTTCAATCCCAGGTATTACGGCGTCGAGAAACGCGTCTTCGATCTCAAGGCCCTGCAAGTAAAGGAAGCCGATTACGCCGGCTGGGACTCATGGAAGGGCGAGTACCTGGCTTGGGACTTCTGGGACCAGCGCTTCCTGGGAGTCTTCTCGAAGAAGATGAAGCTCCGGCTGGGGCCGAGTTCCTGTCTGGTGGCCGCGCTGAGGCGCAGAACCGGCGCGCCGCAGCTGCTCTCCACCGACCGGCACATCACCCAGGGCGGCGACGAGATCGAAGACTGCAAGTGGTCTGAGAAGGACGGCAAGCTCAGCGGTTCGTTCAAGCGCGGCGTAAAGGGCCGCAGCTTTTCACTATTCGTCTACGTGCCGGCCAATTACCAGTATCAATCCTCCGGGGGAGACGTGGAGCAGGTGAAGAAGCACGCCGGCCCGGTACTGCGCGTGCAGCTCAAGCCGCAGGTGAAGGCCAAGTTCGAGCTGGTCTTCAAGAAGACCGGTGCCGAAACCCCGAAAGCAAAACCGGCTGACAGCACGCTGGTGCAGAACGGGGCGGCCGAACTGATCCCCGGCGACAGCCTGGTGCTGAAGGAACTGCTCTTCAAGAAGGGCGGCAGGAAGTCGGGATTCGAAAAGGAAGCTTACGGCTCCCCCGGATGGGAGAAGCTCCCCGACCTCCCGCTCTGGGTGAAGCTCAGCAAGGCCGAGAACTCAGGCCTGATCTGGGCGATGGCGAAGGTGACCATCCCGGAAAGCTGGAAGGGCCACGACGCCCATATCTACTTCGCGAGGTGGACCGGCGCGGGCTCGTACCTCAACGGCAAGCGGCTCCGGAGACACAAGCTGGATCCCGCAGCCATCAAGTACGGCGCGGAGAACACCCTGCTCATTTTCGGAACTCGCATGGCACTGCGCCACGTGGGACTCAAGATCGACAGGCGCAGTTCGGTTCGCCCGAGCGGCAAGTAGGCAGAGCCTTCGCATGTGGATGGGGCTTCACGCCGCGGACATAACGCTGCTGATTGTGTACCTGGTGGGCATCAGTGTGCTTGGCATCTGGATGGCCAGGCGGGTACACAACATCGGTGACTTCTTCATGCCCCGGCGCTTCGGCAAGGCCATGATGATAATGCACGCCTTCGGTACCGGGCTCCACTCGGACCAGGCGGTCACGCTATCAGCCTGGGCTGGCTCCTAACCGCGCGTGATAGCAGGTTTTCCGATCGAGCTCCCGCGCCGCGGGGCCAGGCTGAGCGCGGAGGGGCCGTTCTTGCCCCAATTCACGTGCAAGCCGCGTACAATGAAAGGCCCCGTGGCTGCCTCCAACCCCTTGCGGGCAGCCGGGATAAGAAGATGGCCGGCCGGGCCCCGGGGCTCATGGCAGCATCCACCGAAGATCACACCCCGGCTCATCTCTTAGAGTGACAACGTTCCGCGGTTTTCAGAGTAGACTAATAGATACAGGACCCTCCCGACAGCCTGCTGAGGAGAAGTGAGCATGCGCAGAGCCGTTTTCGCAATCCTGGTTCTCTCGCTGGGGCTGGCCTCCTCGGCCGCGGCCGGCGAGGAGGCCGGCACCGTGCTCCTGGACACCGCCAGCCTGTGGCGCTGGCAGGTGACCTGGGGCACCGACCTGGCCCGGCTGGGGACCGGAAAGTGAACCCCGGCATGCACCTCCGCGCCGGGCTGCTCGCGCTGGCCGCCGCACTGGCCGCCGCGTCCGCGCCGGCCGGCCAGAAGCCCGCCGTTAAGAAATCGCCCCCGCCCGTCCTGGACACCGAGAGCTTCTGGCGCTGCCGCATGATATGGGAGACCGACCTGGCCCGGACCAAGGCCGGCAAGCTGGTCCACGTCAAGGGCTACAAGAGCGTCCGCATCCCGGGAGGGAAGAAGCGCCAGCAGAAGCGGGTCCTGAACGTGATCGAAAAGGTCCGCCGCATGCCGCCCGAGCTCCCGCCTGAAGGCTGGGTCCAGCCGGATTTCGATGATTCCTCCTGGGGACGGTACCGCGGCCCCTTCCTGAGGCTGCGCCTGGGGATGATGCTGCTCTGCCTACGCGGTCGCTTCCGGGTGGATAACCCCGCCGCGGTCGGGGACATGAAGCTCTCCCTCAAGCTGATCGGCGGGGCCAGGGTGTTCCTCAACGGTCAGGAGCTGACCCGCGTCGGCCTCCCGGCCGGCAAGATCAAGCTGGACACTCCCGCCAAGGACTACCCCCAGGAGGCCTACCTGACGCCCGACGGCGGGCTGTTGATGAAGCCAAAAAAGCATAAGGATCGCTTCGCCAAGCGCATCCGCGAGATCCGCGACTTCAAGGTTCCGGCTTCCAAGCTGAAGAAGGGCGTGAACCTCCTGGCCGTGGAGCTTCACCACGCGCCGGCCGCGGAGATCATGTATACGAACTCGAAGAAGAAGAGCCTCCGGTCCGGGGTGCTTCGCAGGGATGCCTGGTGGGCCAGGCTGGGGCTGGAGAGCCTCGAGCTGGTCGCTCGGCCCGGCGCGTTGCGGCCCAACGTCGGGCACGCTGGCCGGCCCAAGGGCTTCCAGGTGTGGAACTCGTCCATGCTCCGCCGGGTGAGGGCCTCCGACTACGGCGACCTCAACGAGCCGCTGTGGCCGATCAGGATACGCGGCGCGCGGAACGGGGTCTTCTCCGGCCGGGTGGTGGCCAGTTCCACCGAACCGATCAAGGGCCTGAAGGCCACGGTCACCCCGCTGACCGGCCCCGGGAAGATCAGCGCATCGGTGCGCTACGAGCTGCCCGACGGGAAGGTGTATCGGGGCTTCGCGCACAGGTTCGACGGGATCGAGGAGTTCCCGCCGAAGGAGGTGGGGCTGCTCAAGTGGAGACGGGACAAGGCCGGCCAGGGGGCCGTGCAGCCGGTATGGGTCACGGTGCGCGTGCCCGCTGGCGCCAAGCCCGGTCTCTACAAGGGCAAGCTGACCATCACCGCACAGGGCCAGAAGTCGGTGTCGGTGCCCATAGAGATGAAGGTCGCCAACTGGACGTTGCCCAGTCCCCGCGACTTCCGGACCTACGTCGGCCTGGTCCAGTCGCCGCCGTCAGTGGCCATGCAGTACAAGGTGCCCATGTGGTCGAAGCGCCACTTCGAGCTGATGGGCAAGTCCTTCAAGCTGCTCGGCGAGCTCGGCAACAAGGTGGTTTACATCACGATGATCCGCCGGACGCACTTCGGCAACGAGCACGGCATGGTCCGCTGGTCCCGCAACGGGGTCGGCTACAAGCCGGACCTGGGCTTCGCCGAGAAGTACCTGGACCTGGCCATCAAGCACATGGGCAAGGTCCCGGTGGTGGTCCTCTACTGCTGGGGTTCGCAGAGCTCGCAGGGACAGGGGGAGTATCGCCGGCAGGCGCAACAGGACCGCAAGATCAACTTCACCCTGCTCGACCCCAGGACCGGCAAGCTGACCGAGGCGGTGGGCCCCAAGTGGGGCACCCCGAAGTGCCGGGCCTTCTGGAAGCCGGCGATCACCGGCATGTACGACCTCCTCAGGAAGCGGGGCATGGCCGATTCGATGATGCTGGGCCTGGCCGGCGACCGCCTGCCCACCGTGACCGCCATGAAGGACCTGGAGGGGGGGCTGGCCAAGCCCAAGTGGGCCCTCCACGCGCACTACCGCAACGAGGTCATCCAGGGCCGGCCGGTGGGCTCCTGCGTGTTGCGCTGGGCCAGCTCGAAGATCACCGACCCGGACGAGCGCCGCGGCTACGGGTGGCGGGACCCGTTCCGGGAGGCGCGCGCACCTTTCGTTTCGCTGGGGGCCGGCGGGACCCCGGCCTCGCAGCGCACGTTCATCGAGGCCTGGCTGACCGCCAGCGCCTCGCGAAGCAAGACCAGGGGCATCCGGGGCTTCGGGCGCCGGGGGGCCGACTTCTGGCCGGTCCTCAAGAACAAGCGCGGCCGGGTGGCTCCGCTGATTAACCGCTATATCGAGTCCCGCTGGAGCGCGTTGACCATGTTCGCCGGCACGACCCATCTCCTGTCTCCGGGCCGGGACGGGGCCATTCCCACCATGCGTTACGAGACCATCCGCGAGAGCCTGCAGGACTGCCACGCGCGCATCTTCATCGAGGAGGCCCTGCTCAACCCGGCCAGGAAGGCCAGGGTCGGGGCTGACCTGGCCCGGCGCTGCCGGGAGCTGCTCGACTACCGCGTACGAGCCTACCTGTTGCTCCGCAACGAGGGCCCCCGGCGGCCGAACGGTATGGAGCGGATCTGGTTCACCAGTTCCGGCTGGGAGGCGGCCAGCGGCGATATCTACAAGCTGGCCGCCGAGGTGGCCGGCAAGCTGGGGACCGGTCGGTAGTTTCCTTGCGCCGGGTTCAGAATATCTCTTCGGGAGGGCGTCCTGTTCCGAAACTCCGCCGATCTCCAAGTCATTGAAATGGTAGGCACTTGAGGTCGAGCTGTCGAGGCTGATTTCGGCTGGCGCCGACGGTAGAATTGGCCACCATGATGATTCGCACATGGCAGATACTCCTGGCAGCTGTGGCCGGCTGGGTCAATCGTGAGCAGCAACACGTGATTGCATATATTATGGAAGAGAACAAGGTCCTGAAGGAGCGCTTGGCGGCGGCTACAGCTCGCCATTCCATAGATAAGGTCCTGTCGAGGCGGGCGTACATGTCGGACATTCCCGAACTTTCGGCCGACAGGCTCCGTGCGGCTTTGATCAAGTTCTTCGCCCGGTCCCGGTTGACTCTGAGCACGGCGGCTACCCGCTCATTGCCCGAGCGGATCAGATCGTCCACCGAGTTGATGCCGGCGGCCCGCAGCTTCTCCACCGTCTTCGCACCCACGCTTCGCACCCACGCTTCGCAAATCGATCAGCGCAGGTTCCGTTCTGCACCGATTCCTCAGAGCAGTGAGCTTGGCCAGCATGGCTTCCCGGAGGCGGTCCCTGAGCGCCCGGACCCTGTCTCCGGCAACGAAACGCGCCAGGAAGTCCTCTTGGGCCGCCAGCATGCCCCAGTAACCGATTACCTTCTTCCACAACTCCTCCAGCGGAGGGGCATGCGAGAAGCAGTCTTCGCGCCACCGGCAGTCATCCGCCTGCCGACAGATCGAAGGCTCGTTCGGATTGCACTCGACGCCCTCGGTGCTCCGAAGCTGGCGGATGAGTTCTCTCTTCGAAAGTCCGCCCCGAACGCTCAGTTGGCTGTCCTGGGCGGCACCCAGCATCGCCCCGAAGCGTTCTTCTTTGTCATCTTCGTGGTCTCCTCTGCGATACGGGAGTCAGGCCCCGAACTCCACTTCGTCCACCAGATCCTCCGAGATCACACTCGCGTAGTGCCGACGGCAGATCTCCGGACTGTTACCCATGAGCTTGGATATCTTGTAGAGCGAAACGCCATTCCTTGCCAAGTGAGTGCCGAAGGTATGCCGGAAATCCAGAGTGCGCCACTTCAGTCCCGCGCGCTTCTGGTGCTCGCGGAAGTCGGCGCTGAAATTGTCCTCGCTCCATCGCTCACCCGTGGGCGACGGGAAGAACCAGACGGCGTCCTCGCTCAGCGTCGCAGCGTGCTCGGTGAGAATCGGCAGGAGCCGCTGCGATATCGGAACTGACCTGTTAACCCTGGTCTTCGGCTGCCAGAACTCGCCATCGATTGTCTTGGCTCGGACCTGGATGACCGGGCGTTCGCCTTCGAGGAGCACGTCTTCGCGAGTCAGCCAGGTGGCCTCAGCGCGCCTGAGGCCGGCGAATATGTAGGTGGCGACCATCACGCGCATCTGCCGCGTAGTCTTCGGCCCGCGCTCCATGCGTTCGACGTACTGCTTGTTGAGAGAGCCTGGGTAGTTATTCGCCAGCGACTTGGCCAAGCGCGCCTCCTGTTCGCGGGCGACCTTCTCCAGCGCCTCCAGTTGCTCGTCGATCTGCTCGGCCGTCAGGAATGTGATCTCGGGTGCCGGCTCGCGCATGCGCTTGGTCCTCGCCGCGGGGTTCGGCCAGCGCGGGTCGCCCGGCACGTAGTCCAGGAACGTCAGCGCGTAGTTGTACAAGGCGCGCAGCGCCCCGCGGTATTCGTTGACCGTCTTGGGCGCGCGCCCCTCCTTCGAGAAGAGACACCCCAGGTGTTCCTGGATCATCGCCGGTGTGGGTGTTCGCAGCTGGTCTTGAGCAGAGAGATCTTGGACCTCAGCAGGAGGGTGGGCAGCATGGGTCGCCTGAAACGCTTCTTCAAGAAAGTCAAGATCAAGCGCCTCGGCGACCCCACCCCGGCCGCCGGGCCAGAACGTGGAGCACCCGGAACTCCGTATGACTCAG
>CBDUSI010000107.1:0-15368 GCA_965370045.1 uncultured bacterium | reverse complement strand
GTGGTCCCCATTTACGCGCCCCTACTGGTCCCCTTTTCAAAGCCCCGCGCCACGTATTGAGAACCTCGAACCACAGGTCCTGCATTTCAGTATGGGCACCTGGTTGCTGGCGCCTCCGGGCCCGAACTTGGCGAGGTTGTCTTTGCCTAGAACTTCGTGGTCCGGACACTTCGGGTTCAGGCAGTAGGAGAACGGCGACCGGGGAGCGATGACTATAGCCATTGGCCCAGTTAACCTTCAAGCAGCGAGGACTGGCGAAACGTCGTGTCCCGACACCTGTCCACTGTCCGGCGCCAGCTGGATTGCATGTAACACCGCGCCCTTCGAATGACAAGGCGGTCCGGACAAACTTTTCCTCCGCTATGCAGGCATAGCGAACAGGCCCGCGCAGGAGAGTCGGGATTGAGCCAAGACTTGGCCATCAAACACGGAGCAATCAGTTCTAACCTAATACGTCTGCATCCCAACACACTTAACACGATAGTCATCTCTGTCCCATCTTGTTGAACATGAGCGGTTTGTGTTCAGCGGGGCAGATTTGTTTCGGCGATGAGTTGCACACATGCGACTGTGCGAAAGAAACTTGACAGAACCATTGCGCCATGCTATATCAAGTGTGCAAGCGTGGCAGTGCGCCATCAGGGCAGAGGCCTACCGGGTGAGTTCAGACGTAGCACAAAATCCCTACCTTCCCATTCCGGTCACTGTCCGGGCGGTTACTATTGAGAACGAGGCCAAGGATCTTAAGACCTTTGATCTGGCGTTTTGTAACGAAGAAGACGCCAAGAACTTCAAGTATGAGTGCGGGCAGTTTGCCATGCTTTCCGTCCCCGGCGCGGGCGAGAGCCCCATCGGTATCGCCTCTTGCCCTGGGGACAACGGGCATCTGGAGTTCACGGTAAAGCGTTACCCGACAGGCGTCGTGACCTCTGCGCTGCACAGTCTGGAGATCGGCGCACGGATCGGGGTCCGTGGGCCTTACGGGACCGCCTACCCCCTCAAGGAGATGGAGGGCAAGAACGTCCTCATCGTCAGCGGCGGGTTCGCTTTCACGACTTTGAGGGCGACCATAAAGTACATGCTCAAGGACAAGAACCGGTCTCGGTTCAAGAACCTCACCGTGATTTACGGAGCGCGCAGCCCGGGCGAGCTTCTGTACAAGTCGGAGCTCGAAGCCTGGGAGAAGCAAGACGGAATCGACCTGTACGTCACCGTGGACAAGGGCAATGACACCTGGAAGGGCCGGGAGGGCTTCGTGCCCACGGTGCTCCAGGAGGTCGCGCCCAGCTCGGAGAACGCGGTGGCCCTGGTCTGCGGGCCGCCGATCATGCTCAAGTTCACCATGGTGCCGCTGATGAAATTGGGTTTCAAGCCAGAGAACATCATCACGTCTTTGGAGCGCCGGATGAGTTGCGGGATCGGCAAGTGCGGCCGGTGCAATGTGGGCAAGGATTACGTCTGCAAGGACGGTCCGGTGTTCAGCTACAAGCAGATTCAGGACTTGGGAGTGGAACTTTTCTAAACGGCGGAGGAGCCCACAAGGGACTCCGGGGTGCTTTCTGAGGGCGGTGAAAGGAGAGCGAGGCTGACAATGGACGTGACGAGAAGAGACTTTCTGAAAGTCACGGGGGTGACGGCCTGCGCCGGGTACAGCGGCCTGTTCGGCAAGCTGTTCCGAGCCAGGGCGGATGACACGCGGCTGCGCATCCAGTACGCTAAGCAGACCACGACCATCTGTCCCTACTGCGGCTGCGGTTGCGGTCTGATCGTCTCCGCGCGCGGCGGCAAGGTCATCAACACCGAGGGCGATCCTGACCACCCCATCAACGAGGGTTCGCTGTGCAGCAAGGGCAGCGCCCTCTACCAGGTGGCCAACAACCCGCGGCGGCTCAAGACCATCAAGTACCGCGCGCCGGGCAGCGACCACTGGGAGGAGAAGTCCTGGAACTGGACGATTAACAGGATTTCCCAGCTGGTCAAGGAAACTCGCGACGAGGGCCTGGCCGAGACCGCCAAGAAGAACCCGGGCAAGAGCCCGCCCCTCAACCGCATCGACAACATAGCGGCCCTGGGCGGCGCGTCGCTGGACACCGAGGAGTGCTACGTTTACAGCAAGCTGATGCGCGCGCTGGGGCTGGTGTACATAGAACATCAGGCCCGAATATGACACTCCGCAACAGTGGCCAGTTTGGCCGAAACGTTCGGGCGGGGTGCAATGACCAACCATTGGATCGACCTTCGTAACGCGGACCGGATCCTGATCATCGGCAGCAACGCCGCCGAGAACCATCCCATCTCCTTCAAGTGGGTGACCAAGGCCATTGAGAACGGGGCCAAGCTGATCAGCGTTGACCCGCGCTTCACGAGGACCTCCTCCAAAGCGCACGTCTACGCCCCGCTGCGCTCGGGGACCGACATCGCCTTCATCGACGGCATGATCAAGCACGTGCTCGACGACATCGATAACAACCCCAAGAACTACAACCTCGAGTACATCGCCGAATACACCAACGCCTCCTTCCTGATCGATCCGGGCTTCAAGCTGCCTGCCGATCTCGACGGGGTTTTCAGCGGCTACGACCCCAAGAAGCGCAAGTACAACAAGGACACCTGGAAGTACCAGTTCGACGGCAAGGGCATCCCCAAGAAGGACAAGACGCTCAAGGACCCCAACTGCGTCTTCCAGTTGCTCAAGAAGCACGTTTCCCGTTACGACAAGGACACGGTCAGCAATATTACTGGCACCCCCGTGAAGAAGCTGGAGGAGGTGTACTCGACCTTCGCCGAGTCCGGCGCCAAGGGCCAGGCTGGCACGATCATGTACGCCATGGGCACCACCCAGCACACCCACGGCACCCAGAACATCCGGTCCTACGCCATCCTCCAGCTGTTGCTGGCGAACATGGGCGTGGCCGGCGGCGGGATCAACGCCCTGCGTGGCGAGAGCAACGTACAGGGCTCCACGGACATGGCCCTGCTGTTCCACATCCTGCCCGGCTACCTCAAGACCCCCGACGAGGACGACGTCTCCGTCGAGAAGTACGCCACGCGCTACTACGAGGGCAAGAACAAGGACAAGAAGAGCGCCGACTGGTGGTCAAACGCCCGCAAGTACCTGGTCAGCCTGCTCAAGGCCTGGTACGGGGACAAGGCCACGGAGAAGAACGACTTCGCCTTTGGCTACCTGCCCAAGCGTGAGCCGGGCAAGAACTACTCGCACATCTCGCTCTTCGAGGACATGTACCAGAATGTCTTCAAGGGCATGTTCTGCCTGGGTCAGAACCCGGCTGTTGCCGGCCCCAACTGCCAGAAGGAGCGCCAGGCGCTTGAGAACCTGGACTGGCTGGTGTGTGTCGACCTCTGGGACACCGAGACGGCCAATTTCTGGAAGCGCCCCACGGAGAACAACTGCGACAAGTACGTGGACCCCTCGAAGATCAAGACGGAAGTATTCATGCTTCCGGCGGCCGGCTCGGTGGAGAAGGAAGGCAGCATCATCAACTCCGGCCGCTGGTCGCAGTGGCGTTACCAGGCGGTGCATCCGCCGGGGGAGGCCAAGAGCGACCTCTGGATGCTGGACCAGCTCTTCAAGGCCATCCGCAAGCGCTACAAGAACCAGGGCGGCCCCGTCGCCGGAGCCATCCTGGACATGGCTTGGGACTACGGCCCGGACGAGGAGCCCGACCCCCACGCGGTGGCCAAGGAGTACAACGGCTACTTCACGAGGGACGTCACCATCAAGGGCAAGAACTTCAAGAAGGGCCAACTGGTCCCCAGCTTTGGCTTCCTCCAGACTGACGGTTCGACTTCCTCCGGCAACTGGCTGTACTGTGCGTCCTACACCGAGAAGGGCAACATGGCCGCGCGCCGCAACGGCATCGACACCAGCAACATCGGGCTCTATCCCGAGTGGTCCTGGTGCTGGCCGGTCAACCGGCGCATCATCTACAACCGTGCATCGGTTGACCCCACCGGCGTGCCCTGGGACAAGGAGCACCCGGTCATCACCTTCAAGGGCAAGGAGGTGGACGGCAAGTACGACTCGAAGGTGAAGAGATGGGTCGGCGACGTGCCCGACGGCGGCTGGTTCCCGCTCAAGAATCCAGATGGCAGTGAGCGGGACGATGCCAAGTACCCCTTCATCATGAAGCCAGAAGGCCACGCCCGCATCTTCGGCATGGGGCGCGCCGACGGGCCCTTCCCGGAGCACTATGAGCCGGTGGAGAGCCCGCTGGACAAGAACCCCCTGCACGGCACCATGGTCAACCCGGCCATCAAGCTGTGGCACGAGACCAACCCGGAGATGAACAAGATCGCGACCGGGCCCAACAAGAAGAACTACAAGATAGTTGCCACCACCTACCGCGTGACCGAGCACTGGCAGGCCGGGGCCATGACCCGCAGCCTGCCCTGGCTGGCCGAGCTCATGCCCGAGGTCTTCGTGGAGATGAGCCCGGAGTTGGCCGAGAGGAAGGGCATAAAGAACGGCGACCGGGTGATAGTCAAGACCGCCCGGAGTCTGCTGGGCGGTTACGCGGCGGTAACCTATCGCTTCCGGCCCTTCAAGATGAACGGCAAGACCGTGGACCAGGTGGGCATACCCTGGCACTGGGGCTACGAGGGCCTCTCCAAGGGCTGCAGCGCCAACGCGCTGACGCCCCACGTGGGGGACGCCAACACCATGATTCCGGAGTACAAGGCGTTCCTCTGTGACGTGGAACGCGCCCCGGATAACGAACAGTTCGACAAGGCGAACCCGGACGCCCGAAAAGGCCTCGGCCGGGAGGTGAAGTGAGATGGCTTCGCAAGTAGGAATGCTCATTGACGTCTCCAAGTGCATGGGATGCCGGGGCTGTCAGGTGGCCTGCAAGCAGTGGAACCAGCTGCCCGCCACCAAGACTAAGTTCTCCGGGACCTACCAGAACCCCCCGAAGCTCTCGGGGACCACTTGGACTCTGGTCAACTTCATCGAGCCGGCCAAGAGCCGGACGGAGTTCGACGGCGACCCCCAGTGGCTCTTCCGCAAGCAGCAGTGCCTGCACTGCGCGGACCCGGCCTGCGTGAAGGCCTGCCCGACCGGGGCGCTTACCAAGCTGGACAACGGCATCGTCTACATCAACCAGGCGGTCTGCGCGGGCTGCAAGTACTGCGTGGAGGTTTGCCCCTTCCAGACCCCCAAAGCCGACCACAAGACCGGCACCGCCCGGAAATGCTGGATGTGCCTGGACCGGGTGCTCAACGGCCTGCAGCCGGCCTGCGCCACGGCCTGTCCCACGGGCGCGGTGGTGTTCGGTGATCGCAAGGCGATGCTCAGCAAGGCCAAGAAGCGCGTCGTGGACCTCAAGAAGCAGTACCCCAAGAGCGACCCCTACATCTACGGGGAGAAAGAGCTCGGCGGGCTGGGAGTGCTCTACCTCCTGCCCGAGAACGACCCCGAACTCTTCAATCTGCCCAAGGATCCCAAGCAGCCCACCGACAAGATATTCTTCCGGTGGCTGCTGGGCCTGATACCCGGGTTCCTGCTCTTCGCCGGGATATGGGCCTTCTTCAAGAAAGACAAGACCGCGGCTGTTGATGCGGGAGGGAAATAGAGATGGAACATGAGCTGAACTGGGGCCTGCCCGTCGCTCTGGATCTGTTCCTCGCCGCGCTGGGCGCGGGAGCCTTCCTGCTGGCGGTGGCCGTTGACTTTGCCGGCGGCAGGAAGTACCGCACGGTCAGCACCACCGCGGCCTTCGTCGCTCCCTGGCCTGCGATCATCGGGGTTCTGCTGCTGGTAGTGGACCTCGGCCAGCCGCTGCGCTTCTGGGGAATGATGATGAGCCGGTCGGGAGACGGCTACGTGGGGTTGAGTTCTCCCTATGTCATGTTCAACGTGGCATCGGTCATGTCCTGGGGCACCTGGGTGCTGAGCCTCTTCGTGATCGTCTCCCTGTGCTACATAGGCGCCTCGCTGATCGCCTACCCCTTCCCCTGGGGCGCCACCGTCAAGAAGCTGGTGGGGCTGGCCGGCGTGCCCTTCGCGCTGATGGTCATGGTTTACACCGGCGTGCTGCTCGCGGCTTCGGTCAACACCGTGTGGAACACCTTCATGCTGCCGATCGCCTTCGTGGCTTCGGCGATGGTCACCGGGGTCGCCGCGGTGATCCTGGTGCTGGCGGTGCTGAGGTCCCTGGGGGTGGTGGAGCAGGAGAGCTCCTACATCCCCCAGCTGGAGAAGCTCAACAGCCGGCTGATTGTCTTCCAACTCGTGGCCGTGGTGCTCTTCATGGTCGCGCTGCTGATCGCCAAGGCTCCGTTGGGAGCGGTGGTCGGCGGGGCCTTCGGGCCCATCTGGTGGATCGCGGTAATCGGCCTGGGGCTGATCGTTCCGCTGCTCTACGGATTCAAGGGCAAGCTCCGCAAGCCCCAGAGTTCCGTGGTGGTCGCCGCGCTGGTTCTCTTCGGCGGCTTCTGCCTGAGGTACGTGATCCTGGTGGCCGGGCAGCTGCCGGCCTAGCAGGAGGCAGAGTGCGGGACCGGGTAGTACCCGGCACTTCACACGGCCCTCATGTGGGCGCTGCTCACATGGGGGCCGTTCTTCAAGAAGGGACTTCGGGAAACCCATGACATCGACCGCAGATCGCTGTAACCAGGCTTTCGCGCAGATCGCCGAGCTGAAAGACGAGCGCCCTGAACTCGGGTCGCTGCTGGACTACTTCCGGGCGCTCCTGGAGGCCCAGGAGGAGGTCCGGGCCGCCTTCCGGCCGGACCTGAGCGGTTTGGATGTCGAGCTCGGCCGCAGCAGGAACGCGGAGGGTCTGCCCTTCCTGAAGGCCGTGGACGTCCGCGTGGACTGGGCGCTCTTCGACGGGTTGCTGGACCGCGTTGTGCGCCTGAGCGCCGAGCATCGCGAGGTGCTGGGTTCCTCCGGCGCGTTGCCCGAGCCGGGCGGCGACTGCGAGGCCTGGCACGAGGGACTGGTTGAGGGCTTCCTGGCTGACGAGGTCCTCCTTGAGCGGGGCGCTGAACGGGTCGGCCTGGATCGCGACCTGTTCTCCTTCCTGGCGCAGCAGGCGTTGGGCCCTTTCATTGAGGCCTATGCCGAGGGCCTCAGGGGCTGCATCAAGTTCTCCACGTGGTCCGCGGGATACTGCCCGACCTGCGGGGCCGAGCCGCTGATGGCCCGGCTGGAGAGCGAGGTGGGCAAGAGGTCCCTGCAGTGCGGCCTGTGCCGGACTGAGTGGACCTTCGCGCGCATCGCCTGCCCCTTCTGCGGCAGTGAGGACCAGGACAAGCTGAGGTACTTCGGCGAGGAGGGCGACGAGGCCCATCGGGTGGAGGTTTGCGACGTCTGCAAGCGGTACATCAAGACCGTCGATGTCCGCAAGAGTGGGCGCGAGGCGGCGCTCCCCGTGGAGAACCTGGCGACCATCCATCTCGATTTGATCGCCCAGCGCGAGGGGTTTGGTGGGAAGCCCGGCGGCTTCCAGGGATAGAGCCAAGTGAAGCTGAAAGAGATCTACAGGCCCGTCGAGAACGAACTGAAGCTGGTCGAGCGCGGCCTTCGGGAGATAGCCTGCGCCGATGATTCGTCCGTCTCCGCGGCCATCTCCGAAGTGTTGGGCGCCGGCGGCAAGCGCCTGCGTCCGGCGTTACTGCTGTTTGCCGCCAAGGGCTGCGGCTACTCCGGGCGGAGGAGCATCAACCTGGCGGTGGCCCTCGAGTTGGTGCACACTGCCAGCCTGGTCCACGACGACGTCATTGACAACGCCGCGGTCAGGCGGGGCGTTCCCACTCCCAACAGCCGCTGGGGCAACCGCGTCGCGGTGCTGCTGGGCGACTACCTCTACTCGCAGGTCGTCCGTCTGCTGGCCGAGGACGAGGACGGGGACGGGGACGGGGACGTGGAGATCATGACCAGCGTGGCCGCGGCCACTGGCCGGATGACCCGGGGTGAAATCGCCCAGACCATGTCCCGCAAGGATCTCAGCGTGACCGAGAGCAAGTACCTCTCGATGATCGCCGGGAAAACCGCCGCGCTGATCTCCTGTTCCTGCCGCGTGGGCGCCCTGCTCGGCGAGCAGCGCAACGGAGAGGTCGAGTTGCTCACTGATTACGGCCTGAACCTGGGCATGGCCTTCCAGATAACCGATGACCTCCTGGACCTCAGCGGGGAGGAGCAGAAGTTGGGCAAGGTTCTGGGCAACGATATCCGCGAGGGGCGGCTGACCCTGCCGCTGATCCACGCGATGAGCACCGCGAACGAGGCGGACGGCAAGTGGTTGGGAGAGGCCCTGCGTTCCGGCCAACTGGACGAGGGAGTGCTCGAACGCATCAGGGAGATGGTCCGGCGTTACCGGGGCATCGAGTACAGCCGCCGGAAGGTCATGGAGTACGGCCGGGCCTGCAAGGAAAGCCTGAAGACGCTGGAGCCTGAGACCCAGACCTCGCTGGCCCTGCTGACCGACCACGTCGTCACCAGGGCCTGTTGATTGCGCATGGCGGGGCGAGCCGGGAGCGCCCTCAGGCGATACGCCTACTTCCTGTCCTACAGGCTGGGCGGCTTCCTGGGGAAGAAGCGCCCCCTTCTGGGCGGGATGAAGCTCACCCACGACTGCAATCTCGAGTGCCTGCACTGCCCCTTCTGGAAGAGGAAAGGGGCGTCGCTTTCCTTCGAGAAGGCGCTTTCGGCCATGAAGCAGCTCCACGAGTGGGGGGTCAGGATTCTGATCATCGAGGGTGGCGAGCCCTTCCTCTGGCGGGATGGTAAGCGCGGCCTGGACGAGGTCGTGGGGGCCGCCAGGGAGCTCTTCTTCAGCGTGGGGGTCACCACCAACGGGACTTTCCCCATCGAGGTGAGCTCGGACATGGTGTGGGTCAGCATCGACGGGCTGGAGGAGACCCACGACCGCATTCGCGGCCGCAGCTTCGCGAAGATACTGGACAACGTCGCGGCCTCTTCTCACCCGCGGATCTACGCGCACGTGACCATCAATTCCCTCAACTGGGCGGAGGTGCCGGAACTCGTCGAGTTCCTGGCGCCCAAAGTGGCGGGGATAACCGTTCAGTTTCATTATCCCTACGAGGGGGCCGATGAGGGGCTCTTCCTGCCCTTCGAGCAGCGCCGTCAGGTGCTCGACGAACTCATCACGCTCAAGCACCGGGGCTTGCCGGTGGCCGACTCGGTGGCCTGCCTGGAGGGGCTCAAGGACAACCGCTGGAAGTGCCGCCCGTGGATGATCGCCAGCGTTGACCCCGACGGAGAGCTTACCCACGGCTGCTACGTGAAGGGCCGCGGGGAGGTGGCATGCGAGCGGTGCGGCTTCTCCGCGCACGCCGAGATATCCCTGGCCTACGGGGGGGCACCGGGCCCCATACTCGCCGGCAACGCGATCTTCCGGAGGACTCGCCACCGTGCCTGACACCGACCTGGTTCTGCTCCACGCGCCCAGCGTCTACGACTTCCGGAAGAAGTCCATCCTCTACGGCCCGGTCAGCGACGTGGTTCCCTCCACCCAGGTCTTCGAGATGTACCCCATCGGGTTCATGACCATCCTGGGGTACCTGCAGAGCCACGGATATTCGGTGCGGATCATCAACGTGGCCCTGCGCATGCTTCAGAGCCGCCGCTTCGACGTCGACAAGCTGATCCGGAAGCTCAAGCCCGCCGCCTTCGGGATCGACCTGCACTGGCTGGTTCACGCCCAGGGCAGCCTGGAGCTCGCCGCGCTGGTCAAGAAGCACCACCCGGAGATACCGGTCATCTTCGGAGGGCTCTCCTCTTCCTACTTCCACCGGGAGCTGATCGGCTACCCTCAGGTGGATTATGTCCTGCGCGGCGACTCCACGGAGGAGCCGCTGCGTCGTCTGCTGGCGGCCATCAAGGAGGGCCGCTCCGTCTCGGACGTGCCCAACCTGACCTGGAAGGACGGCTCGGAAGTCAGGGTCCAGGAACTCAGCCATGTTCCGCCGGACCTCGACGGGGTTTCCTTCGACTACAGCGCGATAATGCGCTCCTGCGTCCGCCACTTGGACATTGTGGGTCACCTGCCCTTCAAGAGCTGGTTACGCTATCCGATCATGGCGGCGATCTCCTGCCATGGGTGCTTCAATAACTGCACGACCTGCGGCGGCTCGTCCTCGGCTTACGAGAAGATATGCAAGCGAACCAAGCCGGCCTACCGCAGCCCCGAACTGCTGGCTCACGACATCGCGCTGTCGGCCCGCTACGTGAAGGGCCCGATCATGATGCTGGGGGGCACGCTGCAGGCCGGAGAGGAGTACGCGCGCAGGCTGCTCCGGGCCATCAAGGAGGAGGGCGTCAGGAACCACATATGTTTCGAGTTCTTCACGCCGCCCCCCCGGGAAATCCTGGAGTTGATCGCCGATGCGGTCTCCAACTGGAACATCCAGATGTCGCCGGAGTCGCACGACGAGGCGGTGCGCAAGAGCTTCGGCCGGAGCTACGGCAACCAGCCGCTGGAGAAGTGCATCTTCGACGCCCTGGAGTTGGGCTGCAAGCGCTTCGACATCTTCTTCATGATCGGCATTCCCCAGCAGACCCCGCAGTCAGTCATGGACACCGTGCGCTACTGCGGAGAGCTCATGGAGCGTTGTCGCGGGGCGGGGCACGGCGGCAAGCTGCTTCCCTTCATCTCTCCGCTCTCTCCCTTCCTGGATCCGGGCAGCCGGGCCTTCGAGGAACCCGAGAAGCACGGCTATCGCCTGTTCCATCGGACCCTGGAGGAGCACCGCAGGTCGCTCCTGGCCCCAAGCTGGAAATACACTCTCAACTACGAGACGAAGTGGATGAGCCGCGACGAGTTGGTCGACGTCACCTACGAGGCGGCGCTGGAACTCAACCGCCTGAAGCTCGAACACGGCTTGCTCAAGCCCAAGGAGGCCGGGCGGGTCGCCGAGAGGATCTCGCGCGAGCGGGAACTCATGGGCGAGATCGACCGCCTGGTCGAACTCCAGAACCAGGCTGGCACCGACGAGAAACTCCGGCAGATCATGGAGCTGTTCGAGACCGTGGGGCCCGCGACCATCTGCAAGAAGGACGAGATGAACTGGCCGTCGGCGCGGCTGGCTTTCAACCCGATCGGGCTCATCGGCTCGGCGCTCGCCGCACTTCACAAGGACTGAGCACGCCGAGGTCCGCCCCGTTTGTCGCTTGATTTCCCGGCACGTGGGGGTAAGTTGAAAGTGGGCGGTGGATTGCCGTCCTGGAACGGTGATGGGGAGGTCGAGCTGAACTAGACGCGCGCGCGGGCATTCCTCGGTCCGATGAGGCCCGCCGCCATCCGAGAGGTGTCCGTGCTTTCCCCGCAACTCAGTATCCACAGCGTGCCGCCCCCAGCACCCAAGCGCTTTCCTCAACTCATTGCACCGCATAGACTTACAGGGGGGACGGAACTGGTGTTCCAGCTGGTCTTCAAAACCAGTAGCGGGCGGATAACACCGTCCGTGGCAGGTTCGATTCCTGCCCTCTCTGCCACTTTTTTCTGAGCGCCAGCCGGCGCGCGCCGGGACCCGGGGAGAGATGACCGAGAACCGAAAGCTGAGGGACCTGCCCAGCGTCAACGAGGTCCTGGAGCATCCGGACGTGAAGGCGCTGGCCGCCGAGCGCGGTCGCGCCCTCGTCAAGTACGCTGCGCGCGCGGCTATCGACGGGGCCCGGACCAGAGTGCTGGAAGGTGGCGAGGCCCCCGGCCGCGATACGGTGATTGCCGACGCTCTTGCATTGGCCGAAACCGTCCTGCGCGGTTCGCTGCGGCCGGTGATCAACGCCACCGGCGTGGTGCTCCACACCAACCTGGGCCGCGCGCCGCTGGGAGCGGCGGTCATCGAGGAGATATCCCGGGTCGCGACCGGATACTCCACGCTGGAGTTCGACCTCGCCGCTGCCCGCCGCGGGAACCGCAACGTCCACGTCCGGGAGATTCTGCGGCTCCTGACCGGCGCGGAAGACGCCGCGGTGGTTAACAACAACGCCGCGGGGCTGGTCCTGGCGCTCAACACCCTGGCCAGCGGACGCGAGGTGGTGATCTCTCGCGGTGAGCTCATTGAGATCGGCGGCTCCTTCCGCATTCCCGATATCCTGGCGGCCAGCGGCGCGCGCATGGTGGAGGTGGGCAGCACCAACCGCACGCGGCTCTCGGATTACGAGGAGGCCATCGGCCCGGATACCGCGCTGCTCTTCAAGGCCCACAAGTCCAACTACTCGATGTCGGGCTTCACCGAAGAAGTGCCGGTAGCGGAGCTCGCCGGGCTGGCCCGGTCGCGCGAGCTGCCGTTGCTCTACGACATCGGCTCCGGCCTGCTTCGCAAGCCCCAGGGCCTACCTCTGGCAAGCGAACCGGACGTGGCCGGGGCCCTGGCCGACGGTGCGGACCTGGTGGCCTTCAGCTGCGACAAGCTGCTCGGCGGGCCCCAGGGCGGGGTGCTTGCCGGACGCAGGGAACTCATCTCCCGCCTTGCAAAGGCCCCGCTGATGCGCGCGCTACGGGTCGGCAAGCTGACCCTGGCGGCTCTCTCGGCCGCCTGCCGGGCCTACCTGCGCGACGAAGATCTGGTGCGCAGCAACCCGACCTTCGCGATGCTCAGCAGGAAGCGGGCAGACCTCGACCGCCTGGCCTCCGCGTTGCTCGAAGAACTGAATAGCCTGGGCGTCGAGGCCCGGGCAGTCGAAAGTTCCGGCCAGTGCGGCGGGGGCACGCTGCCGGACCTGGTGATTCCCAGCGTTGCGGTGGAACTGCTGCCTCGCGAGGGCATCGGCGATTCGGAATCGAGCTTTGCCGAGCGCATCTACCGGCGGTTGTTGGACGCCGATCCCCCCGTGTTGGGCGTCCTGCGCGAGGGCCGGCTGCTGCTCGACGTGCTCACGCTTCTCAGTGAGCAGCTTCCCCAGGTCGCCCGGGCGGTCGCCGGGGCCCTGGCCGCGGAGGGCTAGCCCGTGAAGCACCTGATCATGGGCACCGCCGGACATATCGATCACGGCAAGACCGCGCTGGTGAGGGCCCTTACCGGGACCGAGTGCGACACCCACAAGGAGGAGAAGGAGCGGGGCATCACCATCAACCTGGGTTTCGCGCACCTGGATCTGCCCTCCGGCGAGAGCGTGGGCATCGTCGACGTGCCCGGGCATCGCGATTTCGTGAACACCATGGTGGGCGGGGCCAGCGGCATCGATTTCGCGCTGCTGCTGGTCGCCGCCGACAGCGGGGTCATGCCCCAGACCCGCGAGCATCTGCAGATAATGGACGTGCTGGGCCTGCGCGGCGGCCTGGTGGCCCTCAACAAGATAGACCTGGTGGAGCCCGACCTGGCGGAGATGGCCGCCGAGGAGGTCCGCGAGCTGGTGGAGGGGTCGTTCCTGGAGGGTTGTCCGATAGTGCCAGTTTCCGCGGAAACCGGCGAGGGGCTGGAGGAGCTCAGGGGCGCAATCGCCGAAACGGTCGCCAAGCTGCAGGAGCGCGCGACCGGTGAGGTTTTCCGCCTTTTCGCCGACCGGATATTCACGGTGAAGGGCTTCGGGACGGTGGTCACCGGCTCGGTTATCGGGGGGACGCTGCGCACCGGGCAGGTCGCTTACCTTCTGCCCGGCGGCAAGGAGCTGCGGGTGCGGCGGCTTGAGAAGCACGGGGTGGAGACGGCTGCGGTTCGCGCCGGCGACCGCGCTTCGATTAACCTGGTGGGCCTGGACCGCGACGACTTCGCGCGCGGGGCGCTAATCTCCGACCGCCCGCTGCGCAGCACGGTGATGCTCGACGCCCGGCTGCGGCTCTTCCGGGAGAGCCGGGATCTGGGCCTATGGAACCGGGTGGTCTTTCATCTGGGCACCTACGAGGGCCAGGCCCGGGTGCACCTCATCGACGGCAACCGCCTCTCGAGCGGAGGAGCGGCCCTGGTCCAGGTGCACCTCGACTCGCCATGCATCGCGCAGTACGGCGCCCGCTTCGTTATCCGCAACACCTCCAGCGACCTGACCCTGGGCGGCGGGGAGATCATCGACGCGATGCCTCTTCACCACCGCCGCCGGCCCGAGAAGCTGGTGGCCAGCATGGCCCGCATCGCCGACGGCCGCGGACCGGAGCTGGTCGCCGCCGAGATACGCAAACGCTTCCGGCCCGTGGGGCACCGGGAGATCGCCGAGATACTCAACCTCTCGGAAGCCGAAGTGCGCGCGGTGGTCTCCGCCGAGCTGCCCGAGGATATCGTCCGTTACCAGTCGGGCGAGGACCTCTACCTGCTTGTAAAGCGCGAGCACGACCGCTTGCGTTCAGCGTCTCTGGGCAGCATCGCCTCCTATCATCGGCGGCATCCACTGGAGGAGCGCGGCCGCACGGCCGACGAGCTCCTGGGCATAATCGGCCTGCCGGCTGAGGCCGCCAGCGAGGCGACGCTCGGCCTGATGCTCGAGAAGCTCTGCGCCGAGGGCCAAGTGCGGCGCGCCGGGCACACCTGGGCGGGCGCCGACCACCGCGTGGAGATCGACCCGACGCTGTCCGCCAGCATCGAGTTCGTGGACGGTTTTCTCCAACGCGGCAAGATGCAGACCCCGCTGATGTCCGAGCTGAAGCGTGAAGCCGACAAGCGCGGGCTTTCCGAGCGCGAATTCAAGGAGATCCTCCGCTACCTGGTCAAGAATCAGCGCGCCTACTTCATCGAGGACAGCTACCTGCACGCCTCGGTGGTCGACGGCTGCCGCCGGGCGCTGCTGGCGGACCTCGCCAAGCGGGACGCGGGCGCCACCGTGGCCCAGTTCCGCGACCTGGTCAAAGGCAACCGGCGAATCTGCCTGCTGCTCCTGGCCATCTACGACGCCGAGGGCGTGACCCGCCGGGAGGGCGACCTGCGGGTGCTCACCGGGAAAGGCCGGGCGACCCTCTAGCCGTCCGCTCAGTTGCCGGGCCCGTCCCGGGGCTTCGAACCTCCTTTTTCACCACCAAGGCACAAAGGCACCAAGCCAGTTTTCAGCTTTCGGTTTTCAGTTTTCAGGGGTCCTGAACACTGAACACTGAGTTCTGAACACTCGTTCTTCTTCGTGTCTTGGTGTCTTGGTGGTTGAATAGCCCAGTGCATATGGCGGCGGTGGACGAGCAGCATCCGGCCCGCGCGGGCGGCCTGCTTGAGGTCGGGGCTGGTCACGAAGACCAGCAGCCTGTTAATCGCCAGCGCCGCGCCGGCCTGCGCGGCCGTGCGCCGCGCTGTCGGATATGCCCTGTCCCAGGCTTTGGCGTAGATGAAGCTCCAGCGCGTGACGTCAATCTCGGTCTGGCCCGTTTCCCGCGCGATCCTGTGGTAGTCGTCGCCGTGTGCCACGCGGTGAGCCGCATACGTGATGCGCCTTCTCAGTTCTTCGGGAGCTTCTTTTTCACCACCAA
>CBDUSI010000106.1:0-15487 GCA_965370045.1 uncultured bacterium | reverse complement strand
GCGAAACCTCGGCCCGCCCGAAGCGGGTGGGGTGCCTGGCGGGGGGGCGGGGGGCGGCGGGGGGGGGTGGGGGGCTGCCGGGGGAGGCGGCTGCTTCATCAGTTGGGCGGCGGCCCCGCGAAGCGGCGCGGGAGCCTTGGGCGCAGGGGGCGCGGGAGCCTTGGGCGCGGGGGGCTCCGGTGTTGCCGGCGGTTCCTGGGGCGGCGGCGCTTGCTCCGGCTCGGCCGCCTTCTGGAGCTCGTTCTGTAAGTCAGACCACTCCATGATGGCCGATTCAGTGGTTCCCGCTTCTTCTGCCCTGGTGGTTATCGAGGGTTGGTTGTCGAAGGGCACCTTGAAGGCTGGCTGCACCGGCCGGGTCTGCTGGCTGGCCGCGCTCTTGGCCAGGGCGTCGGCCGCCGCCTGGCTGGCGGGCACGGCTGGCGGAACCGGTGGGGGAGCGACGGGGGGAATGGCCGGGGGAGCGATGGGCGGGGCGGTCGGCGTCGGCGTAGAGGCGCCGCTGCTGGTCGCGAAGGCCTTGCGCAGGTCTGCCACCCGGCCGGCGGGCATCCCCCCAGCGACCAGAGCCTCAAGCGCGGCCTGGGTCATGGTGGCACGGTCGGCCGGATCGGTGGCCAGAAGGTCGGCGAGGTCAACGAGCTCGCTGGTGGCAAGCTGTCCCTGCTTGGCCTCGGTAACCAGTATGCCCTTCTTGGTAGCCGGGCTCAGCTTCCTGACAAGTTCGGGATTCGCCAATGCGGCGGCTCCTTGCGTTCGGACTCCCCAACCCATGATATTCCTGTGCTTTCCCGTGTCAACATCAAGGAGGGGCTGGTCTGCGGGCGGGGCCGTGCGTGGCCGGGGAGCAGGCTATTACAAAACTCGCCTCGGATTGTAGTTGCGGATATCCGGAAATAGCGCTACATTGACTATTGCAGGTTCAGAGCGGCGTATTTCCCCGCCAGGAGGTCACGATGGACGACAAGCTGACCGAGAGGATGAAGGCCGACCGCGGCTGGCTGGCCAAGCTGATGGAGAAGGTCGCCCCCTTCCGGGGCTACCTCGAGAACACCACTATCTGGGAGGCCGACAAGATGATCCGGGAGGAGCTGGCCCGGCGCCTCTCGGAGGTCAAGAGCCCGGTGAACAAGGCCATAAAGGTCGCGGGCCAGGACGTTCGCGCCGGAGTGGCGCTCTCCGCCCTGGAGGGCCTGCTCAACCAGGTGGACAAGGTCGCCAACAAGGTCCGCTTCGCCGATTACGGCCACAGCGCTATCAGCGCCAAGATCAAGATCCGCGCCGAGGACCTGGCCCGCCTGCTGGCCGCCGACCGCCAGATGTTCGGCAAGCTGGAGGAGGTCGAGGCCGCCGGCGGCGGGTTCGCCGAGTCCGGGCCCGAGAAGCTGGAGAGCGTCCTGGGCGCCTTCGAGGGCCAGTTCGACGAGCGCAAGGGCCTGCTGGTCGCCGCCGCCGAGAGCGGCGAGAAGGAGGAATAACCCATGGCCGCTTTCATCGACAGGGTCAAGTTCGAGGGCACGCCTCGCGACCTGGTCTGGAAGTTCCCCAAGGACAACCTGGCCACCGCCACCCAGCTCATCGTCAACGAGACCCAGGAGGCGGTGATCTTCCGCGAGGGGCGCGGGCTGGACGTCTTCGGTCCCGGGCGACACACGCTCTCGACCGCCAACCTGCCCGGCCTGCGCACGCTGATAAACCTGCCCTTCGGCGGCGAGACGCCCTTCACCGCGGAAGTGTACTTCGTGAGCAAGAGCACCGTGCCGGACCTCAAGTTCGGAACCCGCGCGCCCATCCAGGTGATGGACCCGCGTTTCAACGTGCTGGTCCCGCTGCGCTGCTTCGGGATATTCGGGCTGCGCGTGGCCGACTCCAAGACCTTCGTGACCGTGGTCTGCGGGCAGAACCGCCTGTACACCACGGACGACATCAGCACCTACCTCAAGGGCGCGATCACCACGCGGGTCAAGGACTACATCGCCGAGGTGATCATCAAGCAGAAAGTCTCGGTGGTCGAGATCGCCGCCTACCTCGAGGAGGTCTCCACTGTCGGCAAGGCCCGCACCGCCGAGGACTTCAGGAAGTACGGCCTGGAGATCACCGACTTCCTGTTGCAGTCCATCGACGTGCCCGAGAGCGACCCAACCGTGCAGAAGCTCAAGGCCTCGCTCTCGACGCGCGCGGACATCGACATCATGGGCCAGGACAACTACCGCATGAAGCGGACCTTCGACACTCTGGAGAAGGCCGCCGACAGCGAGGGCGGCGCCGCCGGCCAGATGATGGGCGCGGGCATGGGCCTGGGCCTGGGCTTCGGCGTGGGCCACATGATGCCCGGGATGATGGGCTACATGGGCGGACAGCTGGGCGCGGCGCAGGCCACCGGGGTGGCGCTGTGTCCGGGTTGCGGGCACCAGAACGCCGCGGCCGCCAAGTTCTGCGCGGGCTGCGGCAAGCCGCTGGGCGGCGAGGCCGTCGCCAAGTGTCCTAAGTGCCAGGCGGAAATCGACCCCAACAGCAAGTTCTGCGCGGGCTGCGGCGAGAAGATCGGCCCGGAGGTCTGCCCGGCCTGCCAGGCGATCAGCCCGCCGGAGAGCAAGTTCTGCGCCAATTGCGGTCAGAACCTCGAAGCCCCGCCGGCCGCTGAGCCGCCCGCGGCCCCGGCCGAGCCCGAGAAGAAGGAGTAGCCCTCCGGGCGCGCCGCGATGAAGAAGGTTATAGGTTACGGTTTCGCGGGGCTGTTGGTTCTGCTGGGGCTGATCTTCTGCCTGTCGGCGATTTCCTCGGGCAGGTGGCAGCGTTTCGTGTTTGCGGGGGTGCTTATCGGCGCGGGGGGCTTCGTGATCTACGTCCTGCGCATGAAGCTGCCCGACCAGAAGGTGGAAGTCACCCAGAAGATCGACATTTCCGGGGACGTGTCCCTCGAAGAGATGAAGTGCAACAACTGCGGCGCGACCCTGGACCCCAAGAGCGTCTCGGTCCAGGCCGGCGCGGTCTTCGTCAACTGTCCCTACTGCGAGTCCAGCTACCAGATCGAGGAGGCCCCCAAGTGGTAGGCTTTCGCGAGAAGTTTCGCAGGCTCTTCGCCGGTGCGGAGGGCGTCAAGCCGGGCATCTACCACTATCGCCGGGAACTGGCCGACCGCGAGATGCGCCTGCATCTGCGGGTGGACCCCGACGGCCAGGGCCTCCTGACCGTCAACGCCGCGGGAGTGCTGCACCTCAACGCCACAGCCGCTGAACTTATGAAGCACGTCCTCGACGGGAAGGGCAAGGCGGCCGCCGTCGCCCTGGTGCGCAAGCGGTACAGGGCCAAGGCTGGCGACGTGGAGGCGGACTATGACAAGATAGACCAGGTGATCCGGCACCTGGAAACCACCGAGGACGCTTGCCCGATAATGAACGTGGACGCGCCCACGGTGCAGCCCTTCGGCCGGAAAGTCAGCGCGCCTTATCGCGCGGACCTGGCCCTGACCTACGAGTGCAACAACAAGTGCCAGCACTGCTACGTGGCCCGCAAGCCGGACGAGATCAAGCCGCTGGGGCTGGAAGAGTGGAAGCAGGTCCTCGGGAAGCTCTGGGACGCGGGCGTGCCCCATGTGTGTTTTACGGGCGGCGAGGCCACGATGAGCCCGTACCTGGTCGAGATGATCGAGAAGGCCGAGGACATCGGGATGATCACCGGGCTGTTGACCAACGGGCGCAAGCTGGCCGACAGAGAGTACGTCCGCAAGCTCTGCGCCGCGGGGCTGGACCACGTGCAGATTACGCTCGAAAGCCACGACGAGAAGGTCCACGATGAGATGGTCGGCCTGCCCGGCGCCTGGAAGGAGACCGTCCAGGGCATTCGGAACGCCATCGACGATGACATCTATCTGGTGACCAACACCACGCTGTGCAGCCTGAACGTCGACGGGGTGGAGAAGACCCTGGAGTTCCTCAAGGAGTTGGACGTCCGCCAGTTCGCCATGAACTCGATCATCTACACCGGCAAGGCCCCCGAAAGCGGGCTGGGCATCGAGGAGACCGAACTGGAGCCCATCCTCGGCCTGGTGACCAGCAAGGCCCGGGAACTGGGCATGCGCTTCATCTGGTACTCGCCGACCCACTACTGCAAGCTCAACCCCACCATGCACGGGGTGGGCTACAAGCGCTGCACCGCCGCGGAGTACAACGTCTGCATCGAGCCCGACGGCACGGTGATCCCCTGCCAGAGCTATTACCAGCCTGCCGGGAACATCCTCCGCGACGAGTGGTCAGATATATGGCAAAGCCCGCTCTTCAAGGAAATCCGCGGCCGCAACGCGGTGCCCGACGACTGCCGGGAGTGCCCGGACTTCGAGGTCTGCGGCTCGGGCTGTCCGCTGAACTCCGGGGACCGCTTCCTGTGCGCCGATTCGAGCTCGGAGGGCTAGCGGGTCATGAGAAGAATCGCGCTCGCGCTGCTCCTGGCCCTGGGCCTGGCGCCCGCGGGCCGGGCTCTGGCCGGCAATTACAGTTTCGAAGTGCCCAAGGCCACGGTCACGGTCACGGTCGAGAGGTCCGGCTCGGCGCTGATCCACTACGCGATAACCTTCCGCTGCCGGGCCGGCGCCCGGCCCATTGACATCGTGGACATCGGTATGCCCAGCAAGAGCCACCAGGCTGTGTCGGCGGCCATTAACGGTAACAATATCCCGGTGCGCAGCATCCGCCGCTCCCAGTACGTTGACAATGCCTATGAGATACCCCTCGGCGCCGGCGCCATCCCGCCGGGCAAAGAGGGGGCCTTCGAGTTCACCGGGCGCAGCCACGGCATGGTTTACGAGGACTCCACCGATCCCAAGCGGCAGGCCTCGTTCCGCTTCGGGACTACTTGGTTCGACGAGAACTTTGTTCATGGCATTACTGATCTCCGTGTTCGCTACAAGCTGCCGGTTCCCAAGGTCGACTACCCGGCGGTCAAGGACCGAATCGTCTGGCACAAGAAGACCGATGCGGGCTGGCGGAAGGGCGTCTTTGAGAATGAAGAGTTTGCCTCCGTGGCTTGGGTGCGCAAGGTGCGCTTCACCCGTCAGCATACTTTCAGCGTGTCCTTCCCCAAGGAGTACGTTGACAAGGCCATCCCGCGGACCGTCTGGGACGAGTTCTACGACTGGTGGGCGGGGAGCCTCCGGGCCCAGCTGGTCAGCGCCATCATCGTCCTGATAGCCTTCGGCATCATTTTCTTCACGACGACGCGCGGCACCGGCTGGTCGGTGTTCCTGGTCCTGACCATTGCCCTGTGCATCGGCATGTACAAGAGTCCCGGGTTGCACCTGGCGCTCTACCCGGTGCTGCTGGCGCTGGGCGTTCTCGCGTACGTCTTCCGCAGGAGGCGCAGGGAGCACTACTTCCCGGCGAAGCTCTGCCGGGAGGGCGGGGGCATCAAGCGCGGGCTGACCGCCGTGGAGGCCGCGGTGCTCCTGGAGGTACCCCTGCACAAGATCCTGACCATGACCGTCTTCGCCCTGGCCAAGAAGGGCGTCCTGACCATCAAGAGCAAGCAGCCCCTGATGCTGGAGGTCAACGGCAAGGAGAAGAGCCCCGGGATGTGGCTGCTTCCCGGGGACGCTCCGGTCAATCTCTGGGCCTACGAGCCGGGCTTCATCAAGGCCTTCAAGGCCCAGCATTTCAAGCCGGTGGAGGAGATGCGGCTCTCGAAGCCCTTCGACCAGCTCGTCAAGCAGGTGGTCGGGGCCATGGGCGGCTTCGACCTGGCCAAGACCCGCGACTATTACGGGTACATCGTGAGCCGGGCCTGGAAGCAGCTCAAGGCCGAGAGCGACTATGAGGCCCGCTTCAAGAAGGCCGACAAGGCCCTCGACTGGCTGATGCTCGACGACGATTGGTCGGGCGGGATGCGCGGCCTGGGCGGCGGCGGGTATCACTACCATCCCTGGTGGTGGTACGGCCGGCCCTACGGGACGTACAGCTACGGGGGCGGGGGCGGCAGGGCCTTTGATGGCGGCGGCGCGGGACCTACCCCGGAGTTCAGCGGCCCGGAGAGCTCCTTCGGCGACGTGGTCAACTCAATGACCGGGCGCATGGAAACCATGAGCAACGACCTGGCCGGTTCGCTCGACTCGCTGAGCACCACCGGCAAGGGCGGCCTGGACCTCTCCGGCTTCGACAAGTTCACCAGCGAGACGCTGGAGTCCATGGCCCAGAGCAGTGGGGGTGGCGGCGGCGGCGGCGGTTGCGCCTGCGCGGGCTGCGCCTGCGCCTGTGCCTGCGCGGGCGGCGGCAGGTAGCCGGCCGATCTTGGTCCCCGAAGATCTCCGGAAAGTCTACCGCCGCCAGGCGGCCTGGTTCGCCGGCCAGCGCGGCCGGCTGCTGCGCGAGGCGGATATCGGTTCCAGAAAACGAGTCCTGGACCTCGGCGCGGGAAGCTGCGAGACGCTTCCGGAGCTCGACCGCCGGGCGGCGGGCTTCGCAGTGGGCCTCGACTGCGACGTGGAGATTCTCCGTCTGGGCACCGGCCGGCGCGTCGCCGCCCGGGCCGGGGCGCTGCCGTTCCCTGACGCCTGTTTCGAGCTAGTCCTCGCCCAGATGTTCTTCATGTGGGCCGGGCCGCTGGAGGAAGTGACCGCCGAAGTCCGGCGCGTGCTGGCTCCCGATGGGCGCCTGGTGGCTTCTGCCGAGCCGGACTACGGCGGCGCCATCGAACATCCCGCTGAGCGCGGGGGGCTTTCCGAACTCGCCGCGAGGCTCACCGCCGAGGGCGCCGACGTTCACGCCGGCAGGAAGCTCGGCGGAGTTCTGCGCCGCGCAGGTTTCGAGGTGAAGTGCGGCCTGCACCCCGCGCGCCCTCTGGAGGCCGGTCGGTCCGATTCGGAGTTCGCCGCGCCGGAACTCATGGAAGCGTCCGGCGAATTGGAGTTCCTGTTCCTGCCGTATTTCTGGTTCCTGGCGACCGCCACTTGATTATTGAATGGCGAGTGCTATTCCTGGGCGTAGTCCACGATCTGAAAGGAGAGCGTCGCAGTGTCTGAGAAGGCGAAAGTCGGGATGATCGGGCTGCGTGGCTACGGCAACATCGTGCGCCGCGGGCTGACCAAGTGCCGGAAGCTTGAGCTGGCCGCCATCTGGAGCCGCAGCCAGGAGAGCATCGAGCGCTCGCAAGAAGAGTTGCCCAGCAAGCTCTGCGGGAGCTACGAGGAGATGCTCGCCGAGCCCATCGACGGGGTGCTGGTCATCAACCCCAACTACCTGCACGTGGAGTACGGCCTGCCCGCCGCCGAGGCCGGCAAGTCTATCCTGGTCGAGAAGCCCATGACCAACACGGTGGCCGAGGCCCGGCAGCTCATCAAGGCCTTCAAGGAGAAGGGCGTGCTCCTGGCCGTCAAGCACCTGCATCGCTTCGGACCGGTCAGCCGCAAGATCCGCGACATGGTCAAAGGCGGAGAGCTGGGCCAGGTGCTCAGCGTCGAGATGTACACCTCCCACTCCACCAGCAAGAGCTTCGCGCCGGACCGCTGGAAGCGCGATCCCGGACGCTGCCCGGCCGCGCCCATGACCCAGCTAGGCGTGCACCTCATCGACACCTGCATGAGCTGGTTGGGTGACCCGGTGTGGGTTGAGTCCCATCACCGCAACGTCCTGGGCCTTAGCGACAACGTGGATTGCACTGTGACCACCATCGGCTATGGGGACGTGACCGCTTCGCTGCACGCCCACTACGTGGTGCCCGGCTACACGCGGATGGCCGTCTACGGCACCGAGGGCGTGCTGCTTAACGACAGCGCGATTCTCAGTGAGGACGGGGGCCTGCGCTTCAAGAAGGAGGGCGCCAAGAGCTTCGAGAAGATAGCGGTGCCCGAGTCCGCCGGGGACGCCGCGTTGGTGGAGGTCCTCGACGCCTACGGAGAGTCGCTGCTGACCGGCGCGCCCTTCGAGACCGACGGGGACGAGTCGGTCAAGGTCGTCGCCGTCTCCGAAGCGGCCATCAAGAGCTCGGCCGAAGGCGGCCGCAAAGTGGAGATCGCCGAGCTGCTGGGGTAGGCTGAGCGTTACCCACCGGTTGCGTAAGCAGGCGGGAGGTTTCAGCTAAATAGTCAAACTGTCGTCGGGAAAAGCAGAGACGGAAATTGCTCGTCGTCTTTCATCTGTATGCAGCGGAAACGGTATAGGTCGCAGTGCACAGACACCGATGTTGCCCTTCTCTCTCTCGGTCTTGCCAGCCTTGGCAGTGGACCTCTCCGGAGCATCTTGTCTTGCGATTGCGGACCATTTCTAGGACTGGGGTTGCCAGATCGAAACCGCTTTCGTTTCCCCAGCACTCGACATAAGGACAATCAAACTCGAAAAAGGCAGGGTCTTTGGAAAGAAAACGTGTGGCCCGTTGGCTGGGGGGTGTTGAGTTGTCAGGGTCTGTGAAGGTTAGTTCGATGTCCAGCGAGTCAATTTCCGGGTAGCGCTCGCTAAGCCTCGGAGCGTTGTCCCGCATTTGCTGCCGCAACTGCTGGCGAATCTGTTTCGGATTCTGCTTTTTCATCTATTGTTCGGGACCTCCGGGCGGTCTCTGGCCGCGGTAAAGGGAATAGTTTGTATGACGCATCTGTCCCCCATGCTTCCGGTGCTCAGGCCTCGATCCCCGCCTCGGCCAACACCCGCTTCAGGGCGGCCACTGTGATTTCGCTCTTCTCCAGGCGGGGCTTGAGATGCGTCTCGGCGGAGATGTATCCCTGGTAGCCGTCGGCCACCAGCGCGGCGATCTTGGGCGCCCAGCGCACGTCTTTTCCCGGTTCCGTGCCGCCGAACTCGGGCGCGTTGATCCCGTGGTAGTGCATGTGGCGGATGTGCTTGCGCACGCGTTCAAAGCCCTGGTCCCAGGAGTCCGCGGCGACTTCCGGGTTCCAGCGCTGGAAGTTGACGCCCAGCGCCTTCGAGCCCACGGCCTCGATCAATTCGGCCGCGGCGCTGCCGGAGTCAGCGTAGCTGCCGGTTTCGATCTCCACGGCCAGGGTGAGGCCGTTCTTCTCGGCGCGCGCCGCGACCTCCCCCAGCGTGTCGACGACCTTCTGCGGGGGGGTCTCCTCGCGCGGCTGGCCCTTGGGGCGCTCGAAGGCGAAGATGATCACCATCCGGCAGCCGACCAGTTCGGCCAATTGGAAGGAGGCGTCGGCCTTGAGTCCTGCTTGGTGGGCTACCGCCCAGTGGCCCACCGGCAGCTTGAAGAGGCCCGGGCTCACCGCGACGAAGTTGATGCCCTCGTAGTGCGTGTGCAGGCTGGGCAGCAGCTCGTAGAAGGCCTCCTCGAAGTATGGTGCGCGCTTGGTGTAGCAGCGCCGCAGTTCGAAGTTGCGGATGCCCCACTTCCAACCGATGGAAACGGCGGTTTCGAGGTCGTAGGAAACTTCGTCGGTGACCAGTGAGAGCATGAAGGCCCCTTTCTGTGGTCCGGGTTGTCTGTCACTCAGACTAGCGCGTCGCTCGCGGGTGTCAAGCAGAGGAGGGCCGGGAACGGTCCTCAATCATGGCGGCCAGCCGTATCGCCTCGGCGCACATGCCGACATTGTGATAGTCGACCTTGAAGGGGCTGCCCTTGTGGAGTTGCTCGGGGTCGAGGCCCGGCCCGGCCTCCGGGTACCATCCGCCGTACGCCGGGTCGAGAAAGCGCTCACGCAGCAGCCTCACGGTTTGCGCCAACGGCTCCCATAGGTCGCCACGGCGGCGCAGCACCGCGAAATGCATCAGCGTGCGGACCAGCTCGCACTGCGGCCACCAGCTCTTGCGGCCGGCGGTCACTTGGCCCTCGGATGTCGCCGGCGAGAATATCCCGCCTTCGTCCGGGTCGTAGCCCAGCCGCAGGCCGTTGTCCAGGAGCTTCTCCGCAATCTCAAGCCATTCCGCTGGCAGGCCGCGCTCGACGGCCGACGAGAGCAAGAAGGCCCACTCGAACTGATGGCCCACGTCAATCCGGCCGCCGTTCTCGGTGGACAACTCGCGCCACTCTTCGTCATAGACCTCCGGGAGAATCCCGTCCGCTTTTCGGAGCAGGCGACCGAGCACAAAACCGCCAAGCGCTTGGGCGTCGCGGTGCGCGGCCTCTTGACCGGGCGCGTCGCCGAGGGCGAGCAGCGCCTCGAAGAGGTGCATGATGGGGTTCTGGCTGCGGGGCTCGTCGCGCGGGGCGAATTCGCGGTCCATGTGCCGGTAGATGCCGCCGCGTCCGTCGGCGAAGCGCTCCTGGATAACGCTCCAGACCTCGCGCGCGGTCCCAGCGAGGGAGGGGTCGTTCAGGCAGCGCGCGGCGTGGCCCAGCCCGAAGATCGTGAAGGCGTGCCCGTAGCTGTCCTTCATGTCATCGGCGACGCGTCCCTCGCCGTCCACCGCCCAGAACCAGCCGCCTTTCTCTCTGTCTCGGAACTTGTCGATCAGAAACCGCGCGCCGTCCTCAACAGCCTTCCTGTAACGCTCCTCACCGGTCAGCTCCCAGCCCACTGAGAAGTTGTAGAGCAGGCGCGACTGGGAGACCAGCGTGCCGTAAGTTTCTGCTCCGGGCCGCCAGCGGCGGTCGAAGTGTGGCAGAAAGAGCCCGCTCCCGGTGGGCGCCTTGTCGATCCAGATGGGCAGAAGCTCTTCGACGAGGTGCGTCCGGAACCAGCCGAAGTCGAAGTGAGCGCCGCCAGCCTTCCCGGTCATGGAGTTCTCAACCCAGGAGCGTGGCGACCTGCCGGGCGCGGCGGCGGACCAGCGCGCGCTCGTCGTCCAGGTAGCGCTCGACGACCTCCCGCCGGGGCACGCCTATCCGAGCCAGCGCCTCGGCGGCGGTCAGTTCCAGCTGCCAGCGGGCGTCGAGCGGCGGGGACTTGAGCCCGCCGGAGCTCGACTGCAAGTCCCTGGTCGTCTTGATGTCCTTGCGCGCAAGGAGCTTCTCCAGCGCCGGCGCAGCGCCTCTATCGCCTATCCGGCCGAGCGACCTGGCTGCCGCGAGCAGGGCGTCAAAGGGCGCGTCTGCGTCCCCGAGCACGTCGCACAGCACCGGGACGGCTTCCTTCGAGCCCAGGCGCCCCAAGAGGACCACCGCCGGCAGCCAGGGCGGGTCGGGCAGCCTGATGCCCTGGCAGGCGGGCTCGGGTACCGGAGCCCGCCTTCTTTCGACGGCCTCAAGGAGCCCCGGCAGGGCCGCCGGGTCGCGGCGCATGGCCAGCGCGGCCGACGCGCGAAAGCGGAGCGCGGGGTTCTCCCCCCGGGCGGCCTTCCTGAGTTCGGGCAGCAGCTCTTCGGGACCGCCGGCCAGAGCCAGCAGCGCCTCGGAGGCGCGCGGGCCGTCAAGTTCGGCGACCAGTTCCGCGGCTTGCTGCGGGGGGGGCAGGGCCTTGATCTCGCCGAGCGCCTGCTCGCGCATCTCCAGGAAGCGCGGCTTCTCGCCCGGGGGCCGCAGTGCGCCGGAGGCCGTCAACTGCGCGCGGAGCTTGTGGATGTCAATGCTCCGCGGCGTACAGCCCCCCTCGACGCAGAGGGACGCGGCGAGGCCGGCGGCCTCGCCCAGACGCTGCATGTCGTTCTGCATGCGCAGCATCATGTGCGCATCGTAGGTGACTCCCGCGGCGCGGCAGGCGATCAGCAGGCCCTCTACGTTGCGGGGCAGCAGGCAGCGGTAGGGTATCTCGCAGCCCAGCCTGCGGTGCCAGTGGCCCAGGCCCCACACCCAGAATACCGCCTGGTCGGAGTCGAACTCGTAGTCCGCGCCGTGGTTGTCGTAGTGCCCGAAGCTCTCGGCGATGGCGTCTTCGAAGCGCGCGCCGCCTACCTGGTCCGGGAAAGTGAGCTGGTAGTCGCAGACCACCTGGCGGCTGCTTCTCAGGCCCAGGAGCGGCGCGACGTAGGTGGGCCGCTGGTCGGCGCTGAAGCGCTGGAGACGGTGCAGCTCCAGCGCGGCGCGCCGCGCGCGGGTGATGTCCTCGGGATCGGTGGGATCGGTGTAGCCGGCGTCGAAGTTGACGATCTGCATCCGGCCATCGGCCACGCGCCCGGCCGACAGGCTGTAGGCGTGCGGCAGGCCGTCGCCCTCGCGCCCGAAGATGCTGGCCGCCCCCGCCCAGGCGGCCAGGTCCGCGTCCCCGGTGGAGTCGATGAAGACCTTCGCCGACCAGCACGCGTTGCCCTCCGATGAAGCGGCGATGGCCTCCCTGAGGCGGGCGGCCGGCCGGCTGTCCGCGGAAACCAGACCGGCTTCCTGCTCGGCGACCGCGCCAACCAGCATGGTCCCGTAGCGCGTCTCGACGTTGGCTTCGGCCAGCATGACCTCCAGCGCGAGCTTCTTGGCTTCCGGGTGGAAGCCCTTCACGGCCTCCGGCGGGGCGAAGAGCGGGGCGAGCTCCTCCACGCGCGCGTCAACTTCGTCCTGCAGGCCCCCGGGGATGCCGCAGTAATACATGTGGATTCCGCCGGAGGTGCCGATGCCACCCGCCGAGGTGCCGGCTTCCAGGACGGTTACCTTGTGTTCCCGGCGGCCGGCGGCCAGCGCGGCCAGCGCCCCGGCGGTGCCGCCTCCGGCAACCAGGACTTCGCACTGGTGCCGCGGCGGGGCCACCTGAGCGGGGATCGGCGCGGAGGGAGGTTCGGACTGCTCGGGCGCCAGACGGGCGGCGGCTTGTCCGCTTCGGGCTCCGGCGGTCATCAGCTTGCCGGTGAGGGAATCGGCGTCGCATTCGTCGAGCAGCCAGGCGCCCGCGCCGAAGAGGTTGTAGATACGAGGATGGGCCTCGCCGGCCCGGCCCGAGAGGCGCGCGCAACGCAGTGGCAGAAGCTCGGGGGCACTGTGAGTGACGATGGCTTCGGCGGGCAGGGACTCGCGCGCGGCGCGCAGGACTTCGGGCAGCGCCAGGCGCGCGTCGGTTATCGAATCGCCATCCAAGGCAAAAGCCAATTCCAGGGCGTTGTCCCAGACGCCGGGCTTAAGCGTCACGTTCTGAACAGGGCCGATATCGCCCAAGTCGGCGGCATGTTCTCTTGCCTTCGGCACCCAGAAGTGAAGGGAGAAGCGGGAGGCGGCCTCGCGGGCGCCTTGCGGTTCGGCGCCGCACTGCTTCCAGAGAAGCCCCGTCGCGGTGGCGTCGATGAAGGTCCGCGCCCGGTATGCGCGCTGCCCGCCCTTGGTCGCGGCGATTGCGGCGATGGCGCGTCCGTCCTCGGCGGCCAGGCGGACTGGCTGGGCGTAGTAGAGCAGATTGACCCCGGCGCGCCCGGCGATTTCGTCGAGAACCAGTTCGGCGACGGCGGGGTCGGCCTGGCCTCCTGCGAGGGCGCCGGCGGATTCGAGCCCGGCGAGCAGTTCCTCCGCGAGAGTCCCGATGCCCCCGCCGATCTCCGGCGCGTGGGCCCAGCAGAGCTCCCAGCCCAAGAGCGGTCGCCGCTCGATTAGCAGGGCGTCGCGGCCCGCGCGGGCCGCCTCCCTCGCGGCCGCGGCGCCGGCCAGGCCGCCGCCGAGAACCAGCACGTCCCAGAGCTTCTCGTCGAGTCGCATGTCGTCCTCCGGTCTTGAGCGCACTCTATCGGCCCCTATAATTAATGCAACCATGACGCGCGCGATTCTTCACGTGGACATGGACGCGTTCTACGCGTCCGTTGAGGTGCTGGACGCCCCGGCGCTCCGCGGCAAGCCGGTGATCGTCGGCGGCACGCCGGAGGGTCGCGGGGTGGTCTCGGCGGCCAGCTACGAGGCGCGCGTCTTCGGGGTGCACAGCGCGATGAGCGCGGCGCGGGCCCACCGGCTCTGCTCCCACGGGGTCTTCCTGCCCGTGCGCATGCCCCGCTACGCCGGGGTCTCCCGGCAGGTCTTCGCCATATTCCGCAGCTACACCGACCTGGTGGAGGGCCTGTCCATCGACGAGGCCTTCCTGGACGTGACCGGCTCGGAGCGGCTCTTCGGGACCGGCGAGGAGATCGCCCGCGACATCAGGCGGCGGGTGCGCGAGGAGCTGGGGCTTTCCTGCTCGGTGGGCGTGGCCGCCAACAAGTTCCTGGCCAAGGTGGCTTCGGACCTCGAGAAGCCCGACGGGCTGGTAGTGGTGCGGCCCGGCGAGGAAGCCGGGTTCCTGGCGCCTCTGGAGGTCTCGCGCATCTGGGGGGTGGGGAAGGTCGCCGGGAAGAAGCTGGCCGGCATTGGCATCGAGAGGGTCGGCGACCTTTTCAAGTATCCGCCCGAAACGCTGGAACACCTGTTAGGTTCTTACGCGGAGCACCTGCTGGAGCTGGCCCGGGGCATGGACGACCGCGCGGTGGAGCCCGGGGGCGAGGCCAAGTCCATCGGCGCGGAGATCACTTTCCCGGAAGACATCGCCGACGCCGCGGAACTGCGCGGGCATCTCGGCCGACTGGTCGAGCGCGTGGCCCGCGAGCTGCGCGAGGAGGGCTGCCGCGCGCGAACGGTGAACATCAAGGCGCGCTACCCGGACTTCACCACTGTGACCCGTGCGCAGACGCTGCCCCGGGGCCTGATCTCCACGCGGCGCATCCGCGAGGTGGCCTGCGAGCTCCTGGAGGAACGCCTTGGCAGGTGCGGCCGGCCGCTGCGGCTGCTGGGCGTGTCTCTCTCGAATCTGGAAAAGGAAGGGCAGGGCGCCTCGCAGGGCGAACTATTCGAAGACGAGGACGAGAAGCGCGCCGAGAAGCTCGACCGGGCCATCGACGAGATCAAGGAGCAGTTCGGCCGGGACTCGGTGCTGCCGGGGTCGGAGGTGGAGCCGCCGGAGGAGTAGATCGCCGGAGCTTGCGGCGTTTGAGGATCTGGCGCTGCTTGGCCTGGTAGGCCTTGAACTTGGCTGAGTCCACAATGAAAACCAGGTCGGGCTCGTAGGCGCTGCCGTAGGGATTGGGCGCGCCGTTGTCCGAGCGGTCCCAGCCGCCCACGCTGTAGACCACGAAACCGGTCTTGGTCTTCCTGTAGAGCATGGGTTTGCCGCTGAAGGGGTCGGTGGGAATCTTCTTGAACAGCTTCGGGAAGCTGGCGGTCAGGTCGGTCAATTTCTGGGGATGCGCGCCGAACTTGAGCTTGTGGAGCTGGCAGCCGACCGCCAATCGGGCGGCGCGCAGCATGCCCAACGAGCATGCATCGCTCCTGACCGTTGCAATGGATGAGATGACTGCGAATAGTGAGTAAGGGGGCTTCATTCCCTTCAGCCTGGCCGTCAGGCTGGGGTCCTTGGCCATGTTGAGGAGTTCATCGCAAGCTTCCGGATACGGTTTGGCCGCGGCGGTATCGACCCTGTCCCAGAACTCGCCGATCATTTCAGCGTCGCGGAGCATCCCGCCACTCAGGCGATGCCATTGGAATCTCATCGGACTGATGAACAGGCTGCTGGCGGGGTGGTCAGTTTCGCCCGCCACCATTTGTGCTGCGGTGAACATGCCCAGAGTGCGTTCAACGTGGAATGCCTCACGAAGCGGGACGCGCTTTCTGAGGTGAAGGTCTAGGCTGTGTCTGCTAATTCTCTAAAGGACTGGGGGTGTGTTGGTCGATATTC
>CBDUSI010000105.1:0-15653 GCA_965370045.1 uncultured bacterium | reverse complement strand
AATTCACATCCCGGGTGGACCAGATTTCGGGGTGAAGACCACAGGTCTAAAGTGCAACTCTAGACCTGGACCAGTTCCAGGGAGGCACGCCATCATGACACTGGCTAGGCATGGTTCCGCCCAAATGAGCATGGAGACTACGCCAAGCCCAACCCCAAACTACTGAGGGCTGCCGTCAAGGCTGTCTCAGAGCGCGTGAAAGAATTGGGGGGGCCTGCGTGGTGCGCATATGGTGCGCAGGACGCAATAGAGTCCAAGGAGCCTCGTGAAAGCTCCACTAAGACTGGGGCTTAAGTGCAAGAAAGGTTGGCGACCCCAACGGGATTTGAACCCGTGTTGCCGGGATGAAAACCCGGTGTCCTGGACCTGGCTAGACGATGGGGTCGCCCTCTTATGTCGCTTTCCAGCGCCGCGCTCCACTTGTGAGGGCAGCGGGACTCGAACCCACGACCTACGGCTTAAAAAGCCGTTGCTCTACCGACTGAGCTATGCCCCCGAGCGGAGTATAGTCGCCGCTGAGGCGGAATCAAGGCGCCGCTGCCGGAAAACGAGTGGTCTGGGACCGCGGGCCCAGGCGGCGCGGGCACGCGGCCCTTTTTGGCCTTGACGGGTTTCTGGCGGTCCCTAGAATTTTCCGGGACTTTGGAAGGCTCCGGACGGGGCGCAAAACCGCTCGGAGGGGGAGATTTTTGCCATTCTCGCACACTGGGTGAGGAGGACCGCGGCGATGGTCAAACTATCGCGTCGGGCTGTGCTGCTGACCGTCTTGGGTGGGATCGTGCTGTTCGGAGGGACCCTCCGCGCCGGCGAAAACGGCGACGAGAAGAACCCCGACAAGATCTGGGCCAAGGGCGTCGTGTGGTTCGACAAGGGGGAGTTCAGCAAGGCCCGCCAGGAGTTCGACAAGCTCCTGAAGCTGGTCAACGTGGACATCGCCGCCAGGCTGGTCAAGCGCGCCGGGCTCAAGACGATGATCCGCATGATGAGCAGCCCGGATGTCGGCCGCTCACCCATGGTCATCTGGGAGTTGCATAGCAAGTACTGGCGCGCCCGGCTGACCGACCCGGATCGCATCAGGAAGTTCGTCAACCAGGCCATTGACGTCAAGACCCACGAACTGCAGCGCGTCAAGGCCCTCCACGAGCTGCGCCGCATCGGCCAGTACGCGGTGCCCGAGTTGGCCAAGTACCTCTCCGACCGCTCCGACGAGCGCCGCGCGCTGGTGCGCATTGCCCTCAGCCGCATCGGCACCCGCGGGACGCTGGCCATGGTTCAGCTGGTGGACACCGGAGACGACCTCTTCAAGGAAACCCTGGCGCTGGCGCTTTCGGACATTACCCCCGCCGACAACCGGTCGGTCCCCGCGCTGAAGCGCCTCTACGACAACTCCAAGACCAGCGAGCCCCTGCGTGGCAAGGTGGCCTACGCGCTGCGCAAGATTACCGGCCTGGACACTACCAGGGACATGACCGGCTACGCCGACTACTACTACCTGCTGGCCAACCGGTACTATATGGAGAGCACCGGTGTGCCCGAGGAGGCCCTGGAGTACGACGGGGTGATCTGGGAGCTCAAGAAGGACAAGGACGGCAAGGACGCGCTGACCTACCGCCGCGTGCCGGTCTACTCTTGGAACGAGGAGCTGGCCGAGGACCTGATCTACGAGTGCCTCGAGCATTCCCCGGCATACCAGCGCATGTTCCCGCTGCTCCTCTCCGTGGAACTCGCCCAGCGCGAGGAGGTCGAGGCCATCGGCGACGCTATCAAGATCTCCGGGCGCCCGGCGACCATGACCGACGCCGGCAGGAAGATTCTCGACGACCGCGCCAAACTGCTGGTGGACATGAATCTGCTGGCCGAGGCCTGCGGGCCGCGCTACCTCTACCGCGCGGTGGGCAAGGCCCTGCGCGACGGCCGCCACGAGGTGGCCTCCGCGGCCATCGACCTCCTGCCCCTGCTCGACCCCCATGGCAGCCTGCTTCCCCCGGTGGCCCCGCCCGAGCCGCTGCGCGACAAGCGCGGCCGGATCATCAAGCGGCGGGTCAGGAAGCCGGTCAGGAGGAAGGTCGAGCCCAAGAAGAAGGTGGAGGCGGAGCCGGAGTCGGGCAAGAAGCGCTGGTGGCAGCGCAAAAAGAAGAAGACGGTCGCCAAGAAGAAGCCCGACGCGGGCAAGACCACCCCCGTCGTCGCTCCCGAGTTGATAACCTCCGCGGAGGTCAAGCCCGAGCACGAGGGCCAGCCGCTCATTGACGCGCTGGACAGCAAGGACGACCGCGTGCGCGTTTCGGCGGCCATCGCCCTGGCCAAGATGGACCCGGTGGTGCCCTTCCCCGGCTCGGAGAAGGTGGTCGCCGCCCTGTCCGACGCCATCAGCAAGGCCGGGCCGCTGCAGATACTGGTGGTCGAGGAGGACGACGACGCCTTCAAGCTGATCAAGCCGCTCATCGAGGAGCACGGCTGGGGCGTTAGCCGGGCGACCAGCGGCCGCGACGCGCTCAACAAGGCTGGCACCTTCCCGCCCAAGGACCTCATCCTGATATCCACCAAGCTCAAGGTCGACCTCACCACCAAGTTCGACGAGGAGAAGAAGATCGACGGGGTGCTGGAGCGGCTGGCCAAGGGCCGGGCCCTCAAGCTCATCCCCGTGGCCCTGCTGATCAAGAAGGAAGAGCTGGCCGATGAGCAGGCCAAGTTCGGCAAGTTCCCCATGATCGCCCGCACGACCAAGGGCGTGAACCTCAGGGAGGACATCCTCAAGGCTCTGGGCAAGACCGGACCGGGCGTCACCAAGCAGAAGCGCGAGGAGATGGCTGCGCGCGCCGCGCTGGCGCTCCTGGAGATCGAGCCGCGCCGCACCCAGTTGCGCGTGCTCGACGCCGCCGACGCCTGCCAGAAGGCGCTGTTTAACCGGCCCGACAAGGTCCGCAACCCCTGCATCCGGGCTCTGGGGCTCTTCAAGGTCAAGGCCGCCGCGCCGGACCTGGTCAAGGTCTTCAACACCAAGACCAACACGGTCCTCCTGCGCAAGAACTGCCTCGACGCTTTGGGACAGTGCGATCCGGACCCCAACACCAAGCTCTTCCTCACGGCCCAGGAAGAGAAAGAGTTCGCCCTGCGCAACGCGGCGGCCATCGCCGAGGGCAAAGCCCACCAGACGCCCAAGCCCGAGGTGCTCACCAAGTTCCTGCAGGCGCGCCGCCTGCTGCGCACTAAGGATGGCGGCGACGGTCGTCCTGCCAAGCACAAGGGCGGCGCGGCGGCGGCTCCCGCCGAGAAGAAGGCCGCAGACAAGTAGCGCGCCGGACTCACCGGACCCATCACGGCGGGCAGCCCTTGCGGGGCTGCCCGCTTTGCTTGAATCGAGACCCGCGCCGGGGAGAATCGGGACGGAAAGTGAGGACGAGAAGGACGTGCGCATAGCCCACTTTGACCCGTTCGCCGGCGCGGCCGGAGACATGGTCGTCGGCGCGCTGCTCGACGCCGGCGCCCCGCTGGAGGGCGTCCGCGAGGCGGTGCTCTCCACCGGCCTGGAGGGCGTGGCCCTCTCGGCCGCGCGAGAGCGGCGCAGCGGGCTGGCCGGCACCCGCTTCGTGGTGGAAGCCGCCGTCGGCGGCCACCACCGCGGCCTCGCCGAGGTCCTGGCTGTGCTGGAGTCATCTTCCCTGGCCACCCGCGCCCGCGGGCGCGCCGAGGCGGTCTTTCGACGCTTAGCTGAGGCCGAGGCCCGGGTGCACGGCACGACCCCCGAGGAGGTCCACTTCCACGAGGTCGGCGGCGCCGACGCGATAGCCGACGTGGTCGGCGCGACCGCCGCGCTGGAGCTTCTGGGCGTTGACCAAGTCTCTTCGGGGCCTCCAGCCCTGGGTCACGACGCGGTAGTGGAGTGCGCCCACGGCAAGCTGCCGGTCCCCGCTCCGGCGGTGGTCGAGCTGCTCCGCGGCCGCGAGGTGCGGCCGGGCCTGCCCGGCGTCGAGATGACCACCCCCACCGGCGCGGCGCTGCTGGTCGCCCTAGCCGGGCGCTTCGGCCCGGTGCCGGAGATGGAACTGGCCGCGGTCGGTTCGGGGTTGGGGACTCGCGATGACGAGCGCCTGCCCAACATGTTGCGGGTCTTCATCGGTGAGCGCGCCGCGGACGCCGGCGGCGACGAGGAGATGCTGGAGGTCAGCGCCACGCTCGACGACCTCCCCGGCGAGATCCTCGGCTATCTCTTCGAGCGGCTGCCCGCCGAGGGCGCGCTGGAGGTCTCGCTGCTGCCAGCCACGCTCAAGAAGAACCGCGCGGGCTTCCGGCTCTCGGTGCTGGTCCCCTCCGGCAAGCTGGTTCCCGTGGCCCGGGCCATTTTCCGCGAAACCTCCACGCTGGGCCTGCGCTACACCCCGGTGAGCCGCCTCAAGCTTGAGCGCCGCTTCGAAGAGGTAGAAACCCGCTGGGGCCCGGTGCGGGTCAAGTGCGGGCTGCTCGAGGGCCAGCTAGTCACCGCCAGCCCGGAGTACGAGGACTGCCGCCGCCTGGCGGCCGAGAGCGGCGCACCCCTCAAGGCAGTGCAGGCCGAGGCCATGCGACTGTTCGCCGCGCGCTGAACAGGCTTCGCGATGAGGCTGATCGACCTCGGGTCCGTGAATGCCCTCCGCGCCCTGGCCTGCGAGGAGGCCGTTCTCGAAGCCCTGGACGCCGGATGCGCCGAACCGGCCTGGTTCCTGTGGACGTCGGGAGAGCCCTGCGCGGTGCTGGGCACCGCGCGGTCGACAGAGGGCGACCTGCACCTCGAAGCTCTGCGCGCCGAAGGAGTCCCCGTCTTGCGCCGGCGCTCGGGCGGGGGGACGGTGCTCCTGGGGCCGCCCAGCCCCGCAGTCACTCTGGTGACCGAGAGCCCCGGGGACATCCGCGAGTCCTACGAGAACTTCTATGGCCTGCTGGTCGGGGCCCTCGCGCGGCTGGGCGTCGAGGCCGGGTTCCGGCCGCCCGCGGACCTCGCCGTCCGGGGCCGGAAGATCGCGGGCCTGGCCCAGCGTCGCAAGCGCCGCGCCGTGCTGGTCACGGCGTCGGTGCTGGCCGGGACTCTGGCCGAAGAATCCGCGCGCTGGCTGGCGGAGCCCGCCGGCCGCGACGCGCCGGCTTACCGCGAGGGACGCCGGCACGACGAGTTCATGACCTCGCTGACCGGGCTGGGCGTCGAGCGCGCCGCGGAGCGCCTGGGGGAAGAACTCACGGCGCAGCTTTCCGCCCGGGGGGCGGCGCGGGGGGAGCTTTCGTGCCCAGAACGCTCCCGCGCGGCGGAGATAGAGCGCGAACTGGCCGACCCTGAGTGGGTCTACCGCCTCTGATTCAGTCCTTTTTCTCCGCTCCGGCCCGGAGCTTTTCGAGCACCGCCGCCGCGCGCCGGATTAGTCGCGTTTCAGCACGGCGCCCTCGTGGGCGCGAGCGCGGGTCAGCAGCCGGTCGGCGCGGGCCAAGAGCTCCTTCTGGCGGAAGGGCTTGGGCACGTAGTCGTCGGCCCCGGACGCCAGGCCCTCGACCACCTCGTCCTCCGCGGCGCGTGCGGTGAGCATGATCACGGGCAGCGTCGCGGTGGCTGCCCCGCCGCGGATCCTGGCGAGCACCTCCTCGCCGCTCATCACCGGCATCTGCCGGTCGAGGACCACCAGGTCGGGCATTTCTCCCGCGGTCAGCTTCTCGATGGCTTCGCCGCCGTCGGCGGCCTCCTCGACCTCGTAGCCTGCGTGTGAGAAGAGCCTGGCCACGACGCGCCGGAGGTTGGCGTCGTCGTCGGCCACCAGCACCCGGCGCGCGCCCAGGCCCAGCTGGTAGACGGCGCGGTCCTGGGTCAACTTGTAGGCCACCAGCGCGGCCACCGCGGAGACCCACGCGAAGCGCAGGCCAAAGAGTTCCAGTCCGATGATGATGGCCGCCAGCGGGCAGTTGATGGTGGCGGCCAGCGCCGCGGCTATCCCCGCGCAGAGCAGCGCGGCGTGCTCGGTGACGTTCTCGGCGGCGTTCCACCCGGCCAGCCCGGCGCAGAGGTGCCCGGCGAAGGCCCCCAGGAGCAGCGTGGGCATTACGAACCCGGCGACGTTCCCGGTGCCCACGGTCACGCAGGTCGCGGCCAGCTTGGCGACCAGGAACACGGCTACGAACCAGAGGGCCACGCGGGCCTGCGGATCGGCCAGCACGTCCCGCGCGTGATCCATGCTCACCACCTTGAGCATGAAGGCCTTGCTGGTGCCCATCACCTGGGTGCCGTTCCCGCCGCCGGCGAAGTATAGTCCCAGCGCGGCCAGCCCCACGAAGAGCCCGCCCAGCGCCAGTCGCGCGGGCGGCGGCAGGCGCAGTCGGCCCGCCAGCCGGTAGATCTTCTCGTAGAGCCAGACGAAGCCCAGGCTCATCACCACCACGGCCAACACCAGCCCCAGCACCCAGGGCACCATGCCCAGCCCCGGAACGGTCTGACCAGGGCGGTCGAAGAGCGGCGCGAAGTCCCCGCTCAGCGCGCCGAAGACCAGGTATCCGGACACGCTGGAGAGCATCGCCGCGAAGAGCCGCTGGTAGTCGAGGTTCTTGCGGAAGAGGAGTTCCACCGCCAGGATGCCGCCGCCCACCGGCGCCCTGAGGATCGCGCTGATGGCTGCCGCCGCGGCGCAGACCGCGAAACGCTGCCGCCCGCTCTCGGCCATGTTGAAGAAGCGGAGCAGCCCGCCGCTGCGTCCGGCCAGCGCGCTGGACAAGTAGCTGGAGGCCAGCACCGCCGGCCCGGTGGTGCCCCCGCTGCCGCCCGTGCCCAGGGTCACGAAGGAGCCCAGGAACGCGGCGGCACCGTGGGCGAAGGGAATGGTTCCGCCCGCGCGGTTCACCGCCCGGATGTATTTGGGCATCGGCTCACCCTCGGCCCCCCGGCCCAGCTTCCAGAGGGCCAGGCCCACCAGAGCGCCGCCGGCGGCGGGCAGCGCCCAGACGATCCAGGGGGGGATATCCCCGCGAAGCCCGGCGCACCAGCCCAGCCCGCGGTCCAGGACGAACACGAAGCCCCCCCCGAAGAGGCCGGTGACCAACGATACGAAGGCCCAGCCGGCGACCTCGCGCAGGAAGAGCAGGAGTCGGCTCCAGGCGCTCTGGTTCTTCAAGGTGGCATTCTCCAAGAAAGCCGCCTGCATTTTAGGCATTATCTAACGGGGGACAAGTCGCGCTCCAGGCGGGAGGCCGGACGCGGGCAATAAGAAAGCGGCCCCGGGCTTGGCCTTAGCCGGGGGCCGCCAACTGCTGATCGAGGCAAACGTGGTTCAGCAGGAAACCATTTGCCAGTACGAGGGGCTACGGGCCCCCCTTGGCTTTCGGAAGAATCTTGTACATGCCGGTTCCGCAGCTGGGGCACTTGCCCCGCGCAGCGGGCCGGCCGTTCTTCATGGTCACCACGCTGGCATCGAGCATCAATCTCTTGGCCTTGCACTTGACACAGTAGCCTTCTGTTTCCATCGTTCCCTCCCTTGCAGCATCCGGTCGCCGCCTTGAACACCGGCGGTCAACCTTAGCTATCGTCGGGAGGGGGAAGTTCCTTTAGGCGCCGGGAAGGCGTTTGTCCGCGGGCAGATGCTGGGCCACGTGCTCCATGAGGATCTCTATCTTGAAGGGCTTGATTATATAATCGCTGGCGCCCCGCTTGGCGGCGGCGATCACGTCCAACTTCTCGGTCCTGGCGGTGCACATTATCACCGGGATATGGGCCGTCTCCGGGTCGGCCTTGAGCGCCTCCAGGCACTCGATGCCGCTCATGACCGGCATCATGCTGTCCAGCAGGATCAGGTCCGGCTTGCGCTGCCGGGCCTTCTTGAGAGCTTCCTTGCCGTTCCGGGCATCGATCACCTCGTAGCCCTCCTTGGTCAGCGTACGGAGCAGGAGGCTGCGCATCAGCGCCACGTCGTCGGCGACCAGGATGCAGGGGGCGCCGGGCTGCCCCCCGGCTTCCTGGGGCGTCGCCTTGGCTTCCTCTGGTGTCTGCTCGTCCGCGGTCATTCCCTTCTCCGCCACCGGCCCCGGAGATTCTAGCCTCCCGCACGTGCGGCAGTCAAGACACGGTAAACGTGCCGCCGGTCAGGCGGCTGGCGATCATGCCGCGCGTCGAAGGCGGGGCCATGGATCGCCGCCGCACCGCAAGGCCACGTCGTTCAACGACTTAGTGTTGACTAGGCGGCGGTGCGCGGCCGGTCTCAAGCTATCTTCCCAGATTGTCGATGTTATATTGTAGGCGGAAGGCCTCTGGGAACTCGTCCGGGGGATGATGCTGTTGCGGGGTCGCCGCTTCGGCCCGCCGGGAGGAGACTGATGCGCCTCGCACTCGCTCTGAGCCTCTTGCTGATCGCCGGCGCCGCCGGCGCCGCCCGCGCCGCGGACCCGGGGGGCGTGCCGGGAGCCCGCGCGAGTATTTCGCCCCAGGCGGCCGACGCCCTGGCGGTGCGGGCGTCCCGCGCACCGCTGATCGTCGTCGCCCAACCGCTCAAGGTCTGGGACAAGGGCCTGGCCGAGTGCCGGGTCGTCTCGGTGCTCCAGGGTTCCTTCTCGGACCGGGCCAAGACCTTCCGGGTGCGCTTCGGCAAGGTTCACGACGGAGCCTGGCCCCAGAAAGGCGTCGTCGCGGTCTACTTCCTGCGTCCGCCCATCGGCGGGCGGACCTCGGTGTTCACCCGCAAGACGGTCTTCGAGCTGATCTCCGACACCGAAGGGCTGGCGGCGCCCAGCGAGAATGTCATCGCGGTGATCAGACTGGTCGCCGCCGGCAAGTACACCAAGGCCTCGGACCGCGGGCGGGTGGACCTCAAGCTGCCCGGTCCCCACACCGTGTTGGGCACGATGATCGACGCCACCTACGTGTCCATCGGGACTATCGAGGAGGCCAATCTGGTTCTGGACCCGAAGGTCGCCGTGCAGATCACCTTCCGCGTCGAGACTGTCTTCAAGAGCCCGGTTCGGCGTGACGGGAAGAGTGTGCTCCGTCCCGGAAGGGTGATCGTCAACGTGCCCAGAGTGCCCGCCAAGGTCCAGGATCCCGGGCGCCGTACGCTCAACCCCCGGGTCGGGCCGGCGGTGCTGATGTTCTCGCGCATGAAGCGCGGTGGGGCCTTCAGCCTGGTCTCGCCCTACCGCGGCTACATCCCCATCCCCGACCGCAGCGGCATCGCCGCCCGCGCCAAGGACCTGGCCGAGAAGGCCCTGGACGAGAAGGAACTGCGCAGACGGGGCCTGATAGGCAACCCGGCCAGCCGCGCATCGGTGAGGCAGACCCTCCAGCTATGGTGGCGCTCCTGGAACGCCAGGGAAGCCGAGAACGTCATCTCCTGCTACAGCCGCAAGAGCAAGTGGCGCAAGCGGTGGGAGTCTGGCCTGGACGGCCGCAACGAGATCAGCAAGGTGATCCAGGATTACCCCGCTGACATCTACGTGGTCTTCGATCCCAGGAACATGAAGGCGCGCAAGGGTGGCCGGGAGCTTCTGGTCAGCGTGAGAGTCGACGTGGTCGCCAAGGATCACCCCCCCGAACTGCGCCCGGCAGTCATGACTTTTGTCTACGAGAACGGTATGTGGCTGATTCTTCACGAGGGCAACTGAGGCGGGCCGGAGAGGGTAACCTTCAAGAGTCGTTGCGCCGGGGGGAGCCGGCGCGCTTATTTTTGGCGCCCGCGCGCGTTCCTCAGTGGCTATAATGCGGCACGAAAGGTCCCGGTTGAGATTCTGGAGCCGCCATGAAGCGACTGATTGAGCTGGCCGCCAAGGACGTCCGCCGGGTGCTGGGGCTGATGAGCGGCACCAGCGCCGACGGCGTCGACGCCGCGCTGGTCGAGATCCACGGCTCGGGGCCTGAGTTGCGCTGGGCGCTTCTGGCTTTCGAGCACCGGCCCTACCCCGCCGAACTGCGCGAGGAGCTCCTGGGAGTGTTCCACGCCGCCAAGGCAGCCCTGGCCGACCTGGTGGAGCTGGAGGTCCGCATCACCGGGGAGTTCTCCGCCGCGGGGCTGGGAGCCCTGGAGCGCGCGGGGCTCGCCCCCGGCGGCGCCGACCTGGTCGGCAGTCACGGTCAGACCCTGTGGCACGCGCCGCCGCGGGTGGTCGGGCGCGAGAAGGCCGGCTCCTGGCAGATCGGCTGCGGGGCGCTGCTCGCCGAGACGCTGGGTGCCCCGGTGGTCTACGACTTCCACTCGCGGGACATGGCCGCCGGCGGCGAGGGCGCACCGCTGGTGCCCTACGCCGACTGGCTGATGCTCACCGACGAGAAGGTCGGACGCGCCATCCTGAACCTGGGGGGCACGGCCGACGTGGCCTACCTGCCGCCCGCCGCCAGGCCCGAAGACGTGCTGGCCTTCGATACCGGCCCCGGCAACATGGTGATCGACGAGACCGTCCGCGCGCTGACCGGCGGGGAGCGCGGCTTCGATCCCGAGGGGCGCATGGCCTCCGAGGGCCGGGTATCGGGAGAGCTTCTCGATGAGCTCCTGCGCCATCCCTTCTTCCGCCGCCCGCCGCCGCGCTCCACCGGGCGCGAGGAGTTCGGCTCGCGCTTCGCGACCACCGTGCTGGGCAAGGGCCGGCACCGGGGAATGTCCGACGCCGACATCCTGGCCACCGTTACCGCGCTGACCGCCCGGACGGTGGGCGGCGCGATCAAGGAGTTCGTGCTACCCAAGGGGCCGCTGCACGAGGTGATCGTCTCCGGCGGCGGAGTGCGCAACAAGCTGCTGGTGGAGATGATAGCCGGCGAACTGCCCGAGGGCACTCCGCTCCTGCCCTCCGACGAGTTCGGCCTGCCCGCCGACGCCAAGGAGGCCATCGCCCACGCGGTGCTGGCCAACGAGACCGTCTCCGGCCGGCCGGCCAACCTGCCCGGCGCCACCGGAGCATCGCACCCGGTGATCCTCGGCAGCATCGTGCCCTGAGCTGGGCAGCGGCGGAATTACCGCCCTTGAAGCCGGGGTCATCCCGGACGATAATCGCGCGCGTCGGCTCACCTGCTTAAGGAGACGCCCATGCCCGGAGTGGAGTTCGGCTTCAAGCCTTCGCCGGACTGGACGCGCCTGGCCAAGTGCCTGCGCCTGGAGGGCGAGCCCGACCGGGTGCCCTTCTTCGAGATATTCGCCAATCAGCCCATAATGGACGCGGTGATCGGGCGCGAGTTTCCGGGGCGGGCGTCTGACCCCCAGGAGGCCCGGCTGCGTGCCGCGGGCCTGGCTGAGTTTCACCTCAAGACAGGCTACGACTATCTCGGCGAGGGTACGCTCTTTTCGTTTCCGAGAAGGGAGCGGACCTCCTCCGAGGACGGTCGCACCTACGTGAACACCGAGGTTAACACCATCCCCGACCGCGCGGCCTTCGAGGCCTACGAGTGGCCCCAGGTCCGCGACGAGCACTTCCTGCCGATCGAGGCGGCGCTGGAGGCGCTTCCCGAGGGCATGAAGGTGAAGCCCCTGGGGCCCGGCGGCGTGCTCGAGAACGTCATGTGGCTGATGGGCTACGAGCCCCTCTCCTACGCGCTGGTCGACGACCAGAAGCTGGTCGAGGAGATGTTCACCAGGATCGGCACGACTCTGGTGGATATCTTCACCCGCCTGGCGGGGTTCGAGAACACCGAGTTCCTCAATCTGGGCGACGACATGGGCTTCAAGACCCAGACCATGCTGCCTCCCGACCTCCTGCGCAAGCACGTCTTCCCCTGGCATAAGAAGATCGTGGACGCCATCCACGCGCAGGGCAAGATCGCGGTGCTCCACGCCTGCGGGAACCTCACCGACGTCATGGACGACATCATCGCCTGCGGCTGGGATGCCAAGCACTCCTTCGAGGACGTGATCATGCCGGTGGCCGATGCCAAGCGCCGCTGGGGTGAGCGCATTGCCATGTGCGGGGGGCTGGACGTCGACAAGATATGCCGCCTCTCTCCCGAGGAGATACGCGAGTACACCCGGGGCATGATCCGCGACTGCGCCCCCGGCGGCGGCTGGTGCCTGGGCACCGGAAATTCGGTGGCCGACTACGTGCCGGTCGCCAACTACGCGGCAATGCTGGAGGCCGGCCGCGAGTTCGGGAGTTACCCGGTAGCTTGAGATAGCGAGGCCATGCGCGCGCGATTCCCGCTCACCCTCCTGGCGCTGGCGCTTTCCGCCGCGCCCGTCGCCCGCGCCGGGACGGCAGCGGAGCCTTCGGGATGGAGCTTCGAGGGCAAGGATCCCTGGAAGGGCTGGAAGCTGGCGCCCGCCGAGCCCCGGGAGGTCGGCCGCTCCGAGTGGGAGCGGCGCGAGCTGGAGTTCATGGTCCCGGCTTCCGGCAAGGTGGTCGTCGAGCTCTTCATGAGGGGCGCCGGGCGCCTGGAGTTTGACGGCCTGGAGCTCCACCGCCTGAGAAGGCGCAAGCCCCCCGTCCCCGAGCGGCGCTCGCTGGCCAATCCCGGTTTCGAGATTGCCGCGGAGGGTAAGGCGGCGTTCCCGGCGGGCTGGAAGCTCTCGGGTGGCGTGGCCCGCGTCGCGGGTCCGGCCTACTCCGGCAAGTTTTCGCTGAGGGCCGATCTGGCCAGGCCGGGAAGCGCCGCCGCGCGACAGACTCTCTCTCTGAAGAAGGGACAGCGTTACCGGTTGGTGGTCCGCGTCCGCGGGGAGGTGACCGCGGGAGAGGCCGGCGTCGCCGTCCGGCCGTCCGGCAGCCCCGACGCCAGGCTGGCCCTCGAGCGCGTGGGTGGCTTGACCCTGGCGGGGGGCCGGGGCCGCTGCGGGCGGCTCTCGGCCGAGCGGGGAGCGGGCAGAAAGGCCAGCCTGGAGTTCGCCGCCAAGGCCGGCAGCAACTATACCCTGGAGCTTCTGGTTCGCGGGACCATCGGCGAGAAGGGCCGGGTGCACCTGTATCTCACCGCTCTGGAGAAGGCCGGCGCGGAGACCCCCCTGGCAGCCCGCCAGCTCTCCGGCGGGGCACTCGGGCACGACTGGCGGCCGCTGCGGATTAACTTTACCCTCCGCGGCGCGAGTCGCCTGCGCCTCTCGGTACGCGTGGACGGTCCGGCGGTCGTGGAACTCGACGACTTGCGGGTGGTCCCGCCCCGGGTGGTGCCGACTCCCCGGCGCCTGGCCCCCGGTGATGCCGGCGACAACTTCCGCCCCAAGGGCCGGCGGCCGCTGGTGACCAGCGGCGGCAAGGCCGACGCGGCGCTGGTCCGCCAGTTCACCGGACTGGTCGGAAAGCGCATGTCCCGGCCGGCGGCCTTCTGGCAGTTCTGGCGCTCGGGCCGGGCGTTCGATCATCGGGGACGGAGCTTCGAGCAGATTCTGGAGCGCGGCGTCGAGCCCGGATCGGTGTTCCTGCTGAACGCCTCGCGCAAGGCCGAGGCCAAGTGGCTGGCCGGGCGCGCGGTTACCGTCCCGGACCGCCCCGGCGCCTACGCGATCTCGGTGAGCGCCAAGGCGCTGATCGTCGCGGCGCGCTCCCGGGAGGGCTTCCTGGCCGCGGCCTCAACGCTGGGCTGGCTGAGCGCCGACGGTGCAGAGCCGGAAATGTTCTCCTGCCGCGTAGAAGACTGGCCGGCGCACCCGCTACGCGCCGCGGAGATCAACTTCGACGGGCGCCTGGCCCAGTCCGACCGCGAGCTCATCGGTGGCCTGGGCGCCTACCGGCTGAGCCACTTGGTAGTGACCGGTGGTGGTTTCTGGCATCTGCCGGAGTCGAGGACCCGCGCCGACGCCCGGGACCTGGCCGGGCTGGCCGTCTCGCTGGGCCTCGACTTGGTGCCCTTCCTGGACGCGCTGGGCGCCTCGCCGGCGCTGGCCGAGAAGAGCCCCGCCAGCGTGGAGATGGTCTGGCACCGGAGCGAGAGCCACTACCTGCGCGGCACCGAGCGCAGCTACCTGGCCGCGCGCAACGCAGTGCCGGCCGCGGGCGCGCCGGTGGAGGTCACCTCCGCCGGAGGGAAGGCCTACCGGGCGGGACGCGACTATCAGCTGAAGACCCCCGTGCCCCGCCTGGGCGCCGATCCGAAGAAGGCCCCGCGGAGCTGGATGCGCCGCGCCCGCGACGGGAAGATACCCGACGGCGGGCACGTGCTGGCCAGCTATAACGCTCTGCCGCCGCCCGGCGAGGTGCCCGGGGCCTGCCCGCGTTCGGCCGAGGCGCTGGAGGCTTTCAGAAAGCAGCTGGCGCACCTGGCCGCCACCGTACCGGCGGGCGGAGTGGGCATCGGCGGGCGCCTGCCTCCGCGGATGCGTACCGATAAGCGCACCGCCGGGACCCGCTTCAAGAACGGGCGGCTGGTGGCCGACCGGGTCCGCGAGCTGTGCGCGGCGCTGAGCCTGGGTGCACCGAAGGCCCGGGGCTTCATGTGGGGAGATATGCTCAATCCCGGAGGCGGGCTGGCGCTGCCCGAGGACTCTCCGGCGGCGGCGGCCGGACTCATTGACCCCGCGCTGCGCGGCAAGCTGGTCGTCCTGGTCCGCCTGGGACGCTCGGATCCGGCAGGGCGCGAGTGCATCGCCAGGAGCGCGCGCTTCCTGCTCTCCCGGGGCTACCCCACCGCCGGCTGGTGCGCTTCGAGCGGCCGGGCCGCCGGGCTGTGGGCCATGGAGTTCGCTCGCTGGCGCGCGGCCGCCGCCAAGGCGGGCGCGCGGGGCAAGAAGGACGATAAGCCCGGGGAACCGATGGGTCTGGTCTTCGCCGTCCGCGACGCCCGCCTGCTGGAGTTGGAGCGATTCGCCGAGGCTGCCTGGCGGGGCGCCGAAATCAGGAAGAAGAAAGGCAGATAACCGCGCTCAGCGCGGGGCCCGGTAGTAGGGGCTCGTCGCCAGCTCCAATATCTCTTCGTCAGCGCGGCGCGGGTTCCAGAGCGTCTCGGCGAAAATGGCTGCGCTGGGCTGTATGGCCTCCCCGAACATGCCGTCCTCAATCAGCCCGGTGACGGTCATCTTCGCCGGCGAGCAGTCCAGGATGTCCCGATAGAAGCGCGCGGCCAGCGGGTAGTGCCGTTTCCATAAACCGTTGACCTCGTCCCAGCGCGCCTGGCGTTCGGCCAGCCGGCGGCGAATCCAGTCGCGGTCGCGCTCGCCGAGGACGAAGGGCCCGTGGTGCTCGAACTCGGTGTCCCACCGGAGGCAGGTCCAGCCCTTGGCCACCATGGCAAACTCCGTCCCCGGACGAAATGCCGCCAGCTTGCGAGAGTACTCCAGGGTCTTCTTGGCGGTATTGAGCTCCCTGGGCTTGGCGAAATCTGGCCCGTCGTAGGCCGGCACCGGGTCGTAGCAGTAGGGAATGGTCCCGCCATCCTCCCAGCCGATGGCGACTCGCGGATCCAGGCCGGCGAGGTCGGCGTAGTTCCCCAGGATGCTCATGGCATGCAGGCCGAACTGGATGTAGAGGCCGGGCTCATCTTCGAGAAGCGCCCCGGCGATGTCGTTGACCCAGTCGCGGGCCAGCGCCGCCACGGTGTGGCCGCCGACTTCCAGGTTGTCGTGCTCGGTGGCGGTCTGGAAGTAAAGACCGTCGGCCCCCAGGTCGCGGTAGTCCTCCCGCCACTTGCGGAGCACTTCCTCGCGGGTGCGCGCGCGGTGCTCGCGGCTTGCCATGTCGAGGTCATCGATACCCCAGCCCTAGAGCATTTTAGCATTGAGTAACTCCGTAGCCGGAGTTTTGTAACCAGCCAA